>CAVRZY010000249.1:0-59282 GCA_963725415.1 uncultured Acidobacteriota bacterium | reverse complement strand
ACCGGCTTGACATCAACCGTAGAGTAATGGATAATGGGGGCAGGTGTCTTTCCCATGCGACCACCGGCCTTTATTACACCTTGGCTCTCCACCGAAGAGATGCAGGTCTGGGTGCGCGAAGCCCCGGACAAGCCCAGCTATCAGAAACGCGTGGCCATCTGGCTCACTCACCTGGGAGAGTTCGCCGCGCGGCAGATCGCCGATTGGCTGTGTGTCTCCAAGCAGGCCATCTGGCTGTGGATCTCTCAGTACAACCGGCAAGGTCCGGAAGGCCTCGAGCGGCAGGGACGCGGGGGGCGGCGCTGGGCCTACCTGTCGGTGGGGAAGGAAAAAGCCTTCCTCCGGCAGGTGCAAAGGCGGGCCCTGGCGGGGGAGATTGTCACCGCCAAGCAACTGCATGCCCAGTTGGTGAAAGCCGCCGGCCGAGAGGTGTCTCTGGGCTATGTCTACCGCCTGCTGCACCGACACGGCTGGCGCAAACTGGGGCCGCGCCCCCGACACCCGCAGGCCCGCCAGCGGGCCCAAGAGCGATTTAAAAAAAACTCCCCCAGGTTCTCGCCGCCCTCTTGAGCCGATTGCCCGTGGGGAGGCGACTGCGGCTGCTGTTTCAGGACGAAGCGCGCTTTGGCTGCATCAGCGATCAGCGGCGTTGTTGGGCGCCCCTGCCCTTGCGGCCGGTGGTGGGCCACCAGATCATTCGCCAATTCGTTTATGGGCTGGCAGCGGTGAGCCCCTCTGGACGGCCAGTTCTGCTCGTTGGTCCTGCCCTGGGTGGATACCGAGGCCATGTCACTGTTCCTGGCCCACACGGCGGCCCAGTTCCCCAATGACTACTGCGTGATGCTGCTGGATGGCGCCGGATGGCACACGGCCCTGGATTTGCAAGTCCCGCCCTCGATGCAATTGCTCCCGCTGCCGCCCTACAGCCCGGAGTTGAATCCGGTGGAACACATCTGGGACCACCTGCGGGAGAATCACTTCGGCAACCGCGTGTTTCGCTCTCTGGATGAGGTGGTCGAGCAGCTCTGCCTTGGTCTCCGACAATTGCATCGACAGCCCAAGCTGGTTCAATCGATGACCTCCTTCGACTGGATCAAAGCTCTACCTGTGACGTTAAATTAGTATGAGACCTGACCAGCCTTGCCGGACCCATTCGATCAGACCAGCCTCCCGTGTGATCGCTTCTATGAACTGATCGAGCTTCCGACTTTCACCTTCAAACCGCGCCATGACCAATCGTCGGATCGTCAGTCGGTCCGCTGAGACCACAGGCTTGATCGATGAGCTGGATCAAGTCCAGTTGCTCGGCCACCCATACCAAAGCCCCCACGTCGCCGACCCGTCGCGTCCCGATCGTGCGCGTGGCTGCCAAGTCGGCCCCCGGCGCCGGATCTGCTGGGCCTAACACGGCCTAGCGCGCGAAGGGTCGCTGCCGGGCGAAATCCCACACCGACTGTAGGGAGTCCCAAAGTGCTTCTGAAACACCAGCGCCACCGTTCCTCGAAGACGGGCCACCGCGCCGTCGTGGGCCGGCACCAGGCGCGGCGCGCTCCCCGCCAGCACCTGCGCGGACACCTCCGATTCGATCACCGGACCAAATCGATGCCAGCACCGTGTGAGTTCGCCCACCACCACGATCACCTCCGGCGCCACTCCGGCCACGATCATCCGCATCCCGCGCCCCAGATAATGGGCCATCCTGTCCAGGGCCTTCGAGGCTCGCGAATCGCCTTGCTCGGCAAGCACCAGCAGCTCCTGGAAGCTCGGCCCTCCGGCCTGTGATTCGGATTCCAGGTAGTACCGGAGCGCGGCGCGGTTGGAGGCGAACACCTCCCAGCAGCCCCGCCCCCCGCAGGTGCACTCCGGGCCGGCGGGATCCAGGGGCACATGACCGAATTCGCCCGCCATGCCGTTCAACCCCCGCGCCAACTGGCCGTTCATGAGAATGCCCGTCCCAATGCCCTCGGAAACCGTCACCACCACCAGATCCCGTACCCCTTGTGTCTGACCGAACCATACTTCCGCCAGCACACAGGCATTGGCCGCGTTCTCCAGTTCCACCTCCAGCCCCGTGGCCTGCTCGATCGGCGCCTTCAGGTCGAATGCCGGCCACCTGAGATTGGGAGCGAAAACCAGCCGCTGCGACTGAAAGTCGAACCGTCCCGGCAGGCTGATCCCGATTCCTTCGAACATCATCTTCGAATGCGAATTGAGCAAGTGCCGCAGCCGCGCGGTCAACTCCTCCACCGCCGTCTCCGGTTCCGAAGGAGTCGCCAGCGCCTCCTGTGAGATGAAATGACCGTTCACGTCGGCCAGCGCCACGCTGGTCTGGAGCGGCCGGATGTCGATGCCAATCACCGCGCGCCGGTCATTCAGCCGCAGGAAGGTGGGACGGCGTCCGCGCGGCAAGCGCCCGGTCGAACCCTCGATGACCCACCTGTCCCGGATGAGCTGTTCGGTGATCAGCGACACGGTGCTGCGCTGCAGGCCCGAGAGCCGGGCCGCGTCGGCGCGGGAGATGGGCTGGCGGCTCCGGATGAGGTTCAGCACCAGACGCCGGTTGATGTCGCGCGCGGTCTCGCTCAAGGCCGCCTGAAGGTTCGTCCCATCCATTCCTCTCATTTAGTTCTGGCCTGAAACTATATGCGCACCATTTGCTTGTCATGTCAAGCCGTTTCTAGGATTCAACCGGCCGCCTAGCCCTAATACTGGTCACTTAATGACATTTCTGTGCTGTCCTGTTCTGGAAGCGAACAGGAGAATCGCACATGGCGCGCACAGTTGCAGAGCTTCCCAAAGGCACCCGAATCACTGACTACATCAGCTTTGGGGGTGATCACCAAGACCTTCCCGTGGGCCAAAGTCAACGCTGTTGTGGCGGCGGCTGGCAAGACCAGCAAACGGCAGAGGGACTTGCCTGCGCACGTGGTGGTCTATTACGTCATCGCGCTGGCACTTTACATGCAAGTCTGCTATCGCGAGGCGCTGCGTTGCTTGTTGGAAGGGATCCAGTGGCTGCTGGCCCCAAGGACCCCGGTGAAGGTGGCTGGCAAGTCTGGGATTTCCCAAGCGCGCTGGCGGCTGGGATGGAGCACGCTCACGCAACTCCATGATGAAGTGGTCAGGCCCATCGCCGGCCAGGCGACCAAGGGGGCCTGGTATCGGAAGTGGCGTCTGGTGAGCCTGGACGGGAGCACCCTCGACGTAGCCGACCAGAAAGAGAATGAGGAAGCTTTCGGGCGGCCGGGCGCCAGCCGCAGTGCGAGCGCCTATCCACAGATCCGATTCGTCTCGCTGGTGGAGAACGGCACGCACGTCTTGTTTGGCAGTCAGATGGCCAGTTATGGGACCGGCGAAATCACGCTGGCCAAGCAAGTGCTCCCCCATCTGCAAAAGGGCATGCTGTGCTTGGCGGACCGGCAGTTCTTCGGGTTCGAGCTGTGGAACCAGGCCCGAGCGACAGGCGCCGATGTGCTCTGGCGAGTGAAGAAGAATATGCGTCTGGCCTGCGAGAAACGGCTGCCAGACGGGTCCTATCTGAGCCGGGTTTACCCCTCGGAACGAGATTGGCGGCACAAGACCAACGGGGTGGTGGTCCGCGTCATCGACTACCGCTTGGAAGGGGTAGCCGGAGCGGAACCGATCTACCGTTTGGTGACGACCATTCTGGATCACGAGCAAGCCCCGGCCAACGAGTTAGCGGCCCTCTATCACGAGCGGTGGGAGATTGAAACGGCGCTGGATGAACTCAAGACCCATCTGCGAGGCCCCAAGATCGTACTGCGCAGCAAGACCCCAGACCTGGTTCGGCAAGAGTTCTATGGCTTCATGATGGCTCACTTCGCTATCCGTGGACTCATGCATGAAGCGGCCCTGAAAGCGGACGAAGACCCAGACCGGCTATCTTTCCTGCACGCGGTGCGTGTGGTCCGTCGCAAGCTTTCCGTGTTCCCTGCTATTCCCCCCTCAGCACAGGAAAGCGTTCCATGGCAGCGTGCTGGAGGAAATCTTGCAGGAGCGGGTTGTCTCGAGCCGTAGTCGACGCAACCCGCGAGGCATCAAGCGCAAGATGAGCAACTTTCCTCTTCGTCCCCACCACGCCAAGCCCTTGCCTCCGATCAACCTCAAGAACGCAATCAGGATCATTAAGTGAACAGTATTAGGGCTAGTACTACCGTGTTATAGAAAAGGAGCGCCACAAAAAGGGCAGCGGGAAAGCTGCCTCAGCAATTGGCGTGCGATCCGGATGCGCAGCGTGGCGATCGAATGGGGTTATGCCGCTCGGGGCGCACGCGACCCCCGGGGCCGGAAGCCGGCCGGGAGCGCCCCGGTTGGTAGTCCAAGATGGCCCACCCGGGCTGAGGGGAAAAAACGGCTCCTTTCCGCTACCAGGAAGTCGTAGGCCGCGATCGAGAGAGCGCCATGGTGGTGAAAGCCACGCCAGTTTCGGCCTTCGTAGTGCCCCAATCCCAACTCTTGTTTCAACTCTTGGTAGTCGCGTTCAATGACCCAGCGGTGTTTGGCGATGCGGACCAGAGCCTTGAGCCTGGTTGCCTCCGGCAGCCTCGACAGCCAGTATTTGGTCGGTTCCGCTTCTCCTCGCGGCCACTCGATCAGCAGCCATTCCTCGGCATGGGGTTCGGTTTTCAGGTAGTCCCGGTGGGCCGGACGCACGCGCACGGCGGCAAAGCGGGAGCTAAGGGTTTGCTGGCTGCCCTCGCGCCAACTGACATCCTTCCAGGCCGAAGACGGCAACTCCATGGCCAACTGCTTGGCCGAAACCGGCTGATGCCGCTGGTCGCGACGCAAGCGTCGAGCGGGTCGGCCCCGCCCCTTCCACCGCTGGGCTGGCAGGGGTTGCTGGCCCGGCTCCCACACGCTGATCGACCAGGACACCCCGAGCAGGTACTCGAACCCCAGTTCCGTCACGCCCACGCGGAAGGCGGTGTCGTTGCCATAGCCGGGATCGGCCAACACCACCCCCCGAGCGAGGCCTTGTGCCACCGCCTCTTGAATCTGGTCCAGAGCGATCTGGGGCTTGGTTTGAAAGCTGATCTGTTCCGGCACTCCCGCCTCTTCTCTGCGCTGCTGATTCGTGGAAACGCGTTGTCGAGCGGTCCTTTGAGTTGGTGGTATCTTGGTCGAGAGCGGCCGCGCTGTCGCCCGCTCCACAGGAGAATCACACATGTCGGAATCCACCCGCCGGGATTGTATTCGAGGAACGCTGGCAATGTTAGCCGGCGCTGGGGTGACGCGGGCGCTGCCGGCCTCGGCCGCATCCAGAGCACAGCCTCGCCGAGCTGCGGCGCCGAAGCGAGGAGGCATCCAGCTCGCTGAGGTGTTCGGTCCTGGCCAGGAGCAGAGACTCAAGCTGGCTCGTCAGATCGGCATCAACCATGCCATCCTGAGCGCCGCGTTGGGCCGGGCGCCCCGGGACCGGTACGTCGAGACTCTGGAGAAGATCAAGGCGGAATTCCAGGCCGCCGGGCTGACCATCGCGGGCGTGGAAAGCCACCCGGTGCCCGCCGAGCGCATCAAGCTGGGGCTGCCCGGCCGCGATGAGGAGATCGAAAACTACCGCGCCGCCATCGAAGCGCTCGGCAAAGTCGGCATTCCCATGATCTGCTACAACTTCATGGCCGGGCTGGGTTGGTACCGCACGCGGGTGGATGTTCCCGAACGCGGCGGCGCCCTGACCAGTGAATTCGACAACCGGGTTGCCAAGATGCAGGGGCTGACCCGCTGGGGTGAGGTCAGTGAGGAAAAAATCTGGAGCAACCTCGAGTACTTCCTGAAGGCGGTTATCCCGGTAGCAGAGAAGGCCGGCGTGAAGATGGCGCTGCACCCGGACGACCCGCCCATCTCGCCCCTGCGGGGGATCGGGCGCATCCTGACCAGCGCGAAGAACTTCCGCCGGGTGCTCAACATGGCGCCCAGCCCGGTGAACGGGATCACCTTTTGCCAGGCCAACTTCAAGGCCATGGGCGAGAACATCGAAGCGCTGGCCCGGGAGTGGTGCACCCAGAAGAAGATCTTCTTCGTGCACTTCCGCGACATCGAAGGCCAGGGCGAGTACTTCCGGGAGACCTTCCACGACAACGGCCCCACCGACATGGCCCGGATGCTTCAGGTCTATAGCAAGTACGGCTTCGCCGGACCCATGCGCCCGGACCACGCGCCCACTTTGGAAGGCGAATCCAACGCTACCCCCGGATACGCCATGGGCGGCAAGGTTCTGGCCATCGGCTATATGAAGGGCATCATGGACGCCCTTCACATTCCCTACGAATAGGCGCGACCGCTACCCGAACGCGCCGCCAGCCCCAGGATGCTGCGGCTCACCCAAACCTGCTGATTTCGTTGTGACCGCAGCTCATGAAGAACTGCGGTGAAGAGGGCGCTGCAACATGCCTCGCCGGTCTGAGGCGCCGCCTCGCTAGAACTCCGCCCGGAGGCTGAGTTGGATCTTGCGAGGATCCCGGGCGCTGGTGACCCGACCGTAGGTCCCGCTGCCGAGGCCGGTGCTCACGCCACTCCAGTTGGTGTGGTTGAGGAAGTTGAAGAACTCGGCTGTGAACGACAGTTTCACGGGTTCGCGGATGGGGAACTGCTTGGCGACGGACGAGTCCCAGATGAAGAAACCGGGGCCGCGCAGCAGGCCTACGCCCGCATTGCCGTACTTGCCGTACACCGGCGCGGTGAAGGCGGCGGGGTTGAACCACTGGTCCTTGGTCTTGGGGCCGGCCACCGAAGCGCCGCTCGCGTCGGCCCGGCTGGCCAGTCCGGCCGTGGGCAGCGAGATGCCGGGCGTCATGGCCAGGCCGGTCTGGGTGGAAAAGACGCCGCTCACCTGCCAGTTGCCGAAGGCCTGCCCTAGCACGTCGCGCCGCTTCTTCATCAAGGGCAGCTCATAGATGTAGTTGAGGCCGAAGATGTGGGTGCGGTCGTAGTCCGAGGGGCCGCGGTCGGCCTTCCAGTTGAGCGGGTTCTGCACCCGCATATCACGGCGCGTCTGCGCTTCGCCGAGCACCTTGCTCCAGGTGTAGGTGCCCTGGAGCGCAAGGCCGTTCCAGAAGCGGCGCTGGAAGCTCGTCTGAAGCGAGTGGTAGATCGAGTCCAAGCCGGAGCTGAACCAGGTCATGCCGGAGTAGCCCTGGAACGGCCGCAGCAGGTTCGAGTTGTAGCCGGTGTTCAGGCGGGGGTCGAAATCCAGGCCGGGGACTCGGACCCCGAAGTCGGGCGCGTTGCGGTCGATCCACACTTCCCAGTTGGTGCCGCGCGTCCCCACGTAGCCGACCGAGGCCAGGAACTGTCCGGGCAGTTCCTTCTGGACGGTGAGGCTCCAGGACTGGATCATGGGCCGCTTGAAATTCGGGTCGAAACCATTCAGTGTGACCGGGCGCGGAGCATTGGGCGTCCCGCCGCTGGGATCATCCAGCGAGACGTTCTGAAGCGCGATGTTCACGTTAAAGGGCGGGTTCTGCACCAGGGAACTGGGGTTGTTGCCCACGTTCAGGTACGAAATGCCGTAGCCGCCGCGGATGGCCAGCTTCCCGTTGCCGGACGGATCGTAGGCAAAGCCGAAGCGGGGGCCGAGGCCGTAGAAGGTGTTGGCGAAGCCGCGTGGCACGCCCTCCTTTTCGGGCAGGACGATGCCGTTCAGCGTATCGTAGTTCGGACCAGGCACCAGGATGCCCTGCGCGTTGATGTCGGGGGCCTTCGCCGGATTGAACTTGGAGGGGAGGAAGGAACTCATCAGGTTGTCGTCCACGTGCGTCATGGGGATGGCGAACATGCGCACGCCCATGTTCAAGGTCAGCTTGCGGGTCATCCGCCAGTCGTCCTGCGCGAACCACTCGGTTTGCAGGAACCGGTAGCTGCGGATGTAGAGTTCCTTGCCCTCGCTATAGGTACGCGCCAACCCCAGCATGAAGTCGCCGATGGGGTGGTTGGTGAAAGTGCCGTCAAACGAGAAGCTGCCCTGGGTGTAATTGAACGATGCCTGGGTCTTCTCGTAGCGGAACAGCGAGATGCCGAGCTGGATGGTATGGTTGCCGCGGACGTGGCTGAAGTTGTCGGCGAAGATGTCGTTGTTGTCCTTGGCGGGCTTCAACGGAAGCGTGTTGGTGCCGATGCCGCCCCAGCCTTGCGAGAAGCCCACGGTGGGCGTCATGTTCAGCACATTGGCGCCCTGGAAGAAGTCGCGGATGGTGAGACCGGCGGGCCGGATCGGCGAGGCGGTCTGCGCATCGAAAAGCAGGTTGACGTTGAACTTCTTCGCCGACCAGTAAGACTCGTTCGTCGTCCGCGGGGTAACGGTGAAGTTGGCGCGGGCATTGATGGACTTGCCGGTCGTGTTTTCGAGTTGGCGGAAGACCGGGAAGGGCGAGCCGCCTAGGCCGGCGTCGGCGGCCAGCGCCATAATCGCGTCGTTCGAGAAGGTGAACGAGAGGCGGATCTTGTTGCTCAGGCTGTGATCCACCTTGACCGTGTCCGTGCGCGGGTCGGTCTTGGCCACGCCGTTATTGATGTAGTTGCGGAAAGCCTCGCCGAAGTAGTTCGGCGCAGGCAGGTAGGTCTTCATCAACAGCGCGGCGTTGGCGTTGATGCGGCTGGCGGGGATGCGATTGCCGTCGAAGGGCTGCTTGGTTGTTGGATCGAGAATGGGTTTGCCGATGCGGGCCGCTTCGGCGGAGAAGTCGCCGGCTCGCAGGGCGTCGGTCGGAGTCGCCGTCAGCGCCGTGGAAGCGTTGCGGCGCTTGCGCCAGTCCTCGCTCCAGAAGAAGAACGTCTTGTTGCGGTCCTTGTTATAGTGCGGCAGGATGACCGGGCCCCCGAACGTGAAGCCGTACTGGTTCTGCTTCAAGGGTGGCGGGGCAACGGCAAAGAAGTTGCGGGCGTCGAGCTTGTCGTTGCGGAAGTACTCGTACGCGCTGCCGTGGAAGCGGCTGGTTCCGCCGCGCGTGACGGCGTTGATCACCACGCCGCCGGCGGTACCGTAGCGGGCACTATAGTTGGCCGTTTGTACCTGCACTTCGTCCAGACTGTCGATCACCGGGATGTGAGTGTTGGCCTCGCCGTTGCCAAAATTGACGTCCAGCGCGCCGTCCACGAACCAGCCCGAGGATTTGTTGTTCAGGCCGTTGATCGACACCGGCGAACCGGTCGCGTTGAGGCCAGCGCCGGCAAGTTCGTCGCCACCGGAGTGATAGACGGCTCCGGGCATCATCATCGCCAAGCGCGCATAATGGCGGCCGTTGAGCACGGCGGTCGAGATCTGCTCGCGGGTGATGACGGCCGCCACCGTCCCTTGCGAGGTGTCCACCTGCGCCCCGCTCGCCTCCACCGTCACGCTTTCCGTGAGGGCGCCCACGCTGAGCGTGATGTCGTGGCGGAGACGGCTGGCTACGTCCAGCTTCAGGCCTTTGACCGAGTAGGCCTTGAAGCCCTGCTGGTTGACGCTGATGTCATAGGTCCCGGTCGGCAGGTTGTCAAACAGGAAATAGCCGGTGGCGTTCGTGGTGGTGGTGGTCTCGACGCCCGTACCCGCATTGACCACCTTTACCGTCGCTCCGGGAATGACGGCTTGCGACGGGTCAGTGACAGTGCCTTCGATGGCGCCGGCGGTTTGAGCCAGCAGAGCTTGGCTGAACAGGAGAATCAGGATAGTCAGCCAGAGCATGGGTAGTGTTCTACACACAAGCGAACAATGCATGACTCCTCCTCTGACTAGCAATATACACGAAGAGGCGGTAGCTGGTGGCGGCGGACAGCCTGGCATGGGGACGAGGGAAGGGCCTGATTCTCGCCGGGAGCGGCATTCTCATCGGTTTGGCAGGGAGCCTCGGCGTCGGCAAGGTGATCGAAGCCATCTTCGGTGGCAGCTCGGCCGACCCAGTCACGCTTACGAATGACTCAAAGGATGACCACTCGACTAGCCGGCGCTTTGGGAGCGTAGCAAGGCGAGTAGCTTGTTCAGGGCGGGAAACGAGAGGGCGAAGGCCTGCGCGGGCTCTTGATAGCCTTTGAGCATCACGCTGTGCCGTTCAAATAGCTCTGCCGCGCCGTCGGTCTGGGCCAGGGAATCGTAGGTCCTCTGGCCGAGGGCCACATCGCAGCAAATCTCTTTGGTGGCGGATTCCAGGCGGAAGGCTTTATTGACGACGTCCCCGAGCGCGGTGTGATCGGCGAAAGCGTCACTGCCCACGTTGCCGATCGAGGCGATTCCGGTGTTGATGCCGGCGCCGATGCGGATAGGAGCCTCGAGGGCGAACTGGGACTGGAGTTCCCCGGCAATCTCGGCCAGTTTGGCGAGGCCTTGAAGGACAGCCAGGAGCTCGGCCTGCTCCGGGGCACACTTCTGGTGCAGCCAGACTGCCATCACCGCATCGCCGATGTACTTCTGGGTCCAGGTCCCCTGCTCCAGCAGGGCCGTCCCCGCTTTGCGAATGAAGGTCCCGATAGTCTGCGCCAAGGTGGCTTCGTCGATGCGACGCGCCAGGCCCGTGAAGTCGCGGATGTCGATGACCAGCACGGTGATCAATCGCAAGTTGAGCGCCACGCGTGTGGAGGTTGAAGCGGTGATCCTGGCGTCCAGGGTCCCGGAGGGAGACTGTTTCTGCCGGTGGAAGACCAAGTCGTGGTTTCCGATAGTGATGCGGTCTCCGGGTTGGAGGATCAGCGGCATGGTGACGCGACGATTGTTCACGAAAGTTCCATTGCGGCTGCCGAGATCGATGAGGTGATACTCGTCCGCCTCGGTGTGCTGGATCATGGCGTGGTGGCGGGATGCCAACTGATCCGGAAGCACGATGGCGCTTTGATCGCTGCGCCCGATCCGGCAAACCGCCGCGGAATCCAAGGGAACGCGCCGGGGCTGGCCCTCGATGGTGAGCTCTACGTAAGCGGCGCAGGATTCCACCGTGCCGCGGTCGGTTGCGGCCGGTTCAGGAGCTGGGGACAGTTTTGCACCGGCTCCCGCTGCTGGCTGGTCGCCGGGGGGCTTCCAGCCTGCCGGGAGAATCCTGGTCGAAGCCATCGCATCATTGTAATCCGATAAGCGGGCCTGAAGCTAGTGTTTCCGGGCCTTGCCCTCCCTCAGTTTCACACCCGGCGCCTTCCCGGTTCGCGTAATTCGGGGACCGGCGCGAATTTCGCCGCCTTTGCGAAATTCGTGGCCTGTACCCGAATTACGGTCCCCGCACTGGTCCGGTCAAAGAAACTGGGGGAGAGCAAGGTTCTTGGCGACGCCGCGATGTTGTAGACTGGCTACCGAGACAGGAGGGAGAACGTGACTCAGAGATTCAACCGCCGCGAATTTTTTGGGGCCGTCGCGGCCGGCGGGGTGTTGAAGGCTGCGGCGGCGCGAACGAGCCAATCGTACCAAGGCGTCTTTATCATCATGCAGACGCCGTTCCTGGAGAACAAGGAGGTTGACGAAGAGTCGCTGCGTCGGGAGGCCGATTTCCTGGTGCGCTGCCGGGTGCACGGGATGGTGTGGCCCGCCGGGGCCGGCGAGACCTCCACCCTGTCCCACCAGGAACGCTTGAAGTATTCGGAAGCGATCGTGCGGGAGGTGAAGGGGCGCACCCCGGTGCTGATCGGAGTGCATGGGAAGGACAAAGCGGAGGCCGCCGAATATGCGCGGCACGCTGAGAAGATCGGGGCCAGCGCCATGCTGGCGCTCGGCCAAACTGACGGCGCCAGCGACCTGAACGTGCTCACGGAGTACTTCACGGCGATTACCACGGCGTCGCGGCTGCCGCTGTTCATCCAGGTCTCGACGCCCGCGCTGACGGTGGACTACCTGATCGGGCTAGCGCGCAAGCTGCCCACGTTCCGCTACGTGAAGGAGGAGCAGGCGCCGGTTCCCAAGCGGGTCTCGCGGTACGTGGCCGAGGCCAAGGGACTGCTGACGCCCATGACCGGGGGCGGTTCGCGGAACCTGCTGAACGAGATGGCGCGGGGCTCGCGCGGCACCATGCCGGGCGCGGGCTTCGCCGACATCCAGGCGCAGATCTGGGACTGGTACCAGGCGGGCAAGAAGAAAGAGGCCCGCGACCTGTTCGGGAAGATGCTCATGATGGCGGTGCTGGAGCATCCAGACCGGCTATGTCTTGCAGAAGGAGATCCTGCGGCGGCGGGGCGTGTTCAAAACCATCGTCATGCGAGACACGACGCGGGGCCTGTACATGGACGACGGGGACCAGCGGGAACTGGACGAGATTTTCGGGGTGCTGCGACCGTACTTCCGGGTCTGAGTGGTGGCTTGTAAGGGGGCAGGCCCTTGCGGCTTGTGTGGCTACCTTTTGCGAGCTGGATCGAAGTTCTCCGCCAGCCATACGTCGGATTTACTCTCACCTACGCTCCAGACATACTTTCTCCCGTCGGGACTCATAGTGACTCCTCCGATTTCTCCCGAGACAGCAAAAACGGTCTCGGGATTGCCGCCTCCTGCTGGTATGGCCACTAGGAGATTCTTAAGAGCTTCGGGGACTACTGCGTATACCCAAGCGCTGTCCGGTGACCATCCTACGGGGCGATCATAGTAGGTCCCCCTTGTAAGAGCCCTCGCCGAACTGTCCACCAGTGAGATCACCCACACTCCACGTTCCGGTGGCCGGTTCCAATATACTGCGACCTTTTTGCCATCGGGTGAGTACTCGGGGAAAAATACCCAGCCCACGGATTCATCCTGAATCAGCGGTTTTTCCTCTCCCGTCTCTGGATCAAGGATATTGAAATTTCGATTCCCCGGCCTCTGGTAGAGGATGTGGCGGCCGGGTGACCATGAGATCCCGCAATTGTCACTCATCTGGGTTCGTTCTAACTGGCGCAGCCTGCCGCCGTCTGCATCACCAATCCACACCTTGTAACTTCCGCCCTCATTGCAGCCGAATGCTATGCGCTTCCCGTCCGGAGACCAGGCAGCAGGGCCGTGGATGGCATCCGAAAACGTCAACTGCCTGGGCGTGCCGCCTTCAATCGGCATCTTGTAGATATTCCTGTAAGGCGACCCGGTCGTGAATGCGATCCATTTGCCGTCAGGTGAAATTCGCAGCTCATCGTACTCTGAGGTACCCTTGGTGAGCGGCGTTGTTTGCAGGCTTTCGCGCTTTTGCCGATCTTTGAACTCGCCGAGCCATAAATTCGAGTAAGATTGAGACCTTGTGTAGGCCAGGCGGGTTCCATCGACAGAGACGGTAAAGTACGTACCAGCCTGCAAACCGGTTAATAGCACTGACACCTGACCTTTGATTTCACCTGACTGGGCGTCAATAGGAGCCTTTGAAAGTTCCTGAGTGTTGCCCTTGCCGCGAAAGAAGTAGATCACGTCTCCAGCCGCAGACCAGCGAGGTGAATTGAGCATATCCTCTTCGATGACCTTGCGCTGCTGGCTTCCATCAGGGCGGACGGTCCAGATAGTTGCTCTTCCGGTTTCCGATCGGGTCAGAACCAAAAGGAAGTTCGACGCGAGGGACCAGTCGAGATCATAGAACCATTGGAAGCCGCTTAGACGTATGGGCTTAACGCTTGGGGTGGCCTTGGCAACTATCCGAAAGCCTTTTTCGGATATCCCGCCTACCGCAATCTGAGTTCCATCGGGCGACCAGCAGGCCCAGCGAACTACAGGTACAACGCGAGATGCTCCTCCGAGCCGGGGAACCAGGATTATGCCCTCGCGTGGTGGATCACCCGTTGTGCCGGAAACGAGAAGTTCAGAGCCGTCTGGAGACCATCTCGGACGCTCAAGGACGGAAGCCTTTAGAAGCTCAATGGCCTGTCCGGCCTTCAGATCCTGCAACATCAGCCTTTGGTCTTCGCGCTCCTTGCCAGTCACATAGGCCACAGACTTCCCATCGGGTGAGATGGCGGGATCAGAGGCGTCGCCAACGAAGGTGATCTGCCGATGGGTGGCCGGCGAAGGCGCGAGAGGCGTTCCAGCGGGCCTCCAAACCCGATAGAGGATAGCAGCCGCAACCAGAAGCACTGCCGCCGCCAAGGCAAGCACCGGTAGCGTCTTTGAGATCCGGGGCTTGCTGATCACCGCAGCGGTGTGGCTTGCTGCTTTGCCCGAGTCGGTGTCGCGTTTCAGGCGCTTCAGATCCACAAGGACTTCTTTAGCGGACTGGTAACGCACCTCGCGATCCTTCTCGAGCGCCTTGTTGACGATGCGCTCCAGTTCCTCGGGCAGGGCCGGATTGAGTCGCACCAGCGAAACCGGCGCCTTGTTCAGGATGGCCTCGAAGACCAGGGCGGAAGTGGTCCCCTGAAACGGCCGGCTGCCGGTGGCCATTTTGTACAGCACCACGCCGAAGGAGTACAGGTCCGTCCGGGCGTCCAGTTCCTCGCCCCGCACCTGCTCGGGGGACATGTAGGCCACCGTGCCCACGGCCGTGCCCGGGCTGGTGACCAGATCCGCCATGGTGACGGTTTCGGCCTGGCTGCGCGCACCTGTCAGCCTGCGCTCGGCCGCCAGCTTCGCCAAGCCGAAGTCCATGATTTTGGCCTGTCCGCGCGGCGTCACAAAAATGTTGGCAGGCTTGATGTCGCGGTGGACGATGCCCTTGGATTGTGCGGCGTCGAGCGCGTCGGCGATCTGGATGCCCAGGTCGAGGATTTCCTCGAGCTTCAGCGGCTTGCCGCCAATGCGGTCGCGCAGCGTCTGGCCTTCCAGCAGTTCCATGGCGATGAACTGCTGGCCTTCCGCTTCGTCAATGTCGTGAATCGTGCAGATATTGGGATGATTGAGAGCGGAAGCCGCCTGAGCCTCGCGCTGGAATCGTTCCAGTGCGAGCCGGTCCCTGGACAGCTCTTTGGTCAGGAACTTGAGCGCGACGGTGCGTTTAAGCTTAAGGTCTTCGGCCTTGTAGACGACACCCATTCCGCCGCCGCCCAGCTTTTCCAGAACGCGGTAATGCGAAATGGTCTGCCCGACCATGCTGCGGCCTCCTCAGGAGGTTTCGGCCCGAAAGCCGGACTAGCCGTAATGCCTCAGAAGCTGCGAAAAAATGCCCGCCTCAGTTCGGCTACCAGCAACGCAGGCCGGGGGCCTGCGCCACATCAACAACTTGACGGTGTGGTGGGGCGGGTCCCCGACCTGCCCTAGCATTTTTTCGCAGCTTCTGAGGCGCTACGTCTAGCCGATAAGTGTACCCCGGTAGTGAAGCCAAAGCAATCTACGGCTGCCCCGCCGCGGCCTTCATCTGGTTGCGCAAGGCCTCGACTGCCGCGGTGAGCACGTCCGGGCCGACCACGTTCATCAGGTGCAGGCCGAGGATGCGCACCTTGATGGCGCCGTCGATCTGCTCTTTGTTCGGCAGCTCCAGGGCGTGGAACAGCTTCTTCTGCTCGTCGTCCGGGACGTTCTGCATCAGGGCCAGGCAATAAGGAATCAGGCCCTCGGAGGCCTTCCGGTAGTCAATGCCTTCCATGAGCTTGCCGACCGCCAGGCCGCCTGCCCGGGCGCGCACCCGGTCCACGGCGCGGGCGAGAAGATGTTAGTCGATCACGTCGGCGACACCATCCCAGTGACCGATCCAAGGACCGGGGAAGTCCGTCCGGCCTACATCTTCGTGGCCGTGCTGGGCGCCAGCAACTACACCTACGCCGAGGCCACCTGGACGCGCGGGCGTCCACTCCCCCTGCTACTACGAACCGGAGCTCAACCACACCTACAACGACCTGGCGGTCCACTACAGCGTCGGCATTCTTCCCGGTGTGCCAGGTTATGGCGCGTATTCAAAGGGGTGAAAGTCCCCTGTGGACCGTAATGACCGGAACCAGCCGTCTAGGCAAGGGCGTCCGTCGCGAGGCGGAGTCTGAAGAAAGCCCATGACGAAATCTCGGTGCCGACGAACAGAAACCGGATATAAGGCCCAGGAGTGTGGGGTAACCCGGCCAGGGACGGGGAGGGAGTGGCCCAATAGTCATTCAGACACCTCAGGGTAGATCCGGCAGGCTCCGGGAGAAGAAGGCGCGCCTTACCCTGGGAGGTCTCCGGCTCTGTCCGGCCGCAGTAGGTCGGACTACCGCAGGGGCAACCCGGCGGGAGGGGGCCGGAGAAGTCAGCCGAAGCCATAGTAGCCGAGGATCTCCCGGTCCTCGGTGAAGGGCTGAATCTTTTAAGCAAGGAGTAGCAGAAAGGATTCGATGAGCGTACAGCAGCAGCAAAGCGACCAGGACTCTACCGAGCACCTACGCCCCCGGCGCAGGCGGTCCCGGCGGAACCGGAACGGCCGCGTCCGAGACGTGCAAGCGTTCACGGTATCCGATCCACAACGAGCCTTGACGGTCAATCTGATGGAACAGGTATGCGACCCTAAGAACCTACTTCGTGCGTACCGGCGGGTACGCGCCAACAAGGGATCGCCGGGCGTGGACGGCATGTTCGGTCTACCAACTGGCGGACTGGCTTCGGCAACACCAGGAGGCGCTGTTCGCTTCGCTGCGGAACGGGACCTACCGGCCTCAGCCCGTACGCGCAGTCGAAATTCCAAAGCCGGGCCGCTCTCCCCACTGCTGGCCAGTCTTCTGCTGGACCATCTCGACCGGGAACTGGAACGGCGAGGACATTGCTTCTGCCGCTGTGCCGACGACTGCCACATCTACGTGCATTCGCTGGCGGCGGGGCGGCGGGTGATGGACTCGGTGGTACGGTTCCTGGAAGGGAAACTGCGGCTGCGCGTGAACCGCCAAAAGAGCGCCGTGGCTCCGGTCGGGAAGCGCAAGTTCCTCAGCCACCGGCTGCTGTTGAACGGCAAGTTGGGCCTTGCGCCCAAGAGTCTTGAACGCGCCAAGCAGAGAATCCGGCAGAATACCCGCCGCAACCGGGGCCTGAGCCTCGTGCAAGTAATCCAAGAACTGAATTCGTTCCTGACCGGCTGGCTCAACTACTTCCGCTATGCGGCGTGCCGGGCCGAACTCCAACGGCTGGACGGATGGATCCGACGGAAACTGCGCACCTACCGCCTCAACAACGCAAACGCGGTAAATCCGTTGCTGCCTTTCTTCAGCAACTGGGGGCACCCGCAGACCAAACCTGGCGGATCGCTTCTTCCGGGAAAGGTTGGTGGCGTCTGGCTAACAGCGCCCCAGCGAAGCGCGCCATGGATAACGAGTGGTTCGCAACCCAGGGCCTGGTATCCCTGTTGACACGGTATGATGCGTTACACCCTTAAAAGAAACCCCCGTATACGACAAGTCCGTGCGGTGGTGTGGGAGGACGGGGCCGTGAGGCCCCTCCTACCCGATGTGTTGCTGCCGGAGCTGGCCGAAATCCTGCTCCAACTCGAAGAGACGGCGCGCAACCGGTTGCTGCAGAAAATGCGCCCGCTCAAAACAGATGTTCAGCATCTGCTCGAAAATGCCCGGCCGCCCTGAGAACTTCGCGCAGTCTCCTCGCGCTCTTTGACAGCCCACCCTTCCCTCCAACTCGCCGCCTCCAGCCCAGGCGGTGCTGGGAATTCCATCCCCGGCTCGATCTTGCTTGGCAGAACTCCCGGTCGGTTTCTTCAGCTTTCTCCGTTTTTCCCTCCGCTCCCGCACACCGAGCCGCCATCCGAGCCCCACGCCTTTCCCCAGTGTCTGAATCGCGGAATTCGCTTACTTCCGCTTGACACGGAGCGCGAATTGGTGCATTTACATCAATTGACACTTAATTACGATGGCGAACCGAACCAGGCAGAAGAGACAAGCCAAGCCCGTCCAACGCAGAGGCCGACCCTTCACCCTCTACCTCAGCCCGGAGCAAGCCCTGAAGCTGGACACGATATCACGCCGCCGGCGGGTGGCGAAAGCCGAATTGATGCGAGTGGCGCTCGATCGGCTCTTGGTCGATATGTGAAGCGGCCAATTGACTCTCCCGTTGGGAGTGGAGGGACTGTTGAGATGAGTGTCGTGGCGCTGAAACCGGGTGCCCAACCTCTCAGGCCGGCCATTCTGCCAAGAATCGTTGGCCGCACACAGATCGCTGACTTGAAGTCTGGCAAAAGCTCGTTTTCAGCCCCAGCGTTCACCGAGAATCGAACTTCAGGTATTCACCGGTGGGTGCCCTGGATCGCCGGTTTTTCAGCCGCCTTCGTCACAGAGGCGATTGAGAAGCACGCACCGCAGGGTGGCTTGGTTGTTGACCCTTTTGTGGGCGTCGGCACCACATTGCTGGAAACGATCCGTCGCGGTGTCGCTTACGAGGCCATCGGTTTCGAGATCAACCCATACGCCGCTTTCGCCGCCGCGACCAAGCTCGAAGCCGTCAGTCTCCGTGTAGCTGAGGTGCGTCGCGCGCTGGATTGCTTCCGTAATGAAGCGCCTGCAGCCACCCCCAGCGCCGAGCCGGCAGGCTTCCGTTCCCGCATCCCGTTCTACAGCCCGCGGGTGCTTTCGAAAGTGCTCCGCGCGCTGGGATGGATCCAGCAACTCAAATCACCGTCACTGCGCCAGTTGTTCTTGCTCGCGTTCAGCTCTGTGATGGTCAAGTTCTCAAATTATAGTTACGAGCCGAGCCTCACATCGCGCCCAGCCGTGGACAAGCCCCTGGTCGAAGACGCTGATGTCTATGGGATCATTCGCGAGAAGCTCGAGCAGATGCTTGGGGACATTGCCCAATTCCAGGGGAACTGTCCTGCTCTGGCCAGAGGCAGAGTCTACTCCACATCCTGGACTACTGCGGAGGAGATTATTGACCAGGGAAGTATCCAACTGATTATCACTTCCCCGCCCTACGCCAACAACTATCACTACCTCCGCAATACTCGGCCCCAGATGTATTGGTTGGGCTTCGCAAAGTCACCAAGAGATTTCGACGCGATCGAAAACGATAGCTTCGGAAAGTTCTGGCAGACGGTTCGCGAGTTGCCGCCCATCCCGCTGAATTTCGACTTCCCGGAACTTGAGGCCACCCTAGCGACGCTCCGGACTCTTAACGCTCAAAAAGGTTTCTACGGAGGCGGTGGCTGGGCGAACTATCTTGCTACATACTTCAATGACAGCTATGAGTTCTTGAGACGTGCCGGCAAGCTCCTCGCCCCCGGCGGCGTGGCGGTGATTGTCATCGGGAACTCGATCGTTCAAGGTCTGGACATCAGGACGGATGAGGTCTTTGCCCGCTTAGCCGAAAGCGATGATGTCCGCCTTTCGGTTGAGAGCCTGGAAGTCGCCCGCAAGAAGCGCGTGGGCAACAGCATTGTGAATTCTTCGGTCCGTAATGGCGCTGCCAGCACGGCAACGCTTTATGAAAGCATCCTAACCCTTCGGCGCTGATCTGTTGGTGCGTTTTGGCCTGACGAAATCGTGGTGATCGACGAGCCCTACTCCGGGAACCCGACGCCCCGCACCAGTTCCTGGAACCTCGGATCCGGGCGGAGGGTGTCCCACCAGGGGTCCGTTTGCAGGCCAGGCAGGCTGGCGGAACGGTCCTCATAGGCCTTGTTCAGCCACTGGAAGGCTCTGTCTCGATTCCCCAGGAGAAAGTGCAGGAACGCCAGGACGTAGCCATCGACATAGTGCTCGGTTGGCGGGTGCTCCCATGATTCGACCCAGCTCTGCACTTCGGCTCGCCGGCCGGATTCCACGTAAACCTCCGCGAGGAAGGCATCGAACGCCAGATCCTTGCCGGGAGCCAGAAGGCTCCTGGCCTTGTCGGCGATGGCAATAGCTTCAGAGCGCATGCCCTTTCGCGCGTAGACCCAAGCCAGGTGCGCGTATAGGTAGCCAAGATGCGGGTCCAGATCGAGGCCCTCTCTGAAGATCAGGTATAGGCCGTATTGGGCACGCGCACTGGCACTGCTCGGGTTCAGCTCGACGGCCCGCTTGAACTCCCTCTCGGCGCCCCGGAAATCCCAGTTGAACATGTATGTAACCGCGCCAAGCGCGGCGTGGGCCTCGGCCAGCGTCTCGTCCAACTCGAGCGCCCTGGTTGCCGCCGCTCTCGCCTTGGGGAAAACGGCAATAGGCGCCATCAGGCCTTGAAGAGCGGCCCAGCAGTAGCAGTCGCCCAGCGCAGCGTAACTCGCCGCATGACCCGGGTCTTTCTTGATCGCCTGCTCGATGTACGCAATCCCTTTCTCAAACCCCTCTGGTGTGTACTTGCCCCATTCTTGCCAGCCCCTCAAGTTCGGTCCGCTGTGACCTCATACAGGCCGGGCGAGGTCGACTGGCCATGTCAGACTGGTCTTAGACCAGATCAGCTAAGGACCCGCCATGGAAACGGTCGGCTCATACGAAGCGAAGACGCATCTTCCCAACCTGCTGCAGCGCGCAGCACGGGGCGAGAAGATTACGATCACCAAGCACGGGGTACCGATAGCGATGCTTGTCCCCGCTAACGGCACAAACAAGCAGAACGCCAAAGAAGTGATCGAAGAAATCAAGCGGCTTCGCAAGGGCAGGAGGCTGCGCGGCGTCACCATCCGTCAGTTGATCGAGGAGGGCCGCCGCTATTGAACCGTTTTGTCCTGGACACATCCGTCGCTCTGGCCTGGTGCTTTGAAGACGCAAGCAGTTCCACAGCCGACGCAATTCTGGACCTTCTTCATCCCGTCGGCGAAGTACTCCTGGGCTGGGTGACCGCCGAGGTTGTTGAGCGGCAGCACCGCCAGCGCCTCAGTCCATCCTGGGGTGGTTCGACCCAGGGTGAGCCACAGCGCCACCTGCCGGCCCAACTTGGTGTCTTCGGCCCTATAAACCACACCCATCCCGCCACCCCCAGTTTTTCCAGGATGCGGTAATGGGAGCGGGTTAGGCCGATCATGGCGCGTGCTCCCTAACCTTGGACCTCCAGCGGGTTGAACCATCTCAAGCCCGGAAACCGCGCGAAGTCGGTGTCGGTGGAGGCCAGTTCGGCTTGGTACTCGATCGCCAACGCCGCCAGGTGCGCGTCGGTAGTAAGGTTGCCCGCGGTGCCCAACTGTTCCAGCAATCGGAACAGGATCTCACCATGATGCTCCCCGGGCGTCAGCACCTGCACCCGAGGATGATTCAACCATGCCCGCACACGACGAATCGCATCCCGAACCGTCATGGGGTTACCCAGGATCCCACGGTGCGTCATAATGCGAATGAACCCAAGCATCGTGGCCCACCCCATGCCCACCGGGCGCGGCCGTTTCAAGGTCTGTTCCCACCACGCTCGGGCTGCCGCGTGGCGGGGAGAATCTGAGTTGTAGGCGTGAATCAGAATGTTGATGTCGGGGACGATCACTTGGACAGACCTCTCAGGGAAGCCTCCGCCTCCAGCTCATCAACCAGTTGATTGAGCTTGTCCAGATCGATCCCCGCCTTGAACTGGCACGAGTGAGGCTCGACCGAGAACTTGACGTCCCGCCGAGGACGAGTGCTCGCCAGGCCGGCACGCAACGCTTCGTTCACCACCTGCTTCAAGGAGAGCCTCTTGCTCCGCCATTCGGGCTTTCAGACGCTGGGCAACATCCGGATCGATGGTAAGAGTGGTTCTCACAACGACATCATAATCAGCAAGATTTTTGATGTCAAGACATCAGGACGTTCTGGGCGGGCCGGACCCTGCTATTCAGCCTTCCTGATAGGGTATCCCGTGCTCCTGATACCACTCGATTGCGATGCGGCGCAACGCTTGGCTGCGGTACTCGAACCAAGCCTCTTGGAGGCGGAACTGGCGAAGGGCAGCCTTGGAGCAACGGAAAGCCCCTGGGCCCCGGAGAGCGGACAGCAAAGCGTCGCGCACCGAGGCGCGTTTCAGGGAAAACGAAAACCGCTGCATGATCTCCCACTCGTGAATATCCCACCCGGACGGAAGCTTGAGGAATCGGTCACTTTCCAGAATGAGTCGCGCCGTTTCGAATTCCTGCCGCTGCCAGTCCGGAAGCGCATCTGGCGAATCGCCGCTCTCGGCCACGCTCAGCATCTGGCGCGACACCGAACATACTTCGCCGGTTTCCTGGTCCAGGTAGTTGGAAAACTCGTCGAACTGCATTTCCAAGGCATCAATGATTTCCCGGAGGGACACCGTGATTAGCATCAGAGGCAAGGATAGCACCCGGCCAGTTGACAGGGAGTCCGGGTTTATGGGCTGAGGGAAAAGTTGATCTTCATCAGCGCGCCGTCCCTGAGATCGAGGTCCTGCTCGGCCCGCTTGCCGTCCTTGGTCACCAGCAGGTGGTATTTGCCGGGCGGCAGCACCAGGGTGGCGGGCGTTTTCTCGGGCCGTTGCTGGCCGTTGAGCACGATCGAAGCGCCGGCCGGATCGGATTCCACGCGCACCGTGCCGATCACCGGCGTCAGGTTCACGAACAGCTCGCGGGGCTGTCCGGTCACCTCAAAAATCCGCAGTTCCCGGCGGTAGCCGTTGAGCGTCACGGCCAGCGTATGCCGGCCCGGAAGCATTTGCAGCGAGCAGGGCGACTTGCAGGCTCTGGCCGCAGTGCTGTCGGGGACGATCTGCGCACCGGGAGGATTCGTCACCACCTGGACGGTCTGCTCGACGGGTGGGACGACAGCCTCGGGAAGCGTCCGCCTCGGAGGAGTCTTCTCGACCGGCGCAGGCGTTTCCGTCTGTTGAGCGGTAGGCTTGCTCTCCGGTGGTTTTTCCCCAGGCGTGGTCGGAGCCGGTTTGTCGCCCGTCTGTGCCGCTGGGGCGCTGGGCGTCTGCTGAGCCGGTTGGGGCACCTGGGCCGGCGGGCCCGGCTGCTCACTGCCACTGCCCTGGGGTGGCTTCGCCGGTTGCGTCCCGGTGGGAAGCTGGTCGGAAGGCTGTGGTACAGCCGGCGCCGGGATTGGGGGCGGCATTGGAGCCGGTTTCGCCGAAGGTGTGGTTGTCACCTGCGTCTGTGCTCCTGCCTCGCCGCGCCTGGGCCCCTGCGGTTCCGGTACCAACCACCTCTGGGCGGCCAGAAACAGCACCACCCCCACGGTCAAACCGGATGCCACCGCCGCCAGGATCCCCCACATCATGCTTCGCTTTCGAGCCGACGCGCGCACGGTCGCCGGCGTGACCAACTCTGTGGCGGAAGGCTGCGGCTCCAGCCCCAGGCCCGGCCGCGGAGTCACTACCGCCGTCGGCAGGTTCTGGCTGGCCCCGTGCGGCAGAGCTTTCCAGTCCTTCTTGGTCTTCAGCGCCGCTTCCAGGGCCTCCACAAACTCCGTACACGTCGGATAGCGTTCCGCCGCTCCTTTGGCAAGCGCCTTGCCCAGCACCATCCCCACCGCCCAGCCCAGCGTGGGGTTCAGGTTGTGCGCAACGGGCGGATGCTGCGAAATAATTTTGTAAAGGACTGTTGTAAGCTGGTCCCCGGCGAAAGGTTTCTCCCCCGTCAGCATCTCGTAAGCGATTACCGCCAGCGCGAATTCATCCGCCCGCCCGTCCACCTCCCGCCCCTGAATCTGCTCCGGGGACATGTAGTTCGGCGTGCCCACCACGGTGCCCGCCTGGGTCATGTGCTGTGAACTGGAGATCTTCGCTACCCCGAAGTCCGTGATCTTGACCGTGCCATCCTCATCCAGCATGATGTTGGCGGGCTTGATGTCGCGGTGGACAGTACCCTTCTTGTGGGCATAGTCCAGCGCCGCCGCGGTCTGGCGCAGTACCTCGAGGATGGTTTCCGGTTCCGGGGGCTTGTCGGCCAGCAGGACCCTTTCCAGGCTCACGCCGCTGACGAACTCCATGGCCACGTAGGCCGTCTCCCCCTCTTGCCCCACGTCGTAGATCGCCACGATTCCGGGATGAGAGAGGATCCCGGCCGCCCGCGCCTCCCGTAACAGCCGCTGCCGCAACTGCTCCCGGTGCTGCGGCTCCGGGAATTCGGCAAACCGGATGGTCTTGATGGCCACCGGACGGCCGATGGTTGGGTCCAGCGCGCGATACACCACCCCCATCGCCCCTCGCCCCAGCTCGCCCAGGATCTGATATCGACCAATCTGTTGCATGCCGCGTTGTCATTGTATCGCAGCGCACAGAACCGTTCAGGCCGCCGCCTTTCTTGCTATAATCCCCCGCTTACAGAAGCCAGCAGCTAGCGGCTCATAGCTTATGCACCGCAGAACATTCCTACAGACTCTCGCTGCCTCCCCCCTGGCGCCGGCCGCCGCGCCGCCCAGTTACCTCAAGGGCTACGAAAAACTCTACGCCGCCAACCCGCGCGGAGCGGCCATCGAGTGGTTCAAGAATGCCCGATTCGGCCTGTTCATGCACTACGGGCTGTACAGCCTGCTGGGCCGGGGCGAGTGGGTCATGCTCCGGGAGACAATCCCGGTGGCCGAATACGCCAGGCTCAAGGACAAATTCACGGCCGAGAAATTCGACGCCAACAAAATCACCGAATTGGCGCTGGCGGCCGGCATGAAGTACGTCAATATCACCAGCAAGCACCACGACGGCTTCTGCCTGTTCAGGACCAAAGAGACGGATTTCAACAGCGTCACTTCACCGGCCCGGCGGGATTTGATTGCCGAACTGGCTGAGGCCTGCCGTAAGAGGGGCCTGGGCCTGTTCCTCTACTATTCCTACGCGGCCGACTGGCACCACCCCTACTTCTATGCCCGCGCAGCCGGCTGGGAGAGCGCCCTCCCTGCCTATGACAAGCCCGAGCCAACCTACCTCTGGCGCAAGGACGAGGACATCAAGATCTACATCCAGTTCGCCCACAACCAGCTTCGCGAGCTACTCACCCAGTACGGGCCGCTGGCAGGCATCTGGCTGGACCCCATCATGGGTTACTACGGCCGGCCCGATCTGTTCCCCATCGGCGAAACCTATCAGCTCATCCGCTCCCTCCAGCCACAATGCCTGGTTTCCTTCAAGCAAGGCGCCAACGGGGACGAGGATTTCGCCGCCCCCGAGCGCGGTATGGCCGCTCATCGGTTCAAAAGCGAGGTCGCCCTGGCCGCCTGGGAGAAGAACAAGTCCAAACACGGCGAGATCTGTTCTACGCTCCAGCAGCGCGTGTGGGGTCACAACAAGGCCGAAGACGGCCGCCACAAGACCGCCGATGAGGTCATGAAGATGATCGAGGAGGCCCGACAGTCCGGCGCCAATCTGCTGCTTAACACCGGCCCTCTGCCCGACGGTTCTATCCCGCCCGAAGACGAAGCCACGCTGCGCGAAGTCGGCGGCCGGCTGGCACGAAAGGCGTAGGTTTATGGCGCTTACACGTCGTGTGTTTACCGCCACGCTTTTCCCCGGCACTCTTCTGAACGCCGCGGCCCGGCGGTGGAACATCCTCTGGATTTCCAGCGAAGACACCAGCCCAGACCTGGGTTGCTACGGGGATCCCTACGCCCGCACGCCAAACCTGGACCGGCTCGCCTCCCAGGGCGCGCGCTGTGCTAACGCTTTCACTGTGGCCGGCGTGTGCGCCCCCAGTCGCTCCGGGATCATCACGGCCATGTATCCCACCTCCATCGGCACGCATCACATGCGCTCCAAGGGCGTGCCCCCGTCCTACGTGAAATGCTTTCCGGAATACCTCCGCGCTGCGGGTTACTACTGTTCGAACAACTCAAAAACTGACTACAACTTCGACCCGCCGGTCACCGCCTGGGACGAGTCGAGTCCTCGCGCCCACTGGCGCAACCGGGAAAAGGGCCAGCCGTTCTTTTCCGTCTTCAACATCACCTCCAGTCATGAAAGCCGCATCTGGGAGGAGAACTACCCCGCCATCGCCAGGCAACTCACTCCGGAGGAACTCCACGATCCGGCGAAAGCCATTCTGCCGCCCTACTACCCCGACACGCCCCTGGTGCGCCGGGCCTGGGCCAACTATTACGACTGCGTGACCCTCATGGACAAGCAGGCGGGCGAGATCCTGCGCGAACTCGAGCGCGACGGCCTCTCAGACAGCACCGTGGTCTTCTATTGGGGCGATCACGGCCGCGGCCTCACGCGGGCCAAGCGCTGGATCTACGACTCCGGCATTCACATCCCCTTGCTCGTCCGGTGGCCGGGCGTGCTGCGCCCCGGAACCGTCATCGACGATCTGGTCAGCGGCATCGACTTTGGTCCCACCGTGCTCTCGATCGCCGGTGTTAAAATCCCCGCCTGCACGCAGGGCCAGGCCTTTCTGGGGAGCCAGGCCGCCCGGCCTCGCGACTACGTCTTTGCCGCGCGCGACCGCATGGACGAGACCTACGACATCATCCGCTCGGTCCGCGACAAGCGCTTCAAGTACATCCGCAACTACAAGCCGGGCCGGCCCTACGCCCAGCACATCATCACCGCCGAGCGGAGCCAGGTGCTCCAGGAATGGCGCCGCCTCAACAAGGCGCGCGAGCTGAAAGGCCCGCAGAAAATCTTCTTCCTGCCCGAGAAGCCGGAAGAAGAGCTTTACGACATCGTCGCCGACCCGCACGAGGTCAACAATCTGGCCGGTCGGCCCGAATACCGGGAAGCCCTCCAGCGCCTGCGCCGCGTCCATGAGCAATGGATGAAGGACACCGGCGACCTGGGCCTCATCCCCGAAGAGGAACTCGATGAGCGCATGCGTCCCGGCGGGAAGTGGTCCGCCACCGCAGCCCCCATCATCAACCCCAGCGGCGGCCGCTTCGCCGGGCCGGTTCAGGTGAGGATCAGTTGCCCCACCGAAGGCGCTTCCATCGCCTACACCACCGAGTCCGGCGACAAGCCACGCTGGAAGCTCTACAGCCACGAAATCGCGCTCAACACCAGCGCACGCCTTCGCGCCTTGGCCTGCCGCTTGGGCTACAAAGACAGCCCGGAAGCCGTGGCGGAATTCCAGATCGGCTAGCGGAAACGTCTAGCCCGGATTTCTCACCATGCCCAGTCTCGAGCGCGCTGTTGACCTTGTGGCGCAGCCTCTCCAGGCTGCCGTCTCGGCACTCGTGCCGAGACGCGCTGTCCCGGTTCGAGAGAAGCACTGGCGTCGAGACGAGTCTCGACGCGGCAGGCTGAAGCCCGCGCCACAACTTCGCTGGAACTCGGGTCTGCTGAGAAATCCGGGGTAGCCGCGTCTCAGCATCGTCTGGTAACCTGAAACAGCAGGAAGGGAGGACGTGATGTCATCCAGCAGTCGCCGTGATTTTGTGAAGAGCGCCGCGGCCGTTCCCGCCATTCGGCTCGCCCAGGGGAGCCCCAATGAGACAGTCAACGTCGCTGTGGTGGGCTTTCACGGCCGGGGTCGGGCGCATTACCGGGCCTTTGCTAAGATTCCCAACGTTCGGGTGGCGGCCTTGTGTGACGCCGATGAACGACTGTTTGCGGGCGCCGTCGCGGAGATCGAGAAACTGGCCGGCTACAAACCGGCCACCGAGTCCGACATTCGAAGGCTGCTCGAAAGGAAAGATATCGACGCCGTTTCGATTGCCACACCCGACTACTGGCACGCGCTGATGACCATTTGGGCGTGCCAGGCCGGCAAGGACGTGTACGTGGAGAAGCCGGTGTCGTTCACTGTGGTGGAAGGCCGGAGGATGGTCGAGGCAGCCCGCAAGTACAGACGCATCGTCCAAGCGGGGCAGAACATGCGCAGCGAGGCCAAAGCGCGCGCCGCGGTTCGCTTGTTGCACGAGGGAAAGCTCGGCAAGGTCTACAGGGCCAAGGTAGACATCACCAAGCCTCGCGGCAGTATCGGCCGCGTCCAGGAAGCCTCCATCCCAGAGGGAGTGCATTGGGATCTGTACCTCGGACCCGCCCCGTTCCGCCCGTTCAACCTGAACCGCTTCCATTACGGTTGGCACTTCTTCTGGGACACCTCCACCACCGATGTGGGCAACTCGGGCGTGCACAACCTCGACCTGGCTCGCTGGGGCATGAACAAGCGCGTGCATCCCATCAGGATCCACAGCACCGGCGGCCGTTACATCTGGGATTCCGACCAGGAGACTCCCAACTTTCAGACGGCTACGCTCGAATACGCTGACGGCACGGTCATCGACTTCGAACTCTCCAATCTCTACTCCCCTCCTTCGGACGCCTGGAACATTTTCTTCACTTCCGAGGGCTATCTCACCACGGCAGGCGACTGGAAGGCCGTCCGCGGTGTGTTCACGCCCCGGGGCGCTGACGTCTCATCCAGCGGCGTTTCCGAACGAGCAACTAACGCCAGTTTCCCCAAGGCCAACTACGCTCCCGGCCCGCCCATCGAGGCTGACCGCGAGCAGACCGTGAGCCATTTCGAGAACTTCATCGCTTGCGTGCGTTCCAGAAAAGTCGAAGACCTGTATTGCGACATCCTCGAGGGGCATATGTCGGCCACGCTATGTCACCTCGCCAACATCTCTTACCGCACCGGCAGGAAACTGGTCTTCGATCCCGATACCGAGAAAATCATTGGCGATGAAGAGGCCAGCAAGTATCTGACCCGGACGTATCGCGCGCCCTACGTGCTGCCAGACAGAATCTGATCTTCGGCGAACGGCGTCCCGCGCCGGACCAGTTCCCTTCGGGTCAGTTCCTTCACCTTCGCCCACTCGGCCTCGTTTTGCGCAACTCCCTCCAGGGCCGCAATGCTCCGCAGAGCGTCCACCGCAATCTGGTCGCCAGCCCCCAGCAGGATTCTGGCCAACACCGCGACACCCTTCTCCCCGAGCTCGCGGTCCCCGGCGGCCTCGCACAGGGCCGGAACGTCCTCCGGCCCGCCAAATCGCTCCAGCAGGTTCAGCATGGCGGCTCTCTTGCGCGTGTTGAGCTGTGAGAAGGTCCGGTCCAAAAGCCGGGACACGCCCGGCCCGAGGATCTCCGGCTGGATTCGCTTCAGCGCGGCGAGGGCCGCTCGCGACAAGCTGCATTCGAGGTCCTCCAAGACCAGCACAAACGCCGCCAGCGCCTTGGCGGCATCCAGCCCGCCGATAGCACCCAAGGCTTCCACCGCGGCCAGTTTCTGCTCTTCGGAAGGGGATCGTTGGAGCACGGCGGTGAGCGCCCCCACCGCGCGCTGGTCCCCCAGCCGGGCCAGCGCCCGGGCGGCCTCGGCTCGCGGAAGCGCCCAGCCCAGCGGCTCGACTGCCTTCGGCCCCAGCGCCACCGCGGCGGTCCAGTCCTCCCGGAAAACCGCCTGAATGGCGCGCCCGCGCTCGTCGGCCGGCTGCCAACTCAGATGCTCAAGAGCTTCTACCGCGGCCTTCCGATAGCGTGCGACCTCCAACTTCCGCAGCGCCTCATCGAGAAGTACCTGTCGGGTTTTCGGGCTGCCGGATGAGGCCGCCACTTTGACCAGGCTGAGCCAGGCGCTCTCGTCCCGCTCGTTCTTGAGCGCTTCCTCGACCGCAGCCAGGGCGCGAGGGTCCTCGGATCGCCCCAGCGCCACAATCACCACGGACCTCAGAGATATGTTCTTCTGAAGGGTTTCGATCAGGGCCGCGGTCGCCCGGGGATCGGCAATTTTTCCCAGCGCTTCGACGACCGCCTTGCGCACCTCTCTGTCCTTGTCGCGGAGCGCGGCGATGAGCGGCACCACAGCTTGCGGCGCACCCGAAGCCCCCAGTTTCCGGGCCGCCTCGGCGCGCGTTTTCGGATCCTCGGAATTGAGTTGTCTCAGCAGCCACCAGAGCATGGAGAATTTCGTCTTATTCTCGCATCTCCACCAGCGCTTCGGTGATCTACCTCGTAAGTCCGTCAGTCTCCCTGAGCACTCCGACCAGAGAGCAGCTCGGATCTTATCTGGCTGACAAGGACGACAACGGTTCTTTCATCCAGGGCGTACGATTCCGCACCTGGCTACACAACAAACAGACGCTTGAGGCCCAAGTCCTCCAACGCAATTGGCATCGAAGCAGATCCAGCCCGGTACCCGTAGCTTCGGCGATCTGTCTCACCAACGTTGTCTTTTCGTACTGACGGCGCCCGTACAGGGCCGTCACGGGCACGATTCCGTCCTGGAATATTGAACATACGATGATCAGTTTTCAAGGAAGTGTATACTGCCAGAACTGCTACCCCTCACCCCCGCATCTCCACCACCGCCTCCGTAATCTCCCCCAGGTACTTGCCGTCGCTCATCACGTCGGCGGCGATGGCGAAGCGGGGGCCGGCGGCTGCCCAGCCTTTGGGAATCGTAATCTCCACGGGGCGCGCGGCCTTGCCGTTGGCCGGCACTTCGAACTTGAGGACATCCGGCTCGATGCGCCATTCCGACGGGGCCACGAGCGCCACCTCCATCTTCATCGGGGCCGGTTTGTAGTTCTGCACCCGCACCTCCAGCCGCTGGCGCTCCCCAGGCGCCGCCACAATCTGGTACGGGTAAATGCTCACCCAGCTTGGGTCCATCCCGAAGTTCGTCTCCCCCTCCGGCAGCAGGCCGATGAAAAGCTGCTGCTGCCGCTTCATCTTCTCCTGGGTCGCCAGAAGAATCGACCGGTCCACCGGAAACGGACGCCCGTGCCCCGGGCAGATCAGGTTCGGCTCGTGCTCGACCAAAGTCAGAATCGACTTCACGTGGCTGTCGTTCTCGACGTGGTTCCGGAAGATCAGGTTGTGCCGCATGGTGCCGTCGTTGCGCGGGTTGGGCAGAAAGAAGGCGTCCCCGGTGAACGCCACCCGCTTCCCATCAATTCCCACGTACAGCGCCATCTGGTACTCGGTGTGCCCCGGGTTGTGCGCCACCTCGAACTCGAACTCCTCCCAGCGGAATTTCTCTCCGTTCCGGAACGCCCGCGCCACCTTGAACGGCTCGCCCAGAATGCAGCCCAGGTTGTAGCCCCGCGGGTTCTCGTAGACATCCACCATGTTTTCGTAACACCAGATCTTGGTCCCGTAATGCCGGATCAGGTGGGGGAAGCCGTTGATGTGGTCGTCATGCATGTGGCTGGGCATGGCCACATCAATCGACTTCAACCCGTAGTTGCGCTTCAGCTCGTCGATGTTGTGCTCGACGAAGCGGATGCGGTCGTCCACCGCCGTGGCCCGCTCGAAGTTCGAGAAATGCGTGCCCGAAGCCGAGCCGTAGTCGATGAACATGGCCTTCCCGCTGTCGCTGACGATGGCATAGAACGAAGAGGTGGTCTGATAATGCGCCACCAGGTGCGAGCTCACGGCGTAGGGCCGGTTGAACTCGCTCGGCTCGCCGGCCTGGAACCGGCAGTACTCCGTCAGCTTGCGGATGGTCTCTCCCATCCCCGCCTCCGGATCCGGCAGCGGCTGGCCGTGCGAAGGGCACAGCAGTTCCGGCTTCTGCTCCCGCAAACGGGACAGCGAATAAATCCCCAGATCGACGCCCTCTGCGCCGCCGTAGTTGATCTGGGTATCGTACAGGTTCTGGATCTTTCCCGGCGCGTACATCAGGCCCCCCGAGAAGGCCACCCGCTTCCCGTCAATCGTGGCGATCAGCGTGATCGACCCCAGCGTGTGCCCGGGCGTCGGCAGAACATAAAAGTCGATCTTGTTCCACCGAAACGTCGAGTAGTCCGACAGCCGCTTCGCCACCGCGATGTTCTCGGTGATGGTGTTGAAGTCGTTCCGCACATAGTAGAGATGGAACACCCGCCGGTTGCGCCAGAAATTCTGGGCGTCCGCGAACAGGTGCATCTCGTGCGCCGGCACGGCGATGGGGATGCGGCGCTCGGCGGCCTTCCAATCGCCCTGGCACTGGTCCCGGTGATGGTGAGTATGCAGAATCCAGTCAACCTTGGCAACCCCAAGGTCGCGCAAGTGGTCCAGGATCTTGCCCGAACCGAAGTCGATCAGTACCCCGTTGGCGCCGTCCCGAATCACGTACACATTGCAGGTGTCCTCGAACACATACAAGTTATCGCTGATCTTCCGGGGTTTGGCGCTGGGACCGAAGCCGGTGCGGCGATGGCCCCGTTTGGCCGGCTGTTCGGCAGGCGTGGCGGAAGCCGGCGCGGCGGTAGCGGCAACGCCGGCGGAGGTCAAGAAATCTCGACGAGTATGGCGGTTCATGGGGACTAGCCTACACCCCCCAGCGCGTAGCGCACAACGCTGAAATTCGGGGACAGGCGTCCATGAGGTAGACCTCACCCGCCCAGATGAAAATGGGGAGATTCGCGCCAGTCCCCGAATTACGCGGGTTAGTGCGGGGAGGGTAATTCGGGTACAGGCTACGAATTTCGCAAAGGCGGCGAAATTCGCGCCAGTCCCCGAATTACGCGGGGTGCGAGACCAGGGCGGGCGGGGCCTCGGGGCCAAAAGTCGTAGCCTGTCCCCGAATTTCAAAGCTCCCGGTATCATGCGGCCGAGGCGCGGTCCGCGCGGTCTTCAGATACGCCTCAATCCTGGCGATGACCTCCGGATGATCGGCCGCGAGGTTCGTGCTTTCCCCGATGTCCTCGCGCAGGTTATACAGTTCCAGCGGCGCGCCCGGCCGCAACCGCACCGCCTTCCACTGGCCCATTCGTACGGCCTGCACCATGGCCTCCTCTCTCAGTTTCTGGGTCTTCTGATCGAAGCGATGCTGCTCCCAGTAGAGGAACTCGTGCTTCCTTTGCGGGCGGCCCAGCAAGCCCGGCGCCACCGAGATGCCGTCCAGGCCCCGCGGCGCTTCCGCTCCCGCCAGCTCGGCCACCGTGGGCAGGAAGTCCCAAAAGGCCCAGGCCAGGTCGCTCACGGCGCCCGGCGCGATCTTGCCCGGCCAGCGCACAATCATGGGCACGCGAATTCCTCCCTCGTACAACTGGCCCTTTTGTCCTCTCAGCGGCCCGTTACTGTTGAAGAATCGGATGTCATGCCCGTCCCCGGTCACCGCGCCATTGTCGCTGCTGAAGAACACTACCGTCTTTTCGTCTAACCCGAGTTCTCCCAGCAGGCGCAAGACGGTCTCTATGTAGCCGTCGGCGCGCGTGATCATGGCGGCGTAGTTCTTCTCGCCCTGCGGCCAGTCCCTGCCGGAGTAAGGCGCATCGCTCGGAACCTCGTGCCGCCCATGCGGCAGCGTATAAGCGGCGTACAGGAAGAACGGCTCGCTTCTGTGCTTGCGGATAAACTCGAAAGACTGCTCCGCGATCAGGTCCGCACTGTATTGTTGCCGTTTTTGATCCCGGTTGCCCTCGAGCGGGAATTTCCGGTCGTTCTTCCACAGATACTCCGGATAGTAGCTGTGGGCGTGAATTTGGTGCAGGTAGCCGAAGTACTCGTCGAATCCCTGTTTGGTGGGCACGCCGGTCGAGCCCGCATCACCCAGGCCCCACTTCCCAAACAGTCCCGATTTGTAGCCCGCTGACTTCAGAACCTCGGCCACCGTCACGTCCTCCGGCGGAATCGGAATAGTGCCCGCATTGGCCCGCACCGAACAGTGCCCGGTGTGAAACCCGGTCATCAGCGCGCTGCGCGAAGGGGCGCAGACGGCGCCCCCGGCATAACAATCGGTGAAACGCTTCCCTTGCTCTGCCAGACGGTCGATGTTCGGGGTTCGGATCATCTTCTGCCCGTAGGGCCCGACGTCGCCGTAACCCAGGTCGTCGAGCAGGATCAGTACGATGTTCGGCTTCCGGTCCAGCGCCGGCCCTGCCACCGCTCCGGCCGCTAGCGAACCGAGAAATTCACGTCGGCTTGTGCGCATAAATCTCCTTCGAAGGAAACCATAGTACGCCAGACGCTACAATGAAGTTCAATCCTCATGATCCAAACCTTGTTCGGCTCGGTGCCGGAAGAGCCCACTCTTTTGGAACGCCTCAAGAGCGGCATTCAGAAAACGCGCGTTGGCCTCGTTTCGCGCCTGGAGGATGCGTTGGCGGGCAAGAAGGAGATTGACGCCAGCCTTCTGGAGGAGCTTCGAGTACACGCTGATCGCCGCCGACATCGGCGTCAGGACCACCAGCGAGATCCTCGAACTCATCCGCCAGAAAGTGGATCGCAAGCTGCTGGGCGAGGCGCAGGAATTGCGGCAGCTCATCCGCCAGCATCTCATCGAAGTGCTGCGGGCAACCGAGCGGCCCGTGCCTCGCCTCAGCCAGCCGCCCGCAGTCGTCATGATCGTCGGAGTCAACGGCACCGGCAAGACCACCACCATCGGCAAGCTGGCCCATCGCTACAAAGCCGAGGGCCGCAGCGTGCTGATGTGCGCCGCCGATACCTTCCGCGCCGCGGCCATCGAGCAACTCGAGATCTGGGCCCAGCGAACCGCCAGCGACTTCATTCGCCAGAAACCCGGCGCAGACCCCAGCGCCGTCCTGTTCGACGCCATCCAGGCCGGCCGCTCCCGCAAGGTGGACTACGTCATCGTGGACACCGCCGGCCGGCTCCACACCAAGTCGAACCTCATGGCGGAACTGGAGAAGATGCGCCGGACCGCGACTCGCCTGATCCCAGACGCGCCCCACGAGGTTCTGCTGGTCATGGACGCAACCACCGGGCAGAACGGACTGGAGCAGGCGCGCCGTTTCACGGACACCTCCGGCGTTACCGGCATCGTGCTCGCCAAGCTGGACGGCACCGCCAAAGGCGGCGTCGTGATTCCCATCGCCCGCGAGCTGAACCTCCCCATCCGCTACGTGGGAGTGGGCGAGAAGCCCGACGATCTGCTACCATTCGAGCCGGAGAAGTTTATCGCCTCACTGCTCGAAACATGAACCCGGACTACATGCGTCAGGCTTTGGAGCTGGCCCGCCAGGGTGTGGGTCGGACCAGTCCCAACCCGGCCGTGGGCGCCGTGGTAGTACGCGACGAGCAAGTGGCCGGCCGCGGCTTCCACAGCTATGCCGGCGTCCAGCACGCCGAGATCCTGGCGCTCCAGGAGGCCGGCGACAGGGCCCGCGGCGCCACGCTTTACGTGACCCTGGAACCCTGCACTCACCAGGGGCGCACCCCTCCTTGCACCGATGCCATCATCGCCGCCGGCGTCAGCCGCGTTATGGCCGCCATGCAAGATCCCAACCCGCGGGTGGCGGGAGAAGGTCTCGCCCGCCTGCGCGCCGCCGGCCTGGCTGTCGAGATCGCCGCCGAGCACACGGTGGAAGCCGAGAAGCTCAACGAGCCCTTCGTCCACTTCATGCGCACTGGCCGCCCCCTGGTCACTCTGAAAGCCGCGCTAACCCTGGACGGCAAGATCGCCGCGCCGGAGGACAACCTCGGCTGGATCACCAGCGAGCGGGCGCGCGCCCAGGTCCAGCAACTCCGCCATCAATCCGACGCCATCCTCACCGGCATCGGTACGGTGCTGGCCGACGATTGCCTCCTGACCGACCGCACCGGGCTTGAGCGCAGCCGTCCCCTGCTCCGCATCGTGCTGGATTCCCAGTTGAGGATTCCGCCGCACTCCCGCATGGTCGCCAGCGCGAACTCCGATCTCTTGGTGGTCACCACCTCGGCCGCTTCGCCAGAGCGCCGCCTACTGCTCGAGCAGCGCGGCGTGAGCGTGTTGGTCTTTGACGGACCCGCCGGCCGCCCCGATCTCGCGCGCGTGATCGACCACCTCGCCGGAGAGATGCGCCTGTCCCTGATGATCGAAGCGGGCAGCAAGGTTAACTGGGCCGCCCTGGAGTCCGGCCTGGTGGACAGGATCCTTTTTTACTATGCCCCGAAGATCTTCGGCGGCCTGCAATCGCTGCCCGTGGCCGGCGGGGCGGGCCGTCGCAGCCGCCGGGACGCCATCCTCTTCCGCAACCTCACGCTTCACCCCATCCCTCCTGACGAGTTCATGGTGGAAGCCTATCTGGTCAGGGACTGACGCCCTTAGATCCGGTGGAATCCCTTCAGGATGTCGCGCAGCGAGTACCGCAGCGCGATGGGCCGCCCGTGCGGGCAGCTCATCGGGCACTCGGTGGCCGCCAGGGACCTCAGCAGCCATTCCATCTTGCCCTGCTCCAGCCGCATGTTGACTTTGATGGCCGCGTGGCAGGCAATCGAGGCGGCAATCCCCCGCCGCAGGTCCTCCAGCGAGGTCTTGCGCAGCTCGCGCTCGGCGATTTCCAGAATCTCGAAGATCAGCTTCTCGAGGTCGGCGGCGCTGATCCCGGCAGGCGCCGCTTTCACCGCCACGGTCCGGTGGCCGAACGGCTCGGTCTCGAAGCCGATCGCCCCCAGCTCCTCTGCGATGCGGCTGTACTCGATCTCCTGCGCCGGCGTGAGCTGAACGATCAGCGGCATCAGCAGCCGCTGCATCTGGACCCGTCCCGCCGCTCGCTGCTTGAGGATCTGCTCGAACAAAATCCGCTCGTGAGCCACGTGCTGATCGACGATCCACAGCCCGTCCCGCCCCGCGGCAACGATGAAGCTGTCTTGGAGCTGCCCGAGCGTTCGCAGATCGGCCAGCGCCGACAAGCTCTGCGAAGGCTCGGGGAAGTCCTCGGCAGGAAACCCGCCGTGCGTGTCCGGAACGGGCAGCTTCAGCGGGGCCGGTTCGCTCACGGGTATCGCGCCTTCGCCGAAATCCAGGCGCGCAGCAGGCGGCCTGGCCCGCGCAGGGTGAATTCCGGCAGCTCTTCCGGAACCTCGCTCCCCACCCGGGAGCCGATTTCGGACGGCGGCTCTGCCCAACTCTGGCTTTCGATCCGCTGCGAAAACTCCGAGTACGGCAGCTCGGCCGCCGGCTGCGCCTGGGCTGGCAGAGGAATCGCCGAGACCGGCCGGGACTCGATCAGCGCTTCCCGGATCGCGTCCCGCACAAAATCGTGCACGAAAGACTGGCGCCGGAACCGCACTTCGGTCTTGGAGGGATGGACGTTCACGTCCACCTCGCCGCAATCGCATTCCAGAAACAGCAGCGCAAACGGGAAACAGGCCGGCGGGATCAGGTTGTGATAGGCCGAAGAAATGGCGTGCAGCAGCAGGCGGTCCCGGATCAGTCGCCGGTTCACAAACAGGAAGATCGAGTTGCGGTTGGTCTTCTGCACCTGGGGCCGCGAGATGAACCCGCGCAGCCGGAAGGTCTTGCTGGCGGCCTCTCGGCGCGGGCAGCTCCAGTTGCCGCTCCCGCACTCCCAGGTCCACTAGCTCCTCCAGAATCCGGCTGCCAAAAACCTGGTACACGCGGTCCCGCAGCTTCTCAACCGGAGTCACGTTCAGCAGTTCCTTGGCGTCACTGCGCAACAGGAAGGTCTTCTCCGGGTGGGCCAGGCTGTAATGCGTCACCAGGGAAGCGATGTGCGCCAGCTCGGTCTGCTCCGAGCGCAGGAATTTCTTGCGCGCCGGAACGTTGTAGAAGAGATCGCGCACCGTGACCTGCGTGCCGGGCGCCAGCGCTGCTTCCGACGCGCGCAGCATTTTGGCGCCCGCGACTTCCACGCGGGTCCCGGTGAGTTCCTCGGCCGCCCGCGTCTCCAGTACCAGACGGGAGACGGAAGCGATCGACGGCAGGGCTTCGCCGCGGAATCCCAGGGTGGCAATCGACAGCAGGTCCTTGACGCCGGAGAGCTTGCTGGTGGCATGGCGCTCAAAGGCCAGCATGGCATCGTCGCACAGCATGCCGCAGCCGTTGTCGGCTACCCGAACCAGCCGCCGCCCGCCCCCGGAGACCTCAACGCGCAGTTCCGACGCGCCCGCATCCAGGGAATTCTCCAACAGCTCCTTTACTACCGAGGCCGGCCGCTCCACCACCTCCCCAGCCGCAATCTTATTGGCGACTTCGTCGGAGAGGATGCGGATGCGGCCCATAGGCTAGCGGCTAGCCGCCAGCAGCCAGCCGCCTGCTATTGTACCGCCACGCCGCGCTCCTCCAGCAGCTCGCCGGTGTATCGCAACAGGGTCAGCAGGCTGCGGCGGTAGTTGATGGACTGCGTGACCAGTGTGGATTCGGCGCTGGCCAGGTCCGTCTGGGCCTGCAACACGAAGTACATGATGTTGGTGCCCAGATCGTATTTCTTCTGCTCCGCGTCCACCTGTTTTTGCGCGAACTCGACCGCCACCTTAGCCAGCGCGACCGCGGCTTTGCTGGATTCCACCTGGTTGATGCCATTGAGCACGTCCAGGCGGATCTGCTGCTCGATACTGCGCGCGCGCAGGCTGTCCAGCCGCTTCTGGATCAGCGCGTCGGCCAGGTCCGCGCTTCGGGACCGGTCGCGCAGCGGGAGCCGCAGCGTCAGACCGAACTGGTAGGTCGGAAGGCCGAACCCGAACATCTGGTCCAGCGCGTCCCCGAAGCCCCCGGGGGTCACGTTCACCAGTTGGGACTGCCCGAACACGTTGGTCCGATCATAGAGCATCCCACCGCGGCCCTGCGCGCTGTAACTTGCGGTGAGCGACAGGTCGGGACGCAAAGCATTTGTACTCTGTTTGATCCTCAATTCATCGGCGTCCAGGGTCTGGAGCGAAGACCTCAGATCCGGCCGCAAGGCCAGCGCCTTCTCCACCGCCGCTTCCTGATCGATCGAAGCGGTCTCCAGGGCCGGCGAGACCGTTTCGGTCAGCACGATGGGCAGCTTGCGGATCTCGGGGTCCAGATCCACGCTAATCTGCCGGCGCAGCGCGTCCTCGCGCTGGCCCAACTGGAAGCGGAACTGGGACACCTGGATCTCCGCAGTGGCATACTGTTGCTGCGGCCGGAAGATGTCCAGTGGAGACAGGGCCCCAGCTCCAATTCCCGCTGCGCGCGCTTCAAGGCTACCTCTGACAGCTTCAGGTATTCCTCCTGGACCTTGAGGCGCTCCCGGGACTCGATGACGTCCCAGTAGGCGGTTTCGGCCGTGGCAATCAGTCGCGTCAACGTGTCGCGCAAATCATACTCGCTCTTCCGCAACTGGCTGCGCGCGAGCATAATCGGCAGGCGTGTCACGTAGCCCCCGCGGTCTCTGAGCAGAGGTTGCGTGAATCCGAACCGCAGCGACGCATTGAGCGCCGGGTTGACAGTGGCAAAGGCGTTGTTCGAGGAGTCTTTGCTGCCGTTGAACCCCACGGTAAACTGCGTCCCGTTCTCCAGCCTCTGCGTGTACAGGGTGGTAGCCCGCTGGGACAGCGCATTCAGCAGGCTTGCGCCGGCCAGCGCCGTAGTGGACGCGGATTTCTGCCGCGTGGCGTCGAAGGCACCCGTGAAACTCGGGTCAAAAGTCCCGAACGCCCGCAGGATGGCGTTCTTTGGGATTTCCAGCGACAGCCGCTGGATCGAAATGTCGGTGCTGTTCGCCATCACCAGCTCTAAGTACGAACGCAGCGACAGCTCCAGCTTCCCATCCACCACGAAATCCTGCAACCGCACTGGAGGCCGCAGCTCGACCCGCGTCTTGGGAGTCGTGAAGTGGTCCCGAAAATATGCAGCGCTCGGAAACGAGGGCGCTTCCTGAGCCAGCAAACAGGAAGCGCAAAACACTCCGGAAATCAGAAAGTTCAATCGCATATCAATTCTTCTTTGCGCCCTTTGCGTCACCTCTGCGTCTTTGCGCGAAACAGGCCTCACTCGTACCGGATGGCCTCGATCGGATCCAGTTTGGCCGCCTGCACAGCGGGATAACTGCCGAACAGAAGCCCGATGAAAACCGAGACCCCGAAGGCCACCGCAATCGAGGTGGCAGTAACCACGGTGGACCATCCGGCTGCGGCCCCGATGATCCGCGACAGCCCGAAGCCGAACCCGATCCCGATCAATCCCCCAACAATCGATATGAGGACGGCTTCCGTCAGGAACTGGCGGATGATGTCGGACTGCTTGGCCCCGATGGCCCTGCGGATGCCGATTTCGCGCGTCCGCTCCAGCACTGTGGCCAGCATGATGTTCATGATCCCGATGCCGCCCACCAGCAGCGAGATGCCGGCGATGCAGATCATCACCACGCTGAAAATGAACTGCGTCCGGCGCTTCTGCTCCAGCAGGTCCGCCGGCACCACCACGTTGAAATCGCCCGCGTCTTTATGGGTGGCCGTCAGAATGGCGCGCACCACGTTCGCCGTCTCGATGGAATCGGTATTGGGAGTAACTCGGATGTAGATCCCATCAATCTCGTCCTTGAGATAGCTGTTGGAGTCCTCGAAGCGGCGCATGACCGTGTTCAGCGGCGCCACCACCATGTTGTTGCGGTTGATGGCCTCCATGCCCTCCACTTCGGACTCCGAGCTGGCCTGCTGCGCCAGAATCCCGATGACTTGCAGCCAGGTGTCGTTGATCTTCACGTACTTGCCCACGGCGTCGTCATAGCCCAGCAGGTTCACCTTGACGGATTCCCCCAGCACGCACACCGGTGCCGAACGCTGGTCGTCATCCTCGCTGAGAAACCGCCCCGCCACCATCTTCAGGTTGTTGATGTGGGCGAAATTCGGCAGTACGCCGATCAGCACCGGAAGTTCCTGGGTCGTCTTGGGCAGCACCTTCATGGGCTTGAAGCGCTTGCGCGGCGTCAGCGCCTCCAGGCCCTGCACATTCTCCGAGATGGCCCGAAAATCGCGGAACGTCAGCCCTGGCGAGATCGCCCGCCGGGCCTGAAGTTCGTTCCGGTCCACGGCCTCCTTGGCCTCGATGATGATGTTGTTGACGCCCAGCAGGTCGATGTAAGCTCATCATCTCCTTCTGCGCGCCCGCGGTGATCGACAGCATGGCCACCACCGCGCCCACGCCGAAGATCATGCCCAGCATGGTCAGCAGGCTGCGCAGTTTGTGGACCAGGAGGCTGGAAAGCCCCATGTACAGCTCGGGCAGGTACCCGGCCAAGGGATTGGTCATTCTACCTGCCTCCCCGCGAGCCGCCCCCGCCCCGCCGCCCACCGGCATGCCGGGGCCTGCGCCGCCGGCTGGTTTCTGCTCTTTCCTTCTTCGCCCTTCCTCGCGGTGGGATCCGCCAAGGCCAGGATCTCGCCCGCTTTCAGCCCTTCCGCGATCACCATCGTCGATTCGCTCCGCTTGAGGGGTTTGATGACGCGCGGTTCGAAGGTGTTCGCCACCTTCACGTACACCACCGGCTTGCCTTCCTTCTCGAAGACGGCCTGGACCGGAATGTGGATCGCGTTGGGAATCTTTTCCACGATGATCTCGACATCAGCCAGCAGTCCCGGGCGCAGCAAGACCTCCAGTTGGCTGTCCTCCTCGGGAGGAGGCGGCAGCTTGGCGTTCTCCAGGTCCTTATCGCTGAATTGCGGCGAGCTCCCCATGCCGAAGCCACGCGGCGGCCCGCTGGCGTCCCCGGAGCCTCCTGTTCCACCTGGCCCGCCGGCCCCAGAGGCCATGGCCCGCCTGCCTTCCCCAGGCGCTCCCGGCACCGCAGTGACTGTGGCTCCAGCCGTTCCCGCACCGCCGCCCTGCTGGCCCGCTCCCGCGGCGGCTGGCTTGGCCATGGCTGGCAGCTTAACGGTCTCTTGAATCTTCGCGATCACCTGTTGACGTTCTTCAGGGCTGAGATCCCGCATGTTGCGCCCGCCCAGGGCCTTCTCCAGGGCCTCCCGGACTTTCTTCTGGTCCTCCTCCGACATCTGCCCGCCGAATCGCATGGTGCGCCGTTCGCCCTGACCCTCGGCCCCGCCCTGTGTTCCACCTCTTCCGCCTCTTCCACCCCGGCCTTCTCTGGCGCTGCCTCCTTCCTGGCCTGCCATCCCGGCTGCCTCCGATCCGCCCGTCGCGCCCGGACCCATCTGCACCATAACAGCGCCCGCTTGGCCGCCCGGCTCTCCCGGTAACCCGCCCGGTGCTCCTCCCGACCCACCCATCATGGAGCTCATCATCGTAACCACGAGAGGTTTCTTCCGGTTCTGCTCGGCCGTTTCCAGGACTTTTCGGATCTGTTCGGGTTTCGCGCCCAGCCCTGTCAGCAGTTCCTTCATGTCCACCGAGAAGACCACGTCAAACTTCTTGGCCGGGTCCCCGGACCACACGTTGGCGCTGGCAGTCCCGCTCATGCTCTTGATCTTGCCGTGGAATCTCTTGCCCGCCACGGCGTCGAGTTGCATCAGAACGTCCTGGCCCTCGTGCAGATTGGCCCGGTCCAGCTCGCCCACTTTAGCCGCCACTTCCAGTTCCGACAGGTCCAGCACGTCAGCCACCGGGGTTCCGGGGAAGACCTGGTCGCCTTCCCGGATGTCGGGGAGCTGCATGCCGGCAAAGAAAACGCCCATCGGCCGGCTCTGCCGGATGGCCACCAAGCCGCTCATGGGCGCCAGCAGCTTCACCTGCATCAGCCTCTGCTGTTCACGCTTCAATTCCAGTAACCCTTTGTTCTTCTTCTCGCGCAGTACGGCCAGTTCCGCCTCGCTCTGCTGCAAACGCGACTGAATGTCGCTTTCCAGTTGTTTGAGCCGCCGCCGCGCCTCTTCCAGGGTCAGCAGGTCCTTTTTCTGATCGATCGCCGACTTCAATTCCGCCCGTTTGACTTCCAGGTCGGCCCGCCGCACGGAGTATCGAGACCGAAGCAATTCCACCAGGTCCTGGTTGTTGCGAATGGCCTGGTCAGCCAGGGCCTTCTTGAGCTGCTCGTCCAGTTGGTCCAGCTCGAGCTGCTTCTCTTCCAGCCGCGAGCGCACCTCGGAATCGTCGAACTCCGCAATCAGGTCTTTCTCTTTGGCGAGACCACCCAGCGGAGCCAGCCGGGTCACCTGGACCGTTCCGAAAAGATTCGGAGCGATCAGCATGGCCGAACGGACGGCCCGCAACTCTCCCCGGGCATAGCTGCGAATGACCACGTCGCTCTGCCGCACCACCGTGGTGGCTATCTGCTGCTGGCGCTGCGGGAGTTGCTGGAAGAAACGGTAGGCCCCGTAGGCCGCCCCCAAAACAATCAGTGCTAGTGAACCGCGAAGTATTAGTTTTTTCATCGAATCAAATCAGATTGTGGATTCGAGAACGCGGATTGTGGACTCTCCATTCCACCATCCACGCTCTACGATCAGAGTTTCTTGGCACGCTTGGCTGCCTCGACCGGGTTCTCGAGCGTGACTACTTCTCCTTGTCGAAGCCCGCTCAGCACCACCAGGTCGTTTTCGTTCCTCTTGCCCACCGAAATCGGTTGCTTGTAGAACTGTTGTCCTCGCTGAACCCACACGGCGGGCTTGCCGCCCTCCGAGAAACTGGACCGCGCCGGAATCAACAGCGCGTTCGGCTGGCTTTCGATGATGATCTCGGCCGTCCCGCTCATGCCCGGCCGCAGGCGGGGATCCACGCTCTTGAGGGTGGCGTAAGCCGGAAAAGTTTTCTCGGAGCTCATCATCCTGCCGAACGAGACGGCCGCAATGGGGCTGATCCAATCCACTTCCGCTGCAAATTCCTTGTCAGCAACCGCATCCACCCGCACCCTGACCTGCTGGCCTAACTGCACCTTCCCGCGGTCAACCTCCTCCAGTTTCAGCTCGATGCGCATGCTGGAAAGATCGGGGATCTCCGCGATCGCAGCCCCTGTCCAGGCCCGGTCCCCTTCCTTGAAAGGGGGCGGCATCGACCCGAACGACCCCCCAGCCCGGAAATTCGGAAGAATGTTGACGATGCCGTCGTTGGGCGCCACCAGTACCATCTTCGACAAATAACCCTTGGCGCGATCCATGTCTCGCACGGTCTTGTCCTTCCTCTGCCCGAGCCGCTGTAGGTCCGCGTCCTGATAGACCTTGTGGGCGGAGATGGTGGTCTTGACCTGGCTCAGCTCGCCCTCGGAAATGCCCACGTTAATGCGGTTCTTGGCCCCCTCGATCTCCGACAGGATCTCCGCCTTGCTAGCCTCCAGCTTGTCTCGCTCCAGGTTGTACTGGGACTGCATCAGATTCATCCCATCCAACTCGTTGGTCATGCGGTGCGAAGCCTTGGTCTGGACGATCTCGCTGTCAACTGTCCGAACGCTGGTGCTGCGCTCCAGGAAGTACTGCTCCTGGGAGGCCGCATCGAACTCCACCACCGTGCCCCCCTTGTTGACCGGCTTGCCGGTCTCCGCCAGCTTCACGATGCGCGGATCGGGAACCTGGGGCGCCGTCAGAACCATCGAGCGCGTGCTTCGGATCTCTCCACGACTTCGCACGGCGATCACGAAGTCCGCCCGACGCACCCGCGCCGTGGCGACTTCCACTTCCGTGGTCCCGGCATAGCGGTAGGCGGCGTACGCTCCGCCCGAGCACAACACCAGCACCACGGTCCAGCCGGCAATTCTCCTCTTGCGGGAGGAGGCCGGCCGGCCCAGCCTCTGTTTCGGTTTCACGTCCTTCGAAGCCATTGCTATCTTTTACCCTCTACCCACGCCCACCAATTGCTTTCCTCACTTCTTCGTCTCTTTGATCGGCCACTCGGCCGCGACCACTTCACCGGGCCTCACACCAGAGAGCACCACGGCCGCAACGTTGTTGGTGAGACCCACCTCCACCGGCCGCCGTTCCCACCCCGAGGGCCGGCGCAGGAATGCGAAGGGCTTGCCGGTGCCCGCTTCCGTAAAGACCGCCTCCAGCGGCGCAATCGCAGCCTTCTCCTCTCTGGCCACCACGATATCGGCGCTCACGGAAAGATCGGGGATGACTCGCGGGTCCAGCTTGTCCAGCTTCAAGACCACCGGGACTTCCTTCACGTAGCTGGCTCGGAAGCCACCCGCCCGGGGCATTGCTCCAATCGAGTAGAGGTGGGCCGGCAACTCCAGATTGGGGTAAGCGTCGAAGCGCACCTTCGCATGCGCCCCGATCCGCATCATCTCGATGTCCGCCTGATTCACGCTGGCGTTCACAACCATGGAGCCGGGTTCCACGATCCGCATGTAGAGCTGGCCCGGATAAAGCATGTCGCCTTGCTGGATCTGCCCAAACTCCCCGCCCCGGAACGTCGTCAACATCACCGTAACCCCGTCCATGGGAGCGCGAACCACCATCCGGTCTGCGTTTGCTTCGCTCCTCTGCAACTCGATCTTGGATTGGTCGCGGTTCAGCACCGACATCTTCCACTGGGTCTGCTGGGAGACGTCCTTGTAGTTCACCTCGCTCAATAGTTGCTTGTAGCGCGCCGCAGCCTCTTCCTCGGCCAGTTTCAGCCTTTCGGAGTCTATAGCGGATTGCACCGGGATGGTCTTCAGGTCCAACTGAGCCTTGTCCCATTCCGCCTTGGCCACCCCGATCGACTGCTGGTGCGCCTTCTTGTCAACTTCCAGGTTGGCCTTCAAGATTTTCAGACCGGCCTCGGTCTGGTCCAGGCCGGCCCGGTAATCGTCCAGCCGGTTCAACATGTACTGCCGGTCGAACTCGGCCACCACGGTGCCCTTCTTGACGTAGGCACCCGGCTTGATGAGTTCCTGGAGCACCAGCATGAAGTCTCCCCCGGAACTCCCGACGGTGCTTCCACCACCTCCCCCCGAGGAAGAACCGCCTCCGCCACTGCTCGAGGTCGAGCCCAAATCGACTCCCGTACTAGCGCTCGCCGCGGAACCCGACGAGGTCCTGGACGCCCCGCTGCTCCTGGAGCTGCTGCTGCGTGTCAACGAAGCTGTGAGGGCGCTCGAACCACCCGAACCGCCTGTCGAGCTGCCCGGCATGCCCAGAGTGGACTCGCTCCCTCCCCCGCCGGAACTCCCCGAGGAGGACGACGAAGAAGAGCGGGAACTGCCCCCCGAACTGCCACCGCCGCTGTACCCGGATGCCAAGGCTGCGGAGGAGGAACCTCTGGAGCCACCTCCGCCTCCCCCCCCAATCGAGTCCCCGGAGCCTGGACCGCGCCGGCTACCCCGCAGTTGCGGGGCCACCAAAGAAGCGAAGTTTTGGGCCGATGTGCTTCCAGTGATACGGACAGTCCGGTCCAAGCCGCCCAGGAATACCTTCGCCGTCCGCACCGGCGTCGGCTCTGCCCGCCCCGACTCCGGCCCCGGCTCAGACCGTCGGGCCAGCCACCACCAGCTCGCTCCAAGGACCACCACCAAGCCCGCCAACACCCAAATCCACCGGCCTCGGGGCCGACCGGGCACCCGGGGGGCAACCTCGGGGAGTGACGGGCGAATCTCCGGTACAACTACTGGCACTGAGGAGGCTTTCTTCTGGGCTTGCATGTCGAACCTTCCATGGTGGCACACACCAAACGACCACCGCCTTGCCGTCAAGGACCTTCTCGACTGTTAAAGACGATCTTACCGCAAGAAAGGTTAGCCCTGGGGGTCATAAATCTAAGAGCCTTCAGCCTTCAGCCCTCAGCCCTCCGCTAAAGCCGTCAGTTCCAGATAATTGCAGGTCGTTCGCAGAGCCAGAGCCCTGGGGTTCCAAACACCCCGGGGGCGCCCCGTCTCCCTTGGCGGGTTGCGGACGGCTGACGGCTTCCCCCCTACCCGCTCATGGCCGCGAGGAACTCGGCGTTGCTGCGGGTCTTCGAGAGCTTGTCCAGCAGCAGCTCCATGCACTCCACCTGGGACAACGGGGACAGTACCTTGCGCAGCACCCACACCCGGTTGAGCTCCTCTTTGGGCTGGAGCAACTCTTCCTTCCGGGTGCCGCTCTTGTTGATGTCGATGGCCGGGAAGACGCGCTTGTCCACCAGCTTACGGTCCAGGTGGATCTCCAGGTTGCCAGTGCCCTTGAACTCCTCGAAAATCACGTCGTCCATGCGGCTGCCGGTGTCGATCAGGGAGGTGGCGATGATGGTCAGCGATCCGCCCTCCTCAATGTTGCGCGCCGCGCCGAAGAAGCGCTTGGGGCGCTGTAGGGCGTTCGAGTCAACGCCCCCGGAGAGCACCTTCCCGGAAGGCGGCACGATGGTGTTGTAAGCCCGCGCCAGCCGGGTGATCGAATCCAGTTGGCGGGCCGCTCGTCGATAAGCAGCACGATCAGAATGATCTCCGGGTGGTTGGCGCAGCCTGCTATACTCGAAGTGGCGGAGGTGATCTGTGGCCAGGAAGTACGACCGGCGCAAGGAGCGCGTCGCCGCTAATCTATCTGCCGAGACAAGCTACTCAGCAGATGGACATCCGTCGATCGAGGAACTCATGACCGAGCAGGGTACCGGTCCGATCATCGACGTGCGTGTCCTGCATGGCGACTTTTGGCCCGAAAAGGAACTGGTCGAGGACTTCTTGGCTGCTCTCCACGAGTGGCGAGGGCACACGAGCACTGACCGGGCCGCATGACTCAGGTCGTCGTTGACACCGACGTAGTGTCCTTCCTTTTCAAAGACCATCCGGTCGGTTCACGTTACCATCCAGACTTGGCGGGACGGGTCACCTTGATCTCGTTCATGACCGTGGCTGAACTGGAGAGGTGGGGCATCCAGTTCCAGTGGGGGCGCGCACGAATGAGCAGGTTGCACAACCACCCGAGGAGGTTCACCGTGGCACCATCGAGTCCCGACCTGTGCCAGCGGTGGGCCGAGGTGACTGTGGCAGCCCAGGCGAGCGGGCGTCGCATCGAGTGCGCGGATGCCTGGATTGCCGCCACGGCGTTGCTATACAACGCTCCGCTGATCACCCACAACCGCAACGACTACCTGGGCGTGCCCGGGTTGAAGTTGATTTCCCACAGCGTGTAGCCATCGGGCGGGAACATCAACCTGTAACCCCGTTTTTCGACGCTGCCGCTCGGCTCAGCCTGCTGTCGGGCGCCCGCCGGGTGGGCTCGCCAGCCGGTTTCCGTCCGCCTTCGCCCCTACCCGCTCATGGCCCCCAGGAACTCGGCGTTGCTGCGGGTCTTCGCAGAGCTTGTCCAGCAGCAGCTCCATGCACTCCACCTGGGACAACGGGGACAGTACCTTGCGCAGCACCCACACCCGGTTGAGCTCCTCCTTGGGCTGGAGCAACTCTTCCTTCCGGGTGCCGCTCTTGTTGATGTCGATGGCCGGGAAGACGCGCTTGTCCACCAGCTTGCGGTCCAGGTGGATCTCCAGGTTGCCGGTGCCCTTGAACTCCTCGAAAATCACGTCGTCCATGCGGCTGCCGGTGTCGATCAGGGAGGTGGCGATGATGGTCAGCGATCCGCCCTCCTCGATGTTGCGCGCCGCGCCGAAGAAGCGCTTGGGACGCTGCAGGGCGTTCGAGTCAACGCCCCCGGAGAGCACCTTCCCGGAAGGCGGCACGATGGTGTTGTAAGCCCGCGCCAGCCGGGTGATCGAATCCAGCAGGATCACCACGTCCCGCTTGTGCTCCACCAGCCGCTTGGCCTTTTCGATCACCATCTCGGCCACCTGCACGTGCCGCGAGGCCGGTTCGTCGAAGGTCGAGCTGATGACCTCGCCCTTCACCGAGCGCTGCATATCGGTCACTTCCTCGGGCCGCTCGTCGATCAGCAGCACGATCAGGATGATCTCCGGATGGTTGGTGGTGATGGAGTTAGCGATGCTTTGCAGCAGCATGGTCTTGCCCGTGCGGGGCGGAGAAACGATCAGGCCGCGCTGCCCTCTGCCGATGGGGGTCAGCAGATCCATGATGCGCCCGGAGTAATTCTCCTTGACGGTCTCCAGGTGGACGCGCGCGTTGGGATAAAGCGGGGTCAGGTTGTCGAAGAAGATCTTGTTGCGGGCCTCTTCGGGCGGCTCGAAGTTGATGGCGTCCACCTTGATCAGCGCGAAGTATCGCTCGCCTTCCTTGGGCGGCCGGATCTGGCCGGAGATGGTGTCTCCGGTGCGCAGGTCGAAGCGCCGGATTTGGGAGGGCGACACGTAGACGTCATCCGGGCCGGGCAGGTAGTTGTATTCCGGCGCCCGCAGGAACCCGAACCCGTCCGGCAGGCACTCCAGTACCCCCTCCGAGAAGATCAGCCCGCTCTTCTCCGCCTGCGCCTGCAGGATCTTGAAGATCAGTTCCTGCTTGCGCAGGCCGGACGTCCCGCTGAGACCCAGGTCTTTGGCGATCTGGTTCAACTGCTGGATGCTCATGTCCTTCAGCGCCACCAGGTCCAGGGTGGTCGTGGATGCAGTCGCGCCGTTCCTGGCGTTGCCGCCACCGCCCTGCCTTTTTCTGGAACCCGTGGGAGGAGGCGGTGCAGCGGGTGCCTGCGCCTGGGATGGTTTTTCCTCCTGCGCCTGAGCCGGGTCTGTGTTCTGTTCTGGGTTTTCCATAGTGCTTGCCTACTCTGCTTCGCTCATTGGCCGGTTATGGCCGGGACGGGCCGTGGCTGTCCATCCGCTCAAGGTCCACAAACAGCGGCCAGGCCCCGATTCCCTTCGGATTGATCCTTCAGTTAGCCATCAGCCCTCAGCCGTCAGCCCCACAAGCCGCCTGCGGGCTGGGGTGCTGGGCTGATGGCTGATTGCTGACGGCTCCTAGTGCATCCGCTTTTCTTCGCTGGGTTGGGTGGCAATCTCCACCGGCGCTTCCAGCGGCAGCGCCGTCACTTCTCTCTCCAGGGCTATCTTCAGCACTTCGTCCATCGATTCCACGAAATGAAGCTTCATCTCCTTGCGGATCGTTCTCCGGAATCTCCGGCAGGTCCTTCTCGTTATCCTTTGGCAGGATGGCCTCCTGCATGCCGTGGCGGTGGGCCGCCAGCAGCTTCTCCTTGAGCCCGCCGATGGGCAACACCTTGCCGCGCAACGTGATCTCCCCGGTCATGGCCACATTGCACCGCACCGGGATCCTGGTCAGGGCGCTGGCGATGGCCGTAGCAATCGTGATTCCAGCCGACGGCCCGTCCTTGGGAATGGCACCTTCCGGAACGTGCACGTGGATGTCGAGATTCCGGTAAAAATCCCGGGGCAGTCCCAACAGATGGGCCCGGGATCGGATGTAGCTCATCGCTGCCTGGGCCGACTCCTGCATCACGTCGCCCAACTTCCCGGTAGTGAACAGCTTGCCCTTCCCTCCATGATGGTGGCTTCGGTGGCCAGGATCTGCCCTCCCACTTCCGTCCACGCCAGCCCGACCGCGGCGCCCACCTCGTTCTTCTTGTCGGCCTCCAGGTCCCGAAACTTCGCCGGCCCCAGATACTCCGAAGCGTTCTCCGGACGGATTACCACGGAGGGCAACTCCGTTTTCTCCTTGCCGCTTCGCGCGTTGACCACCGCGCGGGCCACCTTGCGGCAGATGTTGCCAATCTCCCGCTCCAGGTTCCGCACGCCGGCTTCCCGGGTGTAGAACTGGATCAGGCTCATGATCCCCTGGTCGGTAAACTGGAGCTGCTTCTCGCTCGGGCCGGTCTGCTTCATCTGCTTCCTCACCAGGAACCGTTTCGCGATCTCGAGCTTCTCCAGCTCGGTGTAGCCGGAAAGCCGGATGACTTCCATGCGGTCCTGGAGCGCCGGCGGGACGGTGTGCAGGACGTTGGCCGTGCAGATGAAGAACACTTGGCTGAGATCGTACTCCACGTCCAGGTAGTGATCCATGAACATGAAATTCTGTTCCGGATCCAGCACTTCCAGCAGCGCCGCCGAGGGATCGCCCCGGAAGTCCATCGACATCTTGTCCACTTCGTCCAGCATGAAGACCGGATTGCGTGTCCCGGCTTTCTTCATCATCTGGATGAATCTGCCCGGGCAGCGCCCCGATGTAGGTGCGCCGGTGCCCGCGGACTTCCGCCTCGTCGCGCACCCCTCCCAGCGACAGCCGGATGAACTTCCTCCCGGTGGCCCGCGCAATCGACATCCCCAGCGAGGTCTTGCCCACCCCCGGAGCTCCCACGAAGCACAGAATCGATCCCTTGGGGTTCTTCACCAGCCGGCGCACCGCCAGGAATTCCACAATCCGTTCCTTGACCTTCGCCAGACCGTAATGGTCGGCCTCCAGAACCGTCTCGGCGTACTTAAGGTCGCGGATCTCCTTGGACTTCTGCTTCCAGGGCACCGCCAGCAGCCAGTCCAGGTAGTTCCGCGAGACGGTCGATTCCGCCGACATGGGCGGCATGTTCTCCAGCCGCTTCAGCTCCGCCATGGCCTTCTCGTGGGCGTCCTTGGTCATGCCGGCGCTCTCGATCTTCTTCTTCAGCTCGTCGATCTCGCTCTTCTCGCCGCGCCCCAGTTCTTTCTGGATGGCCTTGATCTTCTCGTTCAGGTAATACTCTTTCTGGGCCTTTTCCATCTGCCGCTTCACGCGGCCCTGGATGGTCCGGTCCATGTTGAGCTTCTCGATCTCGATGTCCAGCATCTCGGCCACCCGCGTCAGCCGGTCGATCGGATCGAAGATCTCCAGCAGCTCTTGTTTCTCCTCAATGGTGAGTTGCAAGTTGGCGCCCACGGTATCGGCCAGCTTGCCGGCATCGTCCACCCGGATGGCCGCGATCATGGTCTCGTAGTTGAGGTTCTGGCTCAGCTTGATGTACTGCTCGAACAGGGCGCTGACGCGGCTCACCAGGGCTTCCAACTGCGGTCCCGGTTCCACCCGGTAGTGGACCGTGCGCACCACCCCCCGGAAAAAGCCTTCGTCGTCGGTCACCGAGACGACTCTGGCACGCTCCACGCCCTCCACCAGCACCTTGATGTTGCCGTCGGGCTGCTTCAGGCTCTGGACGATGTTGACGATGGTCCCCACGCTGTAGATCTCGTCCGGACGCGGCTCATCCACCGAAGCATCGTGCTGGGTGGCCAGAAAGATCTTCTTGTCGCCGGCCAGCGCCTCCTCCAAAGCCCGCACGCTGGACTCGCGGCCCACCACGAAGGGCGTCATCATGTGAGGGAAGATGACCACGTCGCGCACCGGCATCATCGGTAAGCGCTTCAGATCCGATCTTTCTCTTGAAGTGAGCATGTTATGATTTCAACCAGCGATGGGTTCTTCTGTTACCGATTGTACTCCGGAACTGGCCGGGAGGTCACAGCCGCCATCCGGTTCGGCGCTCTGAAGCCGCACCCACTGCCTGCCCGTGGCTGACGAAGGCTAACCCGCTTTTTCCAACAATGCCAGATTGATCTTCTGGGCCATCACCATCTCCCTGGTGACCAGGAACTCGCGCACCCTTTTGTAGGAGGGGAGATAGTACATCAGGTCCAGCATCAGATCTTCCAGGATCATGCGCAGACCACGGGCCCCCACCTTGCGCTCCATGGCCAGGGTGGCGATGGCCTCCAGCGCATCATCGTTGAATCTCAGTCTAACATTCTCGAATTCGAATAGCTTCTGGTACTGACGCACGATGGCGTTCTTGGGCTTGGTGAGAATCTGCACCAGGGCTTCTTTGTCCAGATCCTCGAGCACCCCCACCACCGGCATGCCGTCCCACGAACTCGGGGATGAACCCGAATTTGATCAGGTCCACCGGCTGGATCTGCTCCAGCAGGTCGATGTCGCGCCGGCTGGGAACGATCTGCCTGCCGCCTTCCCCCTGGCGGTCCTCGGGGCTCAGAAAACCCATGCATTTCTTCCCCACCCGCCGCCCGATCACTTTCTCCAGACCCACAAATGCCCCGCCGCACACAAACAGGATGTTGGTCGTGTCCACCGGGGTGAACTCCTGGTGCGGATGCTTGCGCCCCCCTTGCGGCGGCACGTTGGCCACTGTTCCCTCCAGGATCTTCAACAGCGCCTGCTGCACGCCTTCTCCGGAAACGTCCCGGGTGATCGAGGGGTTCTCGTCCTTGCGGCTGATCTTGTCGATCTCGTCGATGTAGATGATCCCTTGCTGGCACCGCTGCACGTCCCAATCGGCGTTCTGCAGCAGCCGCAGAATGATGTTCTCGACGTCTTCGCCCACGTAGCCCGCTTCGGTCAGCGTGGTGGCATCCACGATCGCAAACGGCACGTCCAGAATCCGCGCCAGCGTCTGCGCCAGCAGCGTCTTGCCCGATCCCGTCGGCCCGATCAGCAGGATGTTGGACTTGGACACCTCCACGTCCGAGCTGCGCTGCTTGTTCATGTGGATGCGCTTGTAGTGGTTGTACACCGCCACCGCCAGCTTCTTCTTGGTGGCCTCCTGCCCGATCACGTACTGGTCCAGGTATTCCTTCAACTCCAACGGCTTCGGCAGCTTGTGGGGCGCTGCGCAGGGCGAATCGTGCCGATCGTCTTCCAGAATCGAGTTGCAGACCGCGATGCACTCATCGCAGATGTAGGCCCGGGGGTAATCGCTGGGAGAAGAGATCAGCTTCCCCACCACGTCCTGGCTCTTGTGGCAGAAGGAACAGCGCAATGGCTCCTCGGAACCAGTCCGTTTCACGAGCTGGCTCCCGAGCGCCTCAACTTATTACCCATGCGCATATACTGGGTCTGCTTTCATTATCCCCCGAACCGGCCCATTCAGCAATGCCATTCACCGAAAGGCGGCTTCACTCGGCTGTTTTTCTGGCATGCTCGAAGAGAAAGCTCAGGGTTTTCTCGGTGCGGATCTGCGAGGCGATCCGCCGGAGACCATCCTCTTTCTCCAGCCGCTGGCGCGTGGCAGCCACCGGCTCCCGCTCCTGCTTGGCGATGCGCTGCACCTCGCGGTCCACCTCCTCCATCGTGGCCAGGATGCTCTCGGCAGTGGCGATCCTGTCCACTAGCAGGGAAGCCTTCACCTCATGCATGGCTCTGCCGCGCCGCGATTCCCTCACCTTTTCCCAGTCGATCTTCAGGGAGCGAGGATCCACTCCCTCGGCCGCAAGGTCGCGCAGGTACCTGTTCCACTTGCAGCTCAATCTGCCGCTCGATAAACGCCTCCGGTACCGGAAACTCGTGCAGCTCGACCAGCCTGTCAACCAGCGCCTCCTTAGCCTTTCGCTGCGCCACGTACTGCCGCTCCAGAAACAGGGATTTTCGAACCGCTTCCCGGACCTCGTCGAGCGAATCGTAGTCCCCCAGGTCGCGGGCGAATTCGTCGTTGAGTTCCGGCAGTTCCTTCCGCCGGATGCCCTTCAGCCCGGCGTGGAAGCGAATCGTCTTGCCCGCCAGCCTCGCCTGCCCGTAGTCCTCCGGATACCTCACCTCGAACTCTTTCTCCTCTCCCGGAACCATGCCGCGCAGATTCTCGCTGAAGGCCTCCAGCGTCTCGGGGTCCCCGATGTGCAGCATCAACTCGTCCTGGTCGATGGGGGGACCCGCGACACCCGCCAGGCTCTTCAGCGACAGCACGGCGTGATCGCCGTCTTCGACAGGTCGCGGGTCCACGTTGAGGTATTCCGCTCTCTGTTCTCGGATCTCCTCCAGCCGCCTGTCCACGTCCTCGTCGCTGATTTCCGGGTCCTGGTACGACACGGCCAGCCCCTTGTATTCCTTCAGCTCGATCTGGGGGGCCACTTCGATTTCGGCCTTAAACCGCAGCGGCTCACCTCTCGCAAAGCGGACCTCGCTGATCTCCGGCCTCCCCACCATCGACAGCCCCTCTTCCTCGGCCCGCTTTTCGAGATACTTGGGAACCAGTTTGCGCAAGACTTCCTCGCGGACGTCCTCGGAAAAACGTGTGCGGATCAACTCCCCCGGCGCCTTCCCGGGCCGGAATCCGGGCAGCCGCACTCGTTGCCGGATGGATTCGATGACCCGCTCGGTTTCGCTGGCCACCTCCCCGGCCGGAACTGTAAGCTCCAGTGATCGCCTGCAACTTTCAGCCAATCGTCTACCTCTCTCCGACAGGGGCCGCCTGTGGCTGGTAGCCTGTAGCCCGTCGATCAGCGCCGGACCTACAACCTACTGGCTACCAGCTACAGGCGTGTCTACGTTCCCTCCGACCAGCTTGCCAGGTACTGCTCCTGTTCGGGGGTGAGCCGATCGATCTTCACTCCCATGGATTCCAGCTTCATCCGGGCTATCTTCTTGTCGAGTTCTTCCGGCACCGGGTACACGCGCTTCTCCAGCGAATCGTGATGTTTCACCAAGTGCTCGACCGCCAGCAACTGGTTGGCGAAGCTCATGTCCATCACCGAAGCGGGATGGCCTTCGGCGGCCGCCAGATTGATCAGACGGCCCTCCGCGAGCACGTTGACCCGGCGCCCGTCCCGCAGCGCGAATTCCTCGACGAACTCACGAACCATGCGGCGGGAGGAAGCCATTCGCTCCAGGGTGTCCAGATCGATTTCCACGTTGAAATGACCGGAATTACATAGGATGGCGCCGCTCTTCATCCTCTCGAAGTGCTCGCGGGTGATGACGTTCTTGTTGCCGGTCAGAGTCACGAACAGGTCCCCGATCTCCGCCGCCTCCAGCATGGACATGACCCGGAACCCATCCATCAGGGCCTCGATCCCCTTGATCGGATCGACCTCCGTGATGATGACGTTGGCCCCCATGCCCCGCGCGCGCATGGCCACTCCCCGGCCGCACCATCCATAGCCCGCCACCACCACGTTCAGACCCGCCATCAGGATGTTAGTAGCTCGGATGATGCCGTCCACCGTGCTCTGGCCGGTCCCGTAGCGATTATCGAAGAGGTGCTTGGTCAGAGCGTCGTTCACCGCGATCACCGGGTAGCGGAGCACTCCCTCCTTGGCCATGGCCCGCAGGCGGATCACCCCGGTGGTGGTCTCCTCCGTCCCGCCCAGAACCCCCTCCAGCAGATCCCTCCGGCTGGTATGAAGCGTGGTGACCAGGTCGCATCCATCGTCCATGGTGATGTGCGGTCTGTGATCGGCCGCCGCGCTGATGTGAGAGTAGTAGACCTCGTTGGATTCTCCCTTGATGGCAAAGACCGGAATGTTGTAGTCGCGGACCAGGGTCGCTGCCACGTCATCCTGCGTGGACAACGGGTTGGAAGCGCACAGCACGGGCGAAGCTCCGCCGTCTCGCAAAGTCATCATCAGGTTGGCGGTTTCCGTGGTGACGTGCAGGCAGGCCGAAATGCGGATCTCGGCCAGCGGCTGCGTCTTGATGAACTGCTTGCGGATGGTCTGCAACACCGGCATGGACTGGAAAGCCCATTCCACGCGGCGTTTTCCCGCCTCGGCCAAAGACATGTCCTTCACATCGCAAGCGACGGACGTTTCAGGATTTGTGGACATCGATGCTCCTTTCGCCGGATCGTGGAGGGCGCATTACGTTCTCACCTTCCACGATCCTGTCATCCCTGCGCCATCGAGGCCGTGAGCTGCGCTTGCTCTCGGAGCGCCTCGGCCTTGCCGGCGGCTTCCCAGGTGAAGGTTTCCTCCGTGCGGCCGAAATGGCCGAACGCGGCGGTCTTGCGGTAAATCGGCCGGCGCAGCTTCAAATACTCGATCATGCCCCTGGGGGTCAGAGGGAAGTTCGCCCGGATCAATTCCACCAGCCGGTCCTCATCCACCAGCCCGGTCCCGTAAGTGTTCGCCGCCACCGAGACTGGCTCAGCCACTCCGATGGCGTACGCCAACTGCACTTCGCACCGCCGCGCCAGCCCTGCCGCCACGATGTTCTTGGCAATGTGCCGGGCCATGTAGCAGGCGGAACGATCCACCTTGGTGGGATCCTTGCCGGAGAAGCAGCCCCCGCCATGGCGCCCCATGCCGCCGTAGGTGTCCACGATGATCTTCCGCCCCGTCAACCCGGTGTCCCCGTGCGGGCCCCCGATCACAAATAGGCCCGTAGGATTGATGTGGTATCGGGTCGAGGAGTCCACCATCCCGGCCGGAATGACCGCCTCGATGATATGTTTCTTGACTTCGGCGCGCAACGTTTCGGTCGAGATCTTCTCGCTGTGCTGGGTCGAGACTACCACTGCCGTAATTCGCTTTGGCTCTCCGTTGACGTACTCCACGCTGACCTGGGATTTTCCGTCCGGCCGCAGAAAATCCAAGACACCCGTGCGGCGCACCTCGCTCAGCCGCTCGACCAGCTTGTGGGCCATCATGATGGGCAGAGGCATCAGCTCCGGAGTTTCTTGGCAGGCGAAGCCGAACATGAGCCCTTGGTCGCCGGCCCCGCCGGTGTCTACCCCCATGGCAATGTTAGGGGATTGCTTCTGCACGGCATTCAACACCCCGCAGGTGGCGCCATCGAACCCGTACCCCGCATCCGTGTAACCAATCTCCCGAATCGTGTTCCGGGCAATCCCAGAGATGTCCAGGTGAGCGGTGGTAGTGATCTCTCCGGCCACGATGCACAGCCCGGTGGTGACCAGCACCTCGCACGCTACCCGGCCCATCGGATCCTCTTTCATTACCGCATCCAGAACAGCGTCCGAGATCTGATCCGCCATCTTGTCCGGATGTCCCTCGGTCACTGATTCCGAGGTGAAAACATAGCTGCGTGCGTCTGGCACCTGAGAAACCTCCTGTACCTACCCCAGTTGCGGTTTCAATGGGGCGTGCTTTGACTGCGAGAAGTTAAATGACAAGTCTATCGGACCCGGCCGGCAGGGTCAAATGCGCAGCCGCCAGGAACCTGGAGCGCATTCTACAATACCGTAAGGTGGATCAAGCCATGTTCTCCCTGTTCGCTGCAACTACCCCACTCGGCGACCCGAGCGGTGACTATCTGAGCGCCAAGCGCAAGATCGAACTCCTCGAAAACGACCAGGTCCCGGCCGGCTCGTTCGTCTCCTTGACTGGGGAGGAATTGAACGCCTACGTGCGGGGCGAACTTCCCAACGTCGCTCCCGAGGGGATTCGGGATCCCAGGCTGGAGCTGGGCAATGGGAGGGCCTCAGGCTTTGCTTACGTGGATTTCCCCAAGCTCCACCAGGCTCAGGGCCGTCCCATGAACTTCTTGCTGGCCAAGCTGCTGGCCGGCGAGCGGCCCGTGCGAGTGAGCGTCCGCATCCGCTCCGGCGCGGGAACCGCCACCGTGGATCTGGAGCGCGTCGAGATCTCCGGCCTGGCCATCAGTGGAGCGACGCTGGACTTCCTGATTCAGAACTTCCTTTCGGCCTACTACCCGGAAGCCCAAGTGGGCCAGCCCTTCGAGCCTCACCCACCGCATCGAGCGGCTGGAGGTGCGCTCCACGGCGGTGCGCGTCATTGTCGGGCGGTAATCCGCTCCGCCGCCTGCTTCCCCATCCGGACGCAATCCGGGACGCCGATCCCATGGTAGGCATTGCCGGCCAGGAACAGACCGGGTGTTTGCCGTAGCCGCGCTTCGGTCCGCGCCACGCGCTCCTGATGCCCCACCGTGTACTGCGCCATCGAGCGGGGCCACCGGGCTACCCGCGCGAAGACGGGGGTCGCTGTCACGCCCATTATTTCCCGCAGCTCTCCGCACACCCAGGCAATCACCGTCTCGTCGGGCTCGTTCAGCATAGAGTGATTCTCACCCCCCAGAAAGCACCGCAGCAACGCCATCCCCTCCGGCACGCGGTGCGAGAACTTCGTCCCCACCCAGGTGCAGGCCACCAGCCGGCGCCGTTCCCGCTTCGGGACCAGGAACCCGAATCCACCCAGCGGGTGAGAGAAACCGGCTTTCTCGAAGCCCAACGATACAAGCATCGATGAGGAGTACGGGACCGAGTCCAACAGCTCGGCCAGCTCCGGGTTCACCCCGACGGCCAGCGCGCCCGCCTGGTAAGCCTGGCAGGCCAGAACCACGTGGTCGGCTTGCAGCCACTCGCCCTTGACCCGAACTCGGTAGCCGCGGCCCTGGCGTTCCACGGCCTCAGCCACCGAATGAAGGACTTCCGGGCGCGGGCTCGTGGCCCTTTCGAGCGCCTCCACCAGTCGTCCCAATCCTTTTCTCAGCGTCCGAAACAACGGCACGCCTTTGGCCTGAACCGCCGCGCGCCGCCGTTCGGCCACAACCCCTTTGGTCAGGCTGCCGTACTTGGATTCCAGCTCGACAAACCGCGGTAGCACACTCCGGACGCTGAGCTTGTCCGGGTCCCCGCCATAGACGCCCGCTAGCAATGGTCCCGCCAGATAGTCCACGGCCTCCACCCCGTAGTGGTCCGCGACGAACTCCGCCACCGAGCGATCCTGCACCAGCGTCCCCCTGGGCCGGCGAAACCATTCCAGCACCATCCGCAGCTTGGTCGGCCAGCTCAACAGCCGCGTCCAGACCATGGGCAGCACCTTGGTCGGAATCATCAGCATCAGCCCGTCGGGAAGGGGGACCAAACGCCCGCCTTTCCACACGTAGGTGACGCGCAAATGGTCGTTCGAGCCGAGGACCTCGCCCGCCAGCCCCAACTCGCGGATCAGATCCATGGCCCACGGCTTTACCGAGAGAAAGCTGTCCGGTCCGGCTTCCAGCAGGCAACCCTGGACAATCTCGGTCCGGATCACGCCCCCCAGGCGCGTTTCCCGTTCGATCAGAGTGGCGCGAATGCCAGCCTTGGCAAGGTAGTAGGCCGTCGAAAGGCCCGAAATGCCGCCACCGATGATGACTACAGGCCTCATTGACGGGCTTCGAGTCCCTGCCGGGCCACATCGGACAGGGCAGCAATGAACAACGGCGTGTCGTTCAGCGATCCGGGCCGGCGCAGCTCGATGCCGCGCTCGCGGGCATAGTTGCGAAACAGGATATCCACGTCATAGAGGATCTCGACGTGGTCCGAGACAAATCCAATCGGCGCCAGCAGCAGTTCGCGGATCCCTTCGGCAGCGTACCGGTCGATCCGCGATTCCACGGTCGGCCCAAGCCAGCTTCCCTCGATCGCGCCCTGGCTCTGATAGGCAAAATCCCAATCCGTCAGATTGGCCCGCGCGGCGACCGCGGCGGCTGTGGCCCTGGCCGCGGCGTCATAAGGATCCGTGCTCTGGAGGGGTTCCTCCGGCAGGCTGTGCGCGGTGAACAGCACCTTCCGGCCTCCCATCAGCGGCCGCAGCTTTTCGTAGAAAGCCTCGATGAGCAATGGGTGGAGATGAAAGCTTTCGGTCCAGACGATCTCGGCA
>CAVRZY010000248.1:0-8764 GCA_963725415.1 uncultured Acidobacteriota bacterium | reverse complement strand
GGAGTACATCAAAACGGCATCCTCGTCATCCAGTGCTTGGGATTTGTTTGGGCCAATTCCGGTTATCCCAACCATGTCAAACAGCAACCCATCATTGCCCGTATTAGCTCTGTCTCCGCTGGCACCACCACAGAAAGCATGGGGATCGACTTCTGCGGTGGGCAGATGGTTGTACTCCGCAAGAGATAGATACACCATGTCATCAACCGTCTTGAGAATGTTTTCCCTGAAGCGGCTGACATAGTCGTTGCTCACCGCCAACTCAAACTCCTTGTCAACGGTGGGATGGGCGCTGGGCTTGGGGACAAACTCTTTCTTCTGGCTGTCCCAGTCATTATTTTCGCTGTCGAAGATATGGATTTCTAGTTTGAAACGCATGATTCTCCTTCTCGGTTTGGTGATTTTGCTGATGTTACTTTGCCCAGTACAAATCTATCCATCCCCTAGAATCTTCCGAAACCATGCCCCACTTTTGGACGATTCTTGCCAATTCCCACCAACGAGTTTCCCACTGTGGCGCGTAAACAGAATCTCCATCTTGATACAAGGTCTTCGGGAGCCATAAGAACTTCGTGGTTATTCGCACGGTGCCGATCTTTGGTTCTTTCCAATTCATGGGCTGCCTCACTTGGCGGACTTGATGACCTTGATGGACACTGAGGGCTCACCGGGGTCTCGGAAAGCCAAAACATCGGGATGTGTGAGAGCGTAGGGAAGCGGCCGCAACAGCACGGCATCGGTCACACTAAAGATCGCTGTGCTTGCGCCGATGCCCACCGCGACGGTGACGGCGGCGACCACCGCAAACGCCGGACTTTTTCGCAGCGTCCGGAGGGCGTAGCGGAAATCCTGCACGCAGTCCTCCAGGCAGCGTGTACCGCGCGCATCGCGGTACTCCTCCGGCGCGTGCTCGGGTCCGCCCAAGGCGAGCCGCGCGCGCCGTGCAGCCTCACCCGCAGACGTGCCGGATTGTCTGTACTTCTCCGCCTGGCGCTCCAGGTGGAAGCGCGGTTCCTCATCGAGTTCCGCCTCGACAGGGTACCGGCGGAAGAGAGCACGGAGCCGGCAGAGCAGGTCGCTTAGCACGGGATCTCCTTTCAGGCCATGTGAGGCAGTTCCAGTCGTTGGTCAGCCACGTACTCCCCTTTCGCTCCTACACCAGGGCAGTATACGGCAGGTATTGTCGAAGCGCCAGTGGGCACGCGTCATAGATGGGCGCTGGCGGGGCTTGGGACAGCGAAGCCTGTCACCGTATTTCGCAAGGCTCCCTAGGCTGCTGGGGACAGGGGTCGCCGGGTCAGACAGCCGGTGCACCGGCCCCAAAACGGCGTTAACGTAGTAATGGTGCCGTTCCGTGAGAAAGACTGACCAGAGTGTTGTCCGAACGCTGCTGCGTCTGGCTGGGGCCCTGCTCCTCATCGCCGGTATCACGTTCCTCTTCTCCCGCGTTCTCCCTGTCAACAGTACAACTGTTGCGCTGAGCTTCCTGCTGGCAGTCCTTGGCGTGGCGACGGGCTGGGGACTACTGGAAGCCATCGTGGCTTCGGTTGCCGGCGTGCTCTGCTTCAACTACTTCTTCCTGCCGCCAGTTGGTACGTTCACCGTCGCGGACCCGCAGAACTGGCTAGCGCTGCTCGCCTTCCTCATCACAGCGGCCGTGGGCAGCCAGCTTTCAGCCAGCGCAAAACGGAGAGCTATGGAAGCCACGCGCCGCCAGCACGAAATGGAACGGCTGTACGCCCTGAGCCGCGGTTTGATGCTCCTGGACAATCGATCGGCCGCCGCCGGCCAGGTGTCTTATCAGGTCGCACAGGTGTTCGGCCTTCCGGGCGTCGCGTTTTTCGACCGCGAGAGGGACCAGGTCTACCGGGCCGGGCCGCAGGACATCCCGATTTCCGACAGCAGACTTCGCGACGCGACGGTCCAGGGCACCGCGTTTCACGATCAGGCTGAAAACATCTTGATTCTTCCAGTGAGCCTTGGGGGACCTCCGATCGGCAGCCTGGCGATTCACGGCGGGTCGATATCCGATACAGCTTTGCACGCCATCGCGAATCTTGCCGCTATCGCCGTCGAGAGGGCCCGGGCGCAAGAAGTGGCCAGCCGCGCCGAGGCAGCCCGACAACACGAGGAACTGAAATCCACGCTCCTGGACGCGCTGGCCCATGAGTTCACTACACCCCTCACTTCCATCAAGGCTGCGGCTTCCGCGATAGTTGACGAAGACGGGGCGGCTCAGAAGGAACTGGTAAGCATCATCGAGGAGGAGGTGGACCGCCTCGATTCTCTGGTCAGCGAAACCATCCAGATGGCCCGGATCGAGGCGGGCAACCTGCGCTTGCATCAGCAACCACAAACGGTCGGCGGACTGATTGCCTCCGCCCTGGGGAAGCTAAAGGTCTTTTTGGAGGATCGAGAGGTTCGAATGGAGCTTCCGGAGCATCTCCCCCGTGTCCTGGCAGACGCCGAACTGCTTGGGCTGACCATCCGGCAACTGGTTGCCAACGCGCTGAAGTACTCCGATCCTGAGTTCCCTATCAGCATTCGGGCGCGTGCTGAGGAAGCCTGGGTGACCATCAGCGTGAAGGACAGCGGGCCAGGCATTCCTGAAAAGGAGCTGCCGCGCATTTTCGAGAAGTATTATCGCCTTGTGGGTGGCGGCGGTCGGGTTCCCGGCACCGGGATGGGGCTGACGATCGCGCGCGAGATCGTCGATGCGCACGGCGGCAAGATATGGGCCGAGAGCCGGCCCGGCCAAGGCACGGAATTCTTTTTCACTGTTCCCTCCGTGGAGAAGGACCGAACGCCATGAGCGGGAAGATCCTGGTGGTTGACGACGAGCCTCACATCCGCCGAGTCATGCGGGTGATTCTGGCAGGCCAGGGATATCAGATCGTCGAAGCCCGCTCCGGAGAGGGGGCCCTCGAAAAACTCCGTGAGTTCCTTCCCGATCTGGTGCTTCTGGACCTCAACATGCCGGGAATGGGCGGTCTGGAAACTTGCCGCACAATCCGAGCCACCTCGGATGTGCCGATCATTGTCCTGACGGTGCGGCGCGGCGAGGACGACAAGGTTGAAGCGCTGGACGCTGGGGCGGACGATTACGTCACCAAGCCTTTCGGCAAGAAGGAACTGCTGGCCCGCATCCGCGCCGCTCTCCGCAGGGCGCCTACCTCTCCAACCGGTGGCCCTCGCTCGTTTGTCTCCGACGACCTCGAGATTGATTTTGAGACGCGCCGGATCCGGGTCGGGGAGAGAATCGTTCGTCTGACGCCGAAAGAATTCGAGCTCCTGCGGTACTTGGTGTCACAGGCGGGCAAGCCTGTACCGCATCGGGAACTGCTCCAGGCCGTTTGGGGACCGGATTACGGGGACCAGACTGATTACCTGAGGGTCTTTATAACCCATCTCCGAAAGAAAATCGAGCCGAACCCCGCTGACCCGAAGTACATCTTGACTGAGCCGTGGGTCGGCTACCGTTTCACCGGATCGGAACAGTAGAGCACTCCCCTCTGCCCCGGGACGGGCGGCTGGCCGTTGCGTTCGCAAGAGAATCTTAAGCCATTCTTAGCTACTTCTCAACGCCTCCGGAGCTAATCTGCTCTTGGAGGCCAACATGGAGAGTGGTGGAACGGGCAAACCCACAACCCCAGCTCTGCGTACTGGCCGGGAGCCAGCCCGCCGGCCGGTTGAGTTTTCCGACGGGGCTTCCCGCCTCTGGGTTGTCATCCCTTACACTACGCCCGAACTCACGAGAGCGGCGCTAAGCTCTGCGGCTGCATTCGGTCAAGGTCTGGGGGTGTGCGTGCAATTGATCGATGTTCAGGTGGTCCCTTACCCGTGTCCCCTGAGCCAGCCTATGGTTAGCCGAGAGCACTCAAGGCACAAGCTGAGAGAGTTGGCTCGCGAAAGCGGCCTCCCGGTTCGGGCCGAGTTGGTATATGCTAGGGACCAAGAAGAGGGATTTCGACATGTGCTAAGGCCGGCGTCCCTGGTGTTGCTGGCCACGAGCAAGCGCTGGTGGCGGACGGCTGAGGAGAAGCTAGGCCGTTCGCTGTCGCGAGCCGGTCACAGCGTTGCGATAATGCCTCGGAAGGCGTGAAAAAATGCCCGTCGCACCTCGCCTAGCAGCAACGCAGGCCGGGGGCCTGCGCCACCTCAACAACTTGCCAGTGTTGTGGGGCAGGTCCCCGACCTGCCTGGCATTCTTTCACAGCGCGACATGGCCGCAACCAAACAACCCAGCGAGCCGCGCCTGCGGGCAGAGCGGCCGTGCCGGGGGAGATTGACGATTGTGGGATTGACGATTGACGATTGCTGTGTCTGGCGCCGCGGGACACTGGAATCGTCAATCGTCAATGAGCCAATCGTCAATTGGTCGGCCACACCGACAGCGCTCGAGGCGCGCAATCTTTGCGGGCCGCAACGAAATGAGGCGATAGTAGTACGCCTTCCGCGGCCTTACGCGTTGTGCTGCTGTTGGGTTGAAAGGAGTCGTTCATGCTGGATCTGGCGTTCGTGCTTTTGACGATCCTTTTTTTCCTGGTGAGCTGGGCCTACGTTCGGGCATGCGACCGCCTGTAGGGGTGAATGATGGAATACACGATCGCGGCCATTCTCTCTGTGGCGCTGGCAGTTTACCTGGTCTATGCGTTGCTGCGCCCGGAGCGTTTTTGAAAGGAGCGCGCCCATGATGTCAGGCGGACTGTTCCAGATCGTCGTCTACTTCTTGTTGGTGCTGGCGCTGACCAGGCCCATGGGGGCTTACATGGCGCGGGTGTTCGAGGGGCAGCGCACCTGGGCGCATCGCCTGCTGGGTCCTGTGGAACGGCTGATCTATGCGGCCTGCGGTATCCGGGAGGAGAGAGAACAACGCTGGACGCAGTATGCCGGCTCGCTCGTGGCCTTCAGCCTGGCGAGCCTTCTTGTCACCTATCTGATTCTGCGGATTGAAGGTCTGCTTCCCCTCAACCCGCAGGGCTTCGGCACCGGTCACGCTCCGCAGGGCGCGATCCCCATTACTCCGGATCTGGCCTTCAACACCGCCGTCAGCTTTACCAGCAACACCAATTGGCAGTCCTACAGCCCCGAGAGCACGATGAGCTACTTCGCCCAGATGGTGGCGCTGGCGACGCACAACTTCTTCTCGGCGGCCGCCGGGATAGCCGTGGCCATCGCGATGGTTCGGGGCTTCGCGCGGCAGTCCGCGGAAAGAATCGGCAACTTCTGGGCCGACCTGACTCGCGCCACCGTCTACGTGCTGCTCCCGCTCTCGGTTGCCGGCGCTCTTTTGCTCGTATCGCAGGGCGTGATCCAGAATTTCCACGCGTACGCGAAGGCCACGAGCGTGGAGGGAGCGGTACAGAGGATCCCGCAGGGGCCGGTCGCTTCCCAGGAAGCCATCAAAATGATCGGTACCAACGGTGGCGGATTCTTCAACGCCAACTCTGCCCATCCTTACGAAAACCCGACTCCGTTATCGAACTTCCTCGAGATGCTGTTCATCTTCCTGGTCCCCGCCGGCCTGACCTACACGTTTGGAAGGATGGTGCGAGATACGCGACAGGGTTGGGCTCTGTTCGCCGCCATGAGTATCTTGTTTCTGGCCGGCGTGGTGGTCACCTGGTGGGCCGAGCAGTCGGGCAACCCGATGCTGACCGAACTGGGACTGGAGAGCCGTCCCACGGCCACCCAGCCGGGCGGCAACATGGAGGGCAAGGAGGTGCGTTTCGGCATCCCCGCTTCGGCGCTGTTCGCGGTCGTAACCACCGACGCCAGTTGTGGGGCGGTCAATTCCATGCACGACAGCTTCACCCCCCTGGGTGGCCTGGCGCCGCTGGTGAACATAGAACTCGGCGAGGTCATCTTCGGCGGAGTGGGCGCGGGCCTGTACGGAATGTTGATGTTCGCCCTCCTCGCCGTGTTTATCGCCGGGCTGATGGTGGGACGCACGCCGGAGTACCTGGGCAAGAAGATCGAGCAGAAGGAAGTCAAGATGGTGATGCTGGCGGTGTTGGTCTTGGCCGCCAGCATTCTGCTGTTCGCGGGGGCCGGCGTCGTCTCCCAGTCCGCGACCAGGAGTCTCAACAACCACGGGCCGCACGGCCTGTCCGAGATCCTGTATGCCTACTCCAGCGGCACCGGCAACAACGGGGAACAGTTCGCCACCTGCTTCGTCGGTTTACGTATTGCTGCAGGATTCCGAGCGCAAACTGGCGAAGCCCACGCTCATCCACACCCGCACCGCCAAAAAAGGGGAAACCTTCGCCAACCTGGCGCGCCTGACTCCCCTCGGCAAGAATGCCGAGGGCTACCTGCGCCTGATGAATCACGCCTACCCCAGCGGCGAGCCGCAGGCAGGGCAATTACTTAAAACGGTTGAATAGCCGCCAACACCATCCGACATTCCATGAGCCGACCCACAAACTCCCGACCAACTCCAGCAGCCGTTCAACCTTCTTCCTGCTTGCCGCGCTCTGCCTTGCCTGGATACTCCCCGGCCTGATCGGCCATCAGCCCTGGAAACCCGATGAAGCCTACAGCTTCGGGCTGATTTACCATATTCTCCAAAGCGGCGACTGGATCGTACCGACCCTGGGCGGCGAGCCTTTCATGGAAAAGCCGCCGCTGTACTACATCAGCGCGGCGCTATTCGGAAAAATATTCTCGCCTCGTGCTCCCGCTGCATGACGCAGCGCGCCTGACCACCGGATTTTTCATGGCGATCACGCTGCTGCTCACCGGACTGACCGGCAGGGAACTATGGGGCAAAGGCCATGGCCGCCTCACCGTGCTCATCCTGATCGGCTGCCTGGGACTGCTGATCCGCGGCCATGAAATGATCACCGACACCGCGCTTGCTGGCCGGCTTCGCCATAGCCATCTACGGATTGGCCCTGAGTCGACGGCGACGCCCTGCTGGCAGGCTTCTGGCTCGGCACCGGCACCGGTATCGGCTTCATGTCCAAGGGGCTGATCGCACCCGGGAATCATCGGGTTGACGGCCCTGCTGCTGCCGATCTTATTCCGCAGTTGGCGCAGCCGGAATTATGCTCTGCCTTGCCATCGCGTCCCTCGCAATCCGTGCCCTGGCTGGCCATTTGGCCGACCCTGCTCTATCTGCGCTCGCCGGAACTGTTCAGGGAATGGTTCTGGATCAACAACCTGGGGCGATTCCTCGGCTTTGCCAAACTCGGTCCCGGCAACGACCACTTGCATTATTTCAAGATCCTGCCCTGGTTCGCCTGGCCGGCCCTGCCGATCGCGCTGTGGACGCTGTGGCATGGCGGCGCGCCGTCTTCAGGCAAGCCGGAACCCAACTTGCGCTCACCGCCTTTCTGGTGATGCTGGGGGTGCTCAGCATGGCTTCCGACGCGCGCGAACTGTATGCCCTGCCGATGCTGCTGCCCCTCTCGCTGCTGGCCGCACCAGGCGTCAACACCCTGCGGCGCGGCGCGGCCAGCGCGCTGAACTGGTTCAGCATCATGACCTTCGGCTTTATCGCTGGCGTGTTCTGGTTCTTCTGGTTCGCCATGGTCTCCGGCCATCCTGCCGCCCGGGCAGAGCACTTACTAAGATTGCAGCCGGGTTATATCCCGACCTTCGAACCGCTGCACTTTGCCATTGCGCTGCTGGCCACCCTGGCCTGGCTGTTCATCGTTTTCTGGGCAAAATCCCTGCCCCGCAATCCGCGTGCCGTGCTCAACTCGGCTACCGGCATCACGCTGGTGTGGGTCATCATGATGACACTGTGGCTGCCCTGGCTCGATGCCGGCAAGAGCTACCGTTCCATGATCGTATCCCTGCAGCAGGCGCTTGCCCGCCCGCCACGCCTGCATCTCCAGCAGCAAACTGGGCGAACCGCAGCGCGCCCTGCTGGATTATTACGCCGGCATCGTCACACGACGCACCGAAACTTACAAAGGAATCGAGTGCGATTTGCTGCTGGTGCAAGGCGGCGCCAATAACCCCGATGCCCCACCCGGCCCGGAATGGCAAAAATTTGGGAAGGCAACCGGCCCGGCGACAAATCGGAGCGCTATTGGCTGTTCCAGCGCACGCATTAGTCCGCAAATCGAGAGTTAACCGCGCATGACCGGACAACCCAAAATTTCCGCCGTCATCCTGGCCGGCGGCCAGGCCCGACGCATGGGCGGCGCCGACAAGGGCCTGGCGCTGCTGGGTGGCCGCCCCCTGATCGCCTGGGTGCTGGAATGCATCGCACCGCAAGTCGATGAACTGTTCATCAGCGCCAACCGCAACCTCGACCAATATCGCCACTTCGGCCGACCGGTACTGACGGATGCCTCGCCGGATTTCCAGGGGCCGCTCGCCGGGCTGTGCCGCGCCATGACCGAAGCGACCCATCCGCTGATTCTGTGCGTGCCGTGCGACACCCCGTTTCTCCCCGACGATCTGGCTGGGCGATTGGCCAGCGCGCTGGAAGAAAGCGGCGCGGACATTGCCCTCCCGGTTTGCGGCGGGCAGGTTCACCGCGCAGCCTGTTTGTGCCGGCGCAGCCTTCTGCCCGGCCTGGAGATTTTCATCGATCAGGGCGGGCGCCGGGTCGGCGAATGGCAAGCGGGGCTTCGCCGTATTGAAGTGCCCTTCGAGGACGAACCGCATTTCTCAACCTCAATACGCGGACGAACTGGCCGCCGGCGAAGAACGGATCGAAACCCGGTAAAGCGGGAGGTCAACCTTCTTTAGAGACGCCCTTTACTCATTAAAATTATCCCCCGCATCGTGCGCAGACATAAAAAAA
>CAVRZY010000247.1:0-16331 GCA_963725415.1 uncultured Acidobacteriota bacterium | reverse complement strand
ATTAAAGGCACGGTTTACGAAGGCGGCATTCGCGTGCCGTGCTTTCTGCGCTGGCCGCGCGTGGTTCAGGCTGGCGGGCAGATCGACCGCCTCGCCGCGCACATCGACATTCTGCCCACGCTGCTGGAGGCCTGCGGCGTTGGCAAGCCCGCCGGGCTGCGGCTCGACGGCGCAAGCCTGATGCCGCTGTTGCGTAGCCACAAGGCGGACTGGCCCGACCGCACCCTGTACTTCCAATGGCACCGCGGCGACGAGCCGGAACTGTATCGAAGCTGCGCCGCGCGCACCCAGCGCTTCAAGCTGGTCAACGGAAAAGAACTCTACGACTTGGCCGCCGATCCCGGAGAGCAGAACGACATCGCCGCCGGGCATCCTGACATCGTCGCCCGCCTTCGAAAGGGCTGCGAGGAATGGTTCCGCGACGTCTCCGCCACGCGCGGCTACGCTCCCCCGCGAATCCACCTCGGCACGAAGTTCGAGAATCCGGTCACCCTGACCCGCCAGGACTGGCGCGGTCCCAAGGCCGGCTGGGAGCGAGACTCGCTCGGTTACTGGGAAGTCGAGGTCACTCAAACCGCCAGCTACCAGGTGACACTGACAACTTACCCGGCCGAGGCCGCCGGTGAAGCGCGTTTCCACCTCAACAACGCGGTCGTGAAGCAGCCCGTGGCCAAGGGTCAGACTGAGTGCCAGCTTGCCTCCGTGCCGATCGACGCCGGAAAGGGCAGGCTCGGAGCCTTCCTTCAATTCGGCGAGAAGACCGTGGGTGTGCGATACGTCGATGTGAAGAGACTCTGATGAAACGTTGCCTTCCTCTTGCGCTGCTCATCGCGGCGCTGAGCTGCCTGGCCTGGCCGCAGGGGAAGGTCTACCCCAACCGCTGGGTGTACGTCTCCCGCAGCCTCTCCTCCGACCGGGATGTCGAGGACATTCGCGAAATCGCGCGCACCGCGGCCGAGCACGGGTTGAACGGCATCGCTTTCGCCGGTGGCCTGGACCGGCTCGACCTCCAGCCTCCCGCCTACTTCGACCGGCTCCGGCAAGTCAAACAGATTTGCGACGATTATCAGCTCGATCTGATCCCCGAATTCTTCTCGGTGGGCTACGGCAGCTCGATCATCTCCCACAACCGCAACCTGGCCGAGGGCATTCCGGTCAAGGATGCGCTTTTCGTGGCCGCCAAGGGAGAGGCCCGCCTGTTCCCCGATCCCCCCGTCGCTTTCGTCAACGGCGGCCTCGAGGAGTACGAGGGCAACCGCCTCCAAGGCTGGCGCTTCCACGACCAGCCGGGCGAGGTGAGCTTCGTTGACACCGCGGTGTTCAAGGAAGGCGCGGCCTCGCTCCGCTTCGAGAACTTCACCCTCAATGCTTACGGGCATGGACGCCTGATGCAGGAGGTCCCCGTCAAGCCCCGGCGTTCCTATCGCGTAACCTGCTGGGTCAAAACCGAAGCGCTGGCTCCGGCCGGAGTGTTCAAGCTGCAAGTGCTGGCCGAGAGCGGAAGGGCTTTGGCGCCATGGGATCCGCAGGTGCCCGCCAGCTCCGACTGGCGCAAGCTCACCCTGGGCTTCAACAGTTGGGATCTCGACAAGGTCCGAATCTACGCCGGGGTCTGGGGTGCGCAGAGCGGCCAGTTCTGGCTGGATGACTTCCGCATCGAGGAGGTCGGACTGGTCAACGTTGTGCGGCGGCCCGGCACGCCGGTCACGGTGCGCAGCGAGGCCACGGACCTGGTCTACGAGGAGGGGAGCGACTATGCTCCCATCGCCGATCCGATGCTCACCTTCCGCTTCGACCATGACGGCCCGCCCATCCGGCTGCTGCCCGGCAGCCGCATCCAGGAGGGCGAGCGCCTGCGCGTGGACTATTATCACGGCATGTCCATCAACCAAGGCCAGGTCACCGTCTGCATGTCCGAGCCTCAGGTTTACGAGATCTGGCGCGAGCAGGTCCGCCTGGTCCACCAGCTTCTGGCCCCTCGCAAGTACTTCCTGAGCATGGACGAGATTCGCGCCGGAGGCTCCTGCCAGGCCTGCAAGCGGCGCATGATGTCGATGGCGGAAATCCTTGGTGACTGTCTCACGCGCCAGCTCAATCTGATTCGGGAGCAGAACCCCGAGGCCGAGGTCTACGCCTGGTCCGACATGCTGGACCCCAACCACAACGCGCACGACAACTACTATCTGGTGGACGGCGATTTCACCGGCTCCTGGTGGTACGTTCCCCAGGACCTCGGAATCGTCACCTGGTATTACGCCAAGCGGCGCGAGAGCCTGGCGCACTTTTCCAGCCTCGGCTTCCGCACCCTGGCCGGCGCTTACTATGACGGCGACACGCTCGACAACCCCAAGGGCTGGCTGGAGGCGCTGGACGAAACCCCAGGCGCTTGCGGCATCATGTACACCACTTGGGAGAATAGGTACGAGCTGCTGGCGCCTTTCGGGGACCTGGTCTCGAATCCGAGATAGCCCGGCGCTGCTCTCAGGCGATGACTTCAACCTCCAGATCCATCAATCTGCCAAGCTGCTCCATTTCCGCCGAGTAATCGCCGTACACCCAGACAAGATGGTTGCCGTACTCCGTTTGTCTCCGCACAAACTTCTTTCCGTCGCCGCTTTCCACCGGCCTGATGATTGCTGTCACCGAGCAGCCCAGAAGGTCCTTGTCCCACCCCTCGGATCCGACCAGTTGTCCTTTCATCACCAGTAACTTCCGCGCACTTGGATGCATGCGCGCCACCGTGACCCTCTTCTCGCTGTTGCCCATGAAATCAACCACCACCTTGGCGCCCCAGCCCGACCGCGTGAAGCGCCCGAGCTTGTAAGGCAATCCCGGCCGGTCGAATCCGTTCATCTTGATTCCGGGGGCGCTGTGATTGATCACCACGGAGTTTCCGTCCCGAAGGAACATGTTTCCCAGGTGGGAGGATTTACCGGAAACGGACATCAGCAACCGCATCCCCAGCAGAGCGCCCAGATCACCCTCGCAGGCGGAAGCCAGCCCGCGATCCTTGAACAGCGCATGAACCAGGCATGGCGTGATTTTCCACTTCTCGGGAAGCCGGCTGCTGCAAAACTCGAAGCACTCAATCGTGAACGCGTTGCAGCCGTGGGCATTCATCAAGGTACTGATGGTCTGATGGAATTGCACGCTTCGGACGACATATTTCCGGTCCAGATACGAGTGCTCGGCATTCCCGATCAGCTCGTCAGCGGCCTGCTCGGCTTTCTGCTGTTCGCTCCTGTTGTTGAGGGTCCGTTCCATTTCCTCGGACAACACTTTGTATGAGATCATCTTCACCACGACGCCCAGCCTGTTCTCCAGGTCCTGAAGATCGCTGACGCCGGTCAGCGAGGCGACCGACGGAAAGCCCCGATTGGTGGGAAACAGTATCCTGGTGTTGCGAAACACCTTGAGGGCGCGCAGCAAAGAAAGCGTCTTCCGCAGTTCCTCATTGTCGTTGACGACGAAGATCTCCTCGCCCCTGGTTTTGGCATAGGCGGCGATGTCAACCGTCCGGCAGTCCAACCCGAACAGAATAGCCGGTTTGTGAAAGCGCCTCGCAATATCGAAGGTTGCGATCGAAGAGCCTCCCGGACTGATGAAGTACACATCCGTCTTTCCGCTCTCCTGCTCCAACGGCAGAAGTTGTGCCGCCGGCAGGGTGAAGTCTTCCGCGAAGGTGATGAGGTGGGGCTCCATCAGCTCGGCCTGATCGCCGAAATTGAATTTGCCCGATCGGACCGCCTTCACCCAGTTGTCGTAGGCCCGCTTCGCATTCTCCGCCTCTTTGGCGACACTGACGACATTGAAGCGGCATGGGCCTTCCCACACGCCGGTGTGAATCATGGCCGTCATGACGGGTTTCACGGTCAACTTCGCGTCCGGCGAAGCCGCCACCGGCAGGCTGGCGGCAACGCACCCTTCGCACGGCTGCGCATCTGAAGCCTTCGCGAGGAGCTGCCCGCCCACCAGCGCTTGGAGCCCTCCGCCTAACAGCCCACGTCGATTCATCTGTCCTCTCCTTTCAAAGAACCTGACCGAAATCCTGCCCTTCCCAGTTTCCCACGCGGGCTTTCCACTGGGGCCTGGCGCCTGCTATAGTTCCCTGCTATGCGACTATTGTGCAGCGGCATTCTGTTTGCGGCAGGCCTGTGGGCCCAGGTTCCCGCTCAAGATATTCGAAACACTTACACTCCCAACAGCGACACGCACTTCAGCATGCCGGAGTACAAGACGCTGGCGGAATGGGAGGCCCGCAAGGCCCATCTCCGAAAGCAGATTCTTTCGGCCGCGGGATTGCTCCCCATGCCGGAGAAAACGCCCCTCCATCCGCAGATCTTCGGGCGAATCGAGAACAAGGATTACTCGATCGAAAAGGTTTTGCTGGAGACCCTGCCGGGCTATTATCTGGGAGGCAACCTCTACCGGCCCCTGGGCAAGACGGGGAAATTTCCCGGCGTGGCGACTCCTCATGGACATTGGAACTACGGACGTCTCGAACATCAACCCCTGGGCTCGATTCCGGCCCGCTCGATCAACCTCGCCCGGCAGGGCTACGTCGTGCTGGCCTACGACATGGTGGGCTACAACGACACCATTCAGACCCCGCACGCCTTCGGCGGCCCCGCCGAGCAGCTCTGGTCCTTCGGCCCGCTGGGACTCCAGTTGTGGAACTCGACCCGCGTGGTGGACTTTCTACAATCTCTCCCCGAGGTTGATCCGGAACGTATCGCCATGACCGGCGCATCCGGCGGGGGCACGCAGACGTTCTTGCTGTGCGCCGTGGACGACCGCGTCAAGTGGTCCGCGCCGGTGAACATGATCTCCGCCATCATGCAGGGCGGCTCGCCTTGCGAGAACGCCCCCAACCTGCGGGTTGGCGCTTTCAACGTGGAAATCGGCGCCATCATGGCGCCCCGCCCCATGCTCATGGTGTCCGCCACCGGCGATTGGACCCGCAACACCCCGCGCGAGGAGTTCCCTGCCGTCCGCCACATCTACGAGCTGTATGGGAAGCCGGACAACCTCGAGAACGTCCACATCGACGCGCCGCACAACTACAACCAGGCCAGCCGCGAGGCGGTCTACCGCTTTTTCGCCAAGCACATCCTCGGCGATACTGACGCGAAGAAGTATTCCGAGAAGAACATTCGTGTCGAGAAACTTCAGGACATGCTGGCGCTGCACAACCGCACGCTTCCGGCCAACGCTCTCAGCTACGAGGCGCTCTTCAGTCAATGGAAAGAGGCCTCCCGGCGCCAGGTCGCGGTTGCCGATCCCAAAGCGCTTCGCGAGCGCCTCAGCTACTCTCTTGGCGCGGAATGGCCCGCCGAAGTCCTGAGCGAAATCAGCGGCGAAAAGGTGGTTCTAAGCCGGGCGGGAAAAGGCGACCGCGTCCCCGGCCTGTGGATGCCGGGAAGCGGGCAAGGAGTTGCCTTGGCGGTCCATCCCGAGGGCGCCGAACAGGCGCGCACTTCGCCCGCCGTCCGCGAGCTGATCCAGTCCAGGCACTCCGTCCTGATGATCGACGCCTTTCAAACCGGCTCGGCCGTGGCGCCCCGCGACCGCTCGCACCGCTACTTCCTCACCTTCAATCGCAGCGACGATGCCAATCGCGTCCAGGACATCTTGACGGCGCTCAAGTTCCTCAGCGCGAAGCGCGCTGGAAAGATTCAACTGATCGGGCTGGGCAAAGCCGGCGTGTGGGCTTTATTCGCCGCGGCCCTCGCCCCGCTCGAAGTACAGCTCGACGCCGATCTCGCAGGCTTCAAAGGCCGCGACGAAGATTTCATCCAGCGCTTCTTCGTGCCCGGAATCCAGAGAGCCGGCGGCCTCCAAGCCGCCCTGAGACTGGCAGGCCAGGCCCAGGGCCTGTCAGGACCCTAGCCCGGATTTCTCATCGGACCACGGGTCTGATCCACTTGTGGAGCGGGCTTCAGCCTGCTGCGTCGAGACTCGTCTCGACGCCATTGCTCCACTGCGCCAATGACAGCATGTCTCGGCACGAGTGCCGAGACGGCAGCCTGGAGAGGCTGCGCCACGAAGTTGAGTGCGCACTCAGGGTCCCGCACGATGAGAAATCCGGACTAGGCCACGCCCACAGCCCCCCAGCCCGGCCCCAGAAGAGCGACAATAGCATCCATGGCCCGCGAACTCGCGATCACTACTGCTGACGGGAAGAAGCAGGCGCTGCCGCTGGAGGGCAACCAGTACTCGCTGGGCAGGTCTGTGGACAACGAGTTGTGCTATGCCGACGATGTGGGCCTCTCGCGCCGCCACATGCTGCTGGAGCGTTTCGGGGAGGAGTGGACGGTCCGGGACTTGGGGAGCAAGAACGGCACCTTCGTCAATGGGGAGCGCCTCTCCCAACCACACCGCTTGCGCCCTGGCGACCGCATCGTCGCCAGCCGCGTCTGCCTGACGTTCGAGCCCGCCGAGACTGCCCTGGACAAGACGGTTCTGTTCGAAGGAGTGCCGGCCCCCACCGGCGCCACAGTCAGCACCACTCTGGAGCGCCTGCTGTCGGGCAACGGCGTGGAGATCCAGCCCACGCCGGGCCAGCCGCCGACCCAGTGGGGAACTCCAATCGCCGCCCTGATGCGCGCAGGACGCGAACTGGCTGAGCGCCGTCCGCTGTGCGAGCTGTTTCAGGTCATTCTGGACTTGTCCATTGAAGCCGTGGGAGCGCAGCGGGGAGTCCTGCTGACTCTGGAGAGGGAGCGCCTGGCCGTCCAGGCCTCCCGGGGGGAGAGCTTCCGCATCAGCACCGCCGTGCGCGATCGCGTTGTGGAAGGCAAGACTTCGGTCCTGATTCAAGATATCCGGCAAGACGAGGCCCTCCGCAATAGGGGCAGCATCGTCTCCCACGGCGTTCGGACTTTGATGGCGGCGCCGCTCCAGACCGACGATCGGGTCATCGGTCTGATCTACGTGGACACGCCGCAGTTGCTGCGGGAATTCTCGGTGGACGATCTGAACCTGCTCACCGTGATGGCCAATGTGGCCGCCATTCGCATCGAGCGGGAGCGCCTGTCGGAAGTCGAACAGGTCGAGCGGATCATGGCCGCCGAACTCCAGCAAGCGGCCGAGATCCAGCGCCGCTTCCTGCCCGAGAGCGCGCCTTCCATGCCCGGCGTTGACCTGGCTGGATACAACGCCCCTTGCCGCACCGTGGGAGGAGACTACTACGATTTCCTCCTCTATCCCGATGGGAAGGTCGCTGTGGTGATCGGCGACGTGGCCGGTAAAGGCATGCCCGCGGCCCTGATGATGACTTGCCTTCAGTCCAAGGTCCATGCCATCACCGAAACCGCCTGCGGTCCGGCCACCGCGGTGACCCGCTTGAACCGCAGCCTGGCCGCCACTTGCCCGGGCAATCGTTTCGTCACGCTTTTCTTCTGTGTTCTGGATCCGCAAAGCGGCGAATTGATTTACTGCAACGCGGGGCACAATCCGCCGCTACTGATTCGGAAGGACGGCGAGGTGCTGCGCCTGGAAAGCGGAGGCCCCGTTCTGGGCCTGCTGCCTGAGCTGAGCTTCGAGGAGGATCGCTGCTGCCTGGAGGCTGGCGAGGTGCTGCTTCTCTATAGCGACGGCGTCACTGAAGCGACCGCTCCCGACGGCGAAGAATTCGGCGAAGACCGCCTCATCGAAATCCTGAAGCAACACGCTCACGACTCGGCCGACGCCATCATGGACGCGGTGCATGATGCCGTCGAGAGCTGGTACGCCGGCTCCCCCGTCGCCGACGACATCACCGTGGTAGTGGCCCGCCGGACAGCAGAATGATCGGCCCGACCATCGCCCTGAACGGGTAGGACAGGCCCATGGCCTGTCAGACTGGCCGGGCTACCTGCGCAGGTAGGCGTCGTCGCCGCGCCGCCAGTCCTCGCGGGGCGGTGAGAACAGATCCAGCGCCAGGCTGTCCTCCAGGGCCTCCACGCTGTGCGGGACATGGGAGGGGATATGCAAGGCCTGCCCGGTCGCAACAGGGCCTGCTGGTCACCCACCGTGAACCGCAGCCGGCCGCGTTCCAGGACGGTGATTTGCTCGCTTTCGTGGCTGTGCGGCGGCACCACGGCGCCCCCTTTCAGGTGGACTTTGGCGACCGTCATGTTCTGGCCGTGAATCACCTGGCGGGCGAACAGCGGGTTGAGTTGTTCCATTTGGACCTGGTTCCAGTTGTAGAGGTTCATATAGGGTCCAGTGTAGCCTACTTTGCATTGAAAAGTACTTGACAACAACGTGCGCCTGGCCGCATAATCAGGGGCATGATCAAGCGCATCGCTGCCATTACCGCCATCTTCTTCTGCACCGCCTTCGCCTGGGCTATCCTGGGCACCACCATCTTCTCCCGAACCTACTCTTCCTTTGCCGGCCTGAAAGGCAAGGTGGTCTCCAGCTGGGGCGCGCCGCACGAGCAGAAGCCCCCCTCGGCCTGCTACCAGGAAGTCATCCCTCAAACCACCGAGAGCCTCGTGGACGGAAAGACGGTGGTACGCACGATACCGCAGACGGTCGGGCATCCCCTGCCTCTGGAGAGCAGCCGGATCAACGTGGCCCTGGATCTGGAACACCGGCAGAAGGGCCTGCTTTGGTACAGCACCTACCAGGTGGCCTTCGCCGCCAGATACGTGTTCCGTAACTCCTCCGACCGGGAACAACCGGTCACTTTCACGTTTCATTTTCCGGTGGCCCGCGCCGTTTACGACGATTTGCAGTTAGCCGTGGATGGCGTGCCGCTTCCGTCCGGCAACGAGAAAACGGCGTCGGGAGTGGTCCGCGTGGCCACCGGAAAAACCGCCGTGTTCGATGTCTCCTACCGCTCCCAGGGCCTCGATTCCTGGCGTTACAGTTTCGGCAGCGACGTGACGCAGGCGCGGGATTTCACTTTGCGGATGACCACCAACTTCAGGGACATCGATTTCCCCGAGAACACGCTCTCCCCGTCGCAGAAGCGCCAGACCGCCGGTGGTTGGGAACTTACCTGGGCTTACAAGAACCTGGTTTCGGGATTCCAGATCGGCATGGCCATGCCGGAGAAGCTCCAGCCCGGCCCGCTGGCCGGCCAGATCAGCTACTTCGCCCCCGTGTCCCTGTTCTTCTTCTTCTTCCTGATGTTCATCATCACCACTCTGCGCCGCATCGAGCTGCACCCGATGAACTACTTCTTCCTGGCCGCCGCGTTCTTCTCCTTCCACCTGCTGCTGGCCTACCTGGTGGACCACATCTCGATTCACGCCGCCTTCGCCATCTGCTCGGCGGTGTCGATCTTCCTGGTGGTGAGCTACCTGCGGCTGGCGGTGGGGATGCGCTTCGCGGCCCTGGAGGCGGGCACCGCCCAGTTCATCTACCTGGTGTTGTTCTCCTACGCCTTCTTCTTCAAAGGCTTCACCGGCCTGGCCATCACCGTCGGCTCGATCCTGACGCTGTTCGTGGTGATGCAGATGACCGGCCGCATCAAGTGGGCGGAGCGCTTGGAGCGGCGGACCACCTGAGAAAGGCGACCTGACTCGACCGAGAATCTAGCTCCGGTGCACAGCAGGCTCACGCTGTCCGATGCTTCTGCGCTACAGGATCTGCGTTTTCTGAACCCAAATTCGAAAGAAACGGTCCACAATCACGAAGGAACCATCGTCGCGGTCGATAAGGTCCCGTGCCAAAAGGGCCCCGATGGCTCTCTGGCAATTCGAGGCTGAGCCCAGCCCATGGCGCCGAACGAAGCTGGCGGAAAAGGGCTTCACCTTTCTGTTCTCAGACGCCAGAGCCTTCAGGAGGCGCCGCTGGTTCATCGCCAGAGAATCCCACAGGGCCGTGTACGCGTAACTTTCCCGCTCGAGCAGCATGTCCAGCGCAGCACCGATCAAATCCTGGCTCACGCGCCCCCTTGGTTCGCAAAGTTCCCATAGAACATGACACAGATGTTGAGTGTAGAAGGGATGACCCTGAGTCAGCGAACAGACGCCCCGGATGTGTTCATCGGCGATCTGTTCGATTCTGCGATCGCCCTCGCAGTAGCCGCAATAAATGAGTCCTCGCCATCCGTGGGCCACAGATCCACGTACGCGGTGCAGTACTGTCGCTTGGGGAGTCCCTGGAGCGCGGAACGAACCAGCGAGGTCTTGCCCAGGCGCCGCTCGGAATAGATGAAAACCTTTTCGCTATTCTCCATCGCCCGCAAGAGGTCTTGGAGTTCTTTCTTACGGTTGCAGAACGCGGCACCGCCCACAACGCCGCCGTATCGGAACGGGTTCTTCATATTACGCTCCTCGCATAACGCACCATGCGTAACCAGCGCTTTCTTTGACTCTATCACCCTCCATCCTTCTGGTGAGATGACCGGCCGCATCCAGTGGGCGGAACGGTTCGGGCGCCTTCGCCCGTGAGGGATGTCGCGCCGCGAAGTCCGGAGATTTCCTACAATGGGACAGGTGAGGAAAGCGGCCTGGGGCTTGCCGGCGCTGTTGAGCGTGCTGGCCGGGTCGATGGTTGGCCTGGGAGTCTACACCTTCGTGTATGCGCAGGGGTATTCCTATTTCAGCAACGATCCCAACGCCTGCGCCAATTGCCATATCATGCGGGACCACCTGGACTCCTGGCAGAACTCGAGCCACCATGCGCGGGCGGTGTGCAACGATTGCCACACGCCGCACGCGCTGATCCCCAAGCTGGTCACCAAGGCCGACAACGGCTGGAATCATTCCATGAAATTCACCCTTCAGAACTTCCATGAGCCGATCCGCATTCGGGCGGTGAACGGCGAACGGTTGCAGGTGAACTGCGTGCGCTGTCACCAGGACATCGTCGATGAGATCGGGGGGCTGAGCTGCGTCCACTGCCACGCCGGCGTGGGGCACGGCCCGAGGAGGTAGGCAGTTCGTGAAACCATCTCGCTGGACTTACATCGGGCTGAGCGCGGCGGTGGCGGCGGCTACCTTCCTGGTAACCATGCTGCTTATGAACATCAGCGAGCGCAAGCGGGAAGCGCTGGTGACGCATCTGGAGCTGGCAAAACTGACCGAGGATACCGTGGACCCCGCCGAGTGGGGAAAGGACTTCCCTCGCGAGTACGACGGCTTCAAGCGCACCGTGGATACACAACGCACCAAGTACGGCGGGAGCGAAGCGTTCTCCCGACTGGAGAAGGACCCGCGCCTGAAGCGCATCTTCGCCGGTTACGCTTTCGCTCTCGATTACCGCGAGGACCGCGGCCACGCCTATTCCCTGAAAGACCAGGACCAGACCGAGCGCACCAAGCAGCGTCCCCAACCGGGCAGTTGCCTCCAGTGCCACGCCTCGATCATCCCCACCTACCGCAAGATGGGCGGCGGGGACATCCTGAAGGGATTTGAGATCGTCTCCTCGATGAGCTTCGCCGAGGCGCGCAAGCTGGTGGATCATCCTATCGCCTGCATCGACTGCCACGACCCCAAGACCATGCAGATCCGGGTGACGCGGCCCGGCTTTCTGATCGGCATCAAAGCTTACAAGAAGGCGCAGGGCATCGAGAACTACTATCCCAACACCATGGCCACGCGCCAGGAGATGCGGAGCTTCGTGTGCGGCCAGTGTCACGTCGAGTACTACTTCGCCGGAGATCACAAGATCGTGACTTATCCCTGGGCCAAGGGCCTGAAGGTCGAACAGATCGAGGCCTACTATGACGAACTCAAGTTCAGCGACTGGAAGCACGCCGAGACGGGGGCCGCGGTGCTGAAGGCGCAGCATCCGGAATTCGAGCTGTGGAACCAGGGCGTGCACGCGCGCAGCGGGGTGGCCTGCGCGGACTGCCACATGCCCTACCTGCGGCAGGGCGCTGTCAAGATCAGCGACCACCACGTGCGCAGTCCCGTGCTCAATCTCGAGCGCGCCTGCCTGACCTGCCACCCCTTCTCGGCCGAGGAGATGAAGGCGCGTGTCGAAATCATCCAGGACCGCAACGCGGCCCTGCTGTCGCGCGCCGAAGACGCGCTGCTCGCGTTGCTGGACGAGATCAAGGCGGCGCGCGCGGCCGGCGTACCGGACCCGAAGCTGGAAGCGGCCCTCACGCTCCAGCGCAGAGGGCAGTGGCGGGTGGATTTTGTGAACGCCGAGAACTCGACCGGTTTCCACGCCCCGCAAGAAGCCGCGCGCATCCTGGCAGAGGCCATCGACTACGCCCGCCAGGGACAGCTCGCGGCGCTCCAGGCGCGGGCGCCGGCTGGTCCGCCCCTGTGACCGCACAAGGAGCCCTAACAGCCCGTGGATAAAGTGCGGCGGACCGGTCGGCGGAGGGAATTTCGGGGACAGGCCTCCATGAGGTAGACCTCACCGGCCCAGATGAAAATGGGGAGATTCGCGCCGCTCGCCGAATTACGCGGGTCAGTGCGGGGGGTAATTCGGGTACAGGCCACGAATTTCGCAAAGGCGGCGACATTCGCGCCAGTCCCCGAATCACGCGGGTTGGTGCAGATGGGAATGGAGAGATTTTCGAGAGAGGCAAGGAAACCCCCTCGGCTAAGTGCCCCTTCTTTGAATGGCCGCCTCGACAGGGAGTTTCGTCGCCTGTCCCCGAAATTCGCGCATTGTCAGTTTATCCACGGGCTGCTAACTGAGGGAGGTTGATGAATGCCAAAGACACCTGGCGAAATGCAGGACGCCATCAGGGCCGGTTTGCAGCGGAAAAGCGGGAAGACATTTGAAGAATGGGTCCGGATCGTCCAACAGTCCGGGCCAGGCACTCGGACGGAGCGCGTCGAATGGCTCAAGACGCATCACCAACTCGGCACGGTTGCCGCGGGGCTGGTGGCCTCTCAGGCCGAGGGCAAGGGAACCGACTACCATCAGGGTGAGGCTCTGATCGAAGCCATGTTCGCCGGTCCCAAGGCCGGCTTGCACCCTATCTATGGGCAATTGGTGAAGCTCGCCAAGGGACTGGGCACGGATGTGACGGTCTGGCCCTGCCGCACCCAGGTGACGCTCAAGCGGCGGCGCCAGTTCGCCTGGATCAAGCCAGCCACGAACACGCGAATCGATCTGGGCTTGGCGCTGCCCGATGTCAAGCCCACTGGGCGGCTGCTCGACATCCCCGGCACCAACGAGAAGGACCGCGTGCGCCTCAGAATCCCGATCGCCAGGCGCGCTGAAATCGACGACGATGTGAAGCGCTGGCTGAAGACCGCCTACGATCTGGACGCCTAGCGGGTGTCCGGACGGGTCTGATCCAGCCCGCTCTGCCATACATTGGTGATAGAGTAAGTTAGGACTGGAGGCTTGCATGAGCATACGCGATTTCCTGGCCAAGCAGTTCATCGACGTCATCCATTGGACGGAGCCCGAAGAGGCGGTGCTGGCCTACCGTTTCCCGATGCGGGACATGGAGATTCAGAACGGGGCCAAGCTGACCGTGCGCGAATCGCAGTGGGCCCTGTTCGTCAACGAGGGCCGGGTGGCCGACGTTTTCGCGCCGGGCCTGTACACGCTGAACACGCACACCTTGCCGCTGCTGACCAACCTGATGAACTGGGACAAGATGTTCCAGTCGCCGTTCAAATCCGACGTCTACTTCTTCTCGGCGCGGTTGCAGGTCAATCAACGCTGGGGCACGGCGACTCCGGTGACCATCCGCGACAAGGAGTTCGGCGCGATCCGGCTGCGCGGCTATGGCATTTATTCTTACCGGATCAGCGATCCGCGCACCTTCTACACCAAGGTGAGCGGCACGCAGGAGATCTACCACGTGGCCGACCTGGAGGGCCAGCTCCGCAACACCATCGTCGGCCGGATGTCCGACACCTTCGCGGAGAGCAACGTCCCCTTCCTGGACATGGCGGCCAACCAGATCGAGCTGGGGCAGAAGATCCGGCGAGCAGTTGCAGCCGGTGTTCAGCGACCTGGGCCTGGCGCTGGATACCTTCGTGGTGGAGAACCTCTCGCTGCCCGAAGAGCTTCAGAAACTGCTCGACCAGCGCATCGGCATGACCATGGTGGGCGACATGGGCCGCTACACGCAATTCCAGGTGGCGCAGTCGCTGCCGATCGCGGCCGCCAACGAAGGCGGCGGGGCGGCCGGGGTGGGCGTAGGCCTGGGGGCCGGGCTGGCCATGGCACAGAGCATGATGAGCGCCATCAAGCCGCCGGCGCCCGGCGAGGCGGCCGCGCCAGCGGCGGGCGGCGCAGCCGGAGCCTCGGCGGCCACCAAGTTCTGCATGAATTGCGGCAAGCCGATTCCAGGGGCGGCGAAATTCTGCCCTGAATGCGGCGGCGCCCAGTAGGCACGCCGAATGCTTGGTACGGGGCGTCGGTTTCCACGAGCAATCGCTCCAGGGGGATGCCGGCAGCAAGCCTCCCTTGCCTTCTTGTGGTTCAGCGCGATCGGAGTCCCGAAGGAGAAATAGGCCGTGATGCCGCGGTCCAGGAGCGCCATGGCTTCCGCAAAGGTACCGGAAAAGGAATGCAGGATGACCGACGGAAGCCGGGCGAGGATTCGGGATCGGGCGAAGACGCGATCGGTCGCCCTGCGCAAGTGGAGGACTACGGGAAGCCTTCCCTCGACTGCAAGCTCGAGCTGGGCGTCGAACAAGCGTTCCTGTTCCCTTTCCGTCTCCCGGTATCGCTCGCCGTACAGGTCCATACCGATCTCCCCGACCGCGCCAAGCCTGTTGCCTGGACGAGGCCAGCCAGGAACTCGAGCGAAACCGCGCATTCATCGGCGGATTCGGCCGCCAATTGGGGATGCACGCCAAGCACGACCAGCAACGGAGCGCCGTCCCGTACGGCCGCGCGGGACAGCTCCTCATGATACATGAATTCTTTTTCGCTCCATGCGCTGGCGGCGCAGGCCGTACGGAGAGAACGTCTCAGGTTTTCGGCCGCCCCGTCACGTAGGAGCAGGTCGTAAGGGTGGGCGTGCGCATCGCTTGCCATGGCGGATGCAGTATACGTCCGCAGGGAAGGAAGCGGGAATAGCTAAATCCGGCCGCCCGGTCCTCCGATACTTGAAGCATCAGGAGGATGACATGAAACGCTATTGCATCAAATGCGAATCGGGACGAGTGGAATTCCTCGACGTCCTCCGGGAAACCGACGATGGCTATGAAGTACGCGTCGTGAGGGTGAGGGAAGGTACGACAAGGTCGTCGAGAAATTCATGGATCGCCATCTGTTCGAAATCTGCGTCAAGACCGGCTTCATCTACGAAACCACAGAGGTTCGCCGCTACGGTCGCGTAGAAGAATCCGATCGAATTTTTAGGCTCCGACCCGCTTCCCGTTCCGCGTTATCCGCTCGCGCACCTCGCGCGGGCTTTTTTGGTGCGCCCGGCAGGGCGCACCTATCAGCGGACGTACCCGTCAGCGGGCGTGTTCCATCAATGTGGAGACGGTTACGGGTTCATAACCTGCGCGCACCAGGGCGTCCACGAGTACGTCCAGCGATTGTACAGGTAATCGTCGCGGCCGGAAGGCGGAATGCCCAAGCGGATCGGGATGATGGAGCCCGGCGCCTTGGCCGCGAAGATTTCGTCCACGATACGGGAGGCCGACTTGTAGGCGCCGGGACTGCGGCGGGCGTCCGCGCGGGTAATCCAGTCCAGGGGATCGATGTCCCGGCCTATCGTGGTGTAGCCCACTTCGGCGGCGGCGGCGGCGAGCTCGCGGGAGGCGCTATAGTAGGGCGCATGCCAGAGCAGGGATAATTCGCCGCCGGTCGCGTTGAAATATTCGTCTTCGTTGCGTGCCAGTCCCCGTTTGATGAAATCGCGTCGATGCGGTAGCGGGCATCGGTGAGATCGATCGGGGCGAAGAAGAGGGACGCGGCTTCGTGTCCCGAATCTTCGATCTCCTTCGCGGCCGCGGGATGTCGGCGGATGAATTTCTCCGTTCAGGAAGAATGTAGCCCTTATCCCGAAGCGCCTGAGCGATTCCAGCACTCCCGGCAAGCCTTCGGCATCGTCGATGAGGTCGAAGACGATGGCCAATTCCCGCCGTCCGTATCTCCGCCCATTGGAGAATATCGGCGAAGCCGCCTCATCGCGGCCGGCGGAAGGTACGGTTTCAAATGCGACCGCGCCGTTCACGATCAGGGAACTCGTACCGACGCCCTTCACGTTGCGGAACATCGGAATATTTTCGTAGGTCCCGCGTTCTGGGCTTCAAGGTAAGCCCGATAGCCGGGAGAAAAGTTGAAGCGTTCCTGGTTTCGCATCGGAGGCTTCGACCAGGGCTTCTTTCCGTCTGTAGAGAACCAGGCCCCGTTGGACTTGGCGAGCAGGCGGATGCCGTCTTCGTCGAAGGCGTGAGCTTCGGAGGAGGACGACTAGGCAGACGAGGCTCCTTCGCCCGGAAAGGGAC
>CAVRZY010000246.1:0-69870 GCA_963725415.1 uncultured Acidobacteriota bacterium | reverse complement strand
CAATCCACCGACTCTCATCAACCGGTTTTTGAACCAGCATCACATTTGGTGCCTTGAGGAAATGCAGCCACAGGCACCAGCAACTACCATACACGTTCTTCAAGACGGCGAATGTGTCAATGGGCGAAAACACTTGCTGCTTGACACCAGCAGGTTGGACGAAAATCATTCACCTGGTATGGGGGTGAGGATACCGTGGGGACACACGCTAAGCCCGAAAGGGGATTAAAATGATTTTTTCCGAGCTAGCTGCCGGGCACCATATGCATGATGAGTCGGTCGATGGATTTGTGAAGAAAGAAATGGAACGTGGCCGATCTTCGTGGTCCTATAATATCACCTCCACAGTGCCGGACGCACGCCCACTCTTTTCGCCGTTCATTTCTACTAAACGAAGTGTGCGCGGAATAGCATGAACCTGCTGAAGCGGGCAATCTACTCTGCGCTATTACGATGGATGACCTACCGCACTGTGCGAATAGTAAACGAGCGTGCCAACGGGACAATTACCACAATTGGCCTACGGGTCTTGCTGCCACTGCTGAAGGCACAGTGCCAATGGAAGGGATATCGTGAGAATCGGCATTGATGGGACTTCCGTCTTGGGTTGGCGTGGTCCTTCGAGAAGCATTCGCAACCTCATCCTCGGCCTCTCTGCGATTGACCGGGCTAATCAGTATTCTATTTATGCCCCATTTGAACAGCCCACCGAAATATCGCTTGGTGTCAATTTCGTCTGGTCACATCTCAAGACGCGGCCGTTAATCCCATGGGTCAACGTCCTGCTCCCATTACGGGTTCTGCGAGATCATCTTGATGTCTTTGTTTTCCTGCAGGACCATTTCTGGGCGGTGAAGCCAGTGCCAACGGTTATTTTCTTGCGAACCACCGTCATCGCTTCATTCAGTCACAGGCTACTCGATGCGATCGAGGCGCGCCTGCGCAATTTCAGGGTCAGAGTTGGAGATCGGTTGGTGTTCGTCACAGTCGACCGCGACGATCAGTCAGCTGGTTTATGGTTTTAACGAGCGGTACGTCCATGTCATTAATAACGCGGTAGATCCAGAGATTAAAAAGAACAGATATCACAATTCGGCCGATTTCCGAAAAATATATCTTGTATGTTGGCGGGACCGAGGGCAACAAGAACGTCACACGGTTGTTTCAGGCCTTCTGCAAGGTGGTCACTACTCCCGCAACACCGTAACCTCAAATTGGTTGTCGTTGGCGGGAAGTACGGGAAATATGGTATGACGGATGCGCAACTGCAAACGGCAATCGACACATTCGGGCTTTCAGGTAGTGTCATCTGCCCGGGGCCTGTAAACAAGCCGAACGAATTATCAGCATGGTATGGTTTTGCCGAGCTGCTTGTCTTCCCGAGTTTGACTCGAACCTTCGGGTTGGTGCCGCTGGAAGCGATGGCCTGCGGGTGCCCTGTCGCATCCTCGTTCGCGCCGGCTATGCCAGAAATCCTGGGCGAAGCTGCCTTGTTCTTTAACCCGTACATGGTGGATGACATTGCGAAAAAAATACGCACGATACTGGATGAGAAGAGGGACAAAATGATTGATAGAGAAAGGTTACGTGCAAGCCGCGAAGTATTGCTGGGAAAAATCAGCCGCCGAGTTGCTCGACATCCTCAATATATTAATGAAAGAACCGGCGGCGACGCCTTGTTCCCGGGTCCCTCCCCGGCCCGCAGCCACTTGCCCGGTGCGCCTTCGACCCCGGTCGGCATCCTCCCGGTAATCGCACTACGGTGATCAAACGACGCATCAGCCACGGCGGGAGGAGGCCGAACGCTGCCGCCTCCGTGATGTCGATGATGCGCATCCGGTCCATGGCTCCGATCGTACGCCGCCGCGGTGGCCGCGGTGGCGGCGCCCGCGCCTGGACCATCCGCTCGTCCTTGGGACAGGCGGCACTGGCAGCACGGCCAGCGCGGGCGATCCTCGCGCCATGACCGCGACCGCCGAACCGCCTGCCGCGCTCCCCTCCGACGCCTCCACTCCTCCCCTGGCCGGCACGCTCACCACGCCGCCCGATCTCAGCGGGCCTCAAGACGGCTTCCGACGCGAGCCGCACGTTCTTTCGGTACGCCAACCGCTACGCCGTGGTGCAGGTGCACCGGGCCGGCCTGGCCGCCTGGCTCGGCAACCCCGTCACCGGCTGGCAGTGCCTGGTCACGACCATCGGCCGCCGCTCCGGCCTCCCGCGCCATACGCCGCTGGGCTATCTCGTGATGGACGGGGCTGCCTGGGTGATGGCCGGGTACGGCCCCGCGACCTCTGGTACCGCAACGTCCTCGACGACCCGCGCGTGAGCTCCTTCTCCCCGGCCGCCCGCCGATCGCGGCGCTCGCGACCGAGGCACGCGACCCGAGCACCCGGGCCCGGATCATCCCGCCCCTCTGCCGCTCCATGGCGCTGCCGGGGGCGATGATCGGCTGCTTCCCGCCGACCTCCACCGACGAGCGGATCCTCGAATGCGTCTCGCTTTGTGCCGCTCATCCGGATCGCTCCCGCAGACGGCTCGCCCCTGGCCGCCGGGCCGGATGATCCAGGGGCTTCGGCTGGACCTGGCGCCAGGCGCTGGCCGTCGGGGCGAGCCTCCTCGGCATCGGCGCGATCCGGAAGCGCCTGCGGGGCTGACCGGTCTGTTGGTCCCCCAACGGTTCGTGACGGCGCACGCTCAGAGCCGTCGCACCCCAGCAGGCGGAGTCCCTCGATCGCCAGGCGGACGGCGAACAGCAGCAGCAGGCCGCCCAGCACGACCATCACGGCCGCGGTAGGCGCCGCCGGAGAGCCGCCCCCGGACCGCCCGGCGACGACGGCAAGCAGCATCTTCGCGCCGACCAGGCAGGCGTAGAAACCGACCAGGAACCCCGCGGCGGCCGCGGGCCGTCCGTCCAGGCCCGGATCAGCGTCGGCGCCCCGACCGTGATCCAGAACAGGTACGGGTGCGGGCTCAGCGCGTTGACCACCGCGCCCCGCGTCCAGGAGCGCGGCGCCTCGTCCGGCCGCCCGGCCGCGACGCCGGTCGTGCGGATCGACTCGACCCCGAGGTAGGCGACGAAGACGGCGCCGGCGAGCGAGATCGCACCGAGCAGGCCTAGCGCCGCCTCGGCCGCCGCGGCCACGAGGGCTGTCGCGAGGAGCACGATCGGGACGTCGGTGATCAGGGGCGCCAGCGCGACCTTCTGCCCCTCGCGGGTCCCGATAGCGGATGGACTGGGCCAGCACCAGGGCCATGAGGGGGCCGGGCGCGAAGCCAGCCGCGAGGCCCAGGACGGCGCCTGTCGCGAGGTACTCCAGCACCGCGCCGTCCGTCGTCCGTCGGTCCGGGTCAGGCGTCCACGAGGTCGACGAGCCCTCCGGCCCGCACGAGCCGCGTCACGGCCTCGATGTCCTGGCCCATCTCGCGGTCCCGGTCGAGCCGCGCGACGACGCCCCGGATCCGCCGATGCGCCTCCGCCACCCCGGCCCCGGCCTCTGGCGCCTCCGCCGGCGGCAGCCCGCGCGCCGAGGCGACGAGGTCGCGCCGCAGGTCCAGCGCCTGTGCTCCCACGAGCAGCTCGAGCGCGAGGATCCGCTCGACGTTGTCGCAGCACCTCGCGCGGCGTGGCGGGCCGCCGTCGCGCCCATCGAGACGTGGTCCTCCTGGTTCGCCGACGTCGGGATCGAGTCGGCCGACGCGGGGTGGACGAGGACCTTGTTCTCCGAGACCAGCGCGGCGGCCGTGTACTGGAGCATCATCATCCCGGAGTTGAGGCCGCTCGCCCGCGCCAGGAACGGCGGCAGCCCGCCGTTGAGGCGGGCGTCGAGCAGCAGCGCGATCCGGCGCTCGCTGATCGAGCCGAGCTCGGCGATCGCGAGCTTCGCGAAGTCGAGCGCGAGGGCGATCGGCTCGCCGTGGAAGTTGCCGCCGGAGATGACGAGCCCGCCGCCGGTCGCGGCCGCGTCGGCGTCGGCCGACCCCGCCCTCCGGGAAGATGAGCGGGTTGTCGGTTGCCGCTGTTCATCTCGACGTCGAGGACGCGGCGGAGGTAGTCGAGGGCGTCGCGGACCGCGCCGTGGACCTGCGGCACGCAGCGCAGCGAATACGGGTCCTGGACCTTGTGGGCCGAGCCGTGGTGGCGCGCCATCAGCCCGGAGTCGCGGAGCAGGTGGCGCAGCTCGGCGGCCACCTCGCCTGGCCGGGGTGCGGGCGCGCCAGCTGGTAGGCCGCCGCGTACGCGACGTCCGTCCCGAGCAGCGCCTCGACGGACTGGGCCGCCGCGACGCTAGGCCGTCCGGGCAAGGCGGTCGGCGTCGGCCAGGAGCAGCGCACCGATGGCGCTCATCAGCTGGGTGCCGTTGAGGAGCGCCAGGCCCTCCTTCGCCTCCAGGACGAGCGGCTCCAGGCCCTCCTCCCGCAGGGCCAGCAGCGCCGGCATGACGTGGCCGCCGAGCTCCACCTCGCCACGCCCGATGATCGGCAGCGCGAGGTGGGCCAGCGGAGCGAGGTCCCCGGACGCGCCCACGCTCCCCTTGGCGGGCACGACCGGGTGGATGCCGAGCTCGCAGGAAGTCGCAGCAGGCGATCCACGACGTCCGGCCGGCAGCCGGAGTGCCCCGAGCGCCAGCGTGTTCGCCCGGAGGAGGAGCATCGCCCGCACGACGTCGCGCGGCAGCGACGGGCCCACGCCCACGGCGTGGCTGACGAGCAGGTTCTCCTGGAGCCGACGCGCATCCGCCGGCGGGATGTACGTGGTGGCGAGGTCGCCGAAGCCCGTCGTCATCCCGTAGACGACCTCGCCGGCGGCGACGAGGCGCGTCGACGACGGCCCGCGCCTCCTCCATCCGGGCCCGCGCGTGGAGGTCGAGGGCAGCGCGCGCACCTCCCCGGGCCACGGCCTCGACGTCGCCCACGGTCAGGTCGGCGCCGGTCAGGACCACCTCCCCGGCTGCCGCGCCGGGCGCGGGACGCCCCGGCTCGAAGTGGGGGCCAGTGGGATGGTCGATGGGGCGCGCGCCGGAGTCTCTCACGCGGCGAGCATAGCCCCGCGGGCGGCGGTCGGCGGGCCGGCCGAAGGCTCCGGGACACTCCACCTTACATCTCCGCTTACAAATTGCCAGAGAACAATGAGCATTGTCGCATCAATCCATAGTGCTGGTCAATGGCCTTTTTAATCTTCTCCTCTGTGCTGATCGCTATCTCTACATCTGTCCTCGTTTTATTCCTAACCTCATCAAGTGCATGGATATCGAGATAACCGTTGCCGCTGATGCCGATGCGGCTGGCGCCGGGAATCCAACGAGACATCTGGTCGCTGGATGGGAATCTGGCCGTTTTCGACGTGACCACGCTGGAGCAGGAGCTGGCGACTTCGCTGGCCCAGCGGCGTTTCACGATGATCCTGCTGGGCGGCTTCGCCGGCGTGGCTCTGCTGCTGGCGGCGGTGGGCATTTACGGAGTGGTGAGCTACTCGGTGAGCCGGCGGACGCGCGAGATCGGCATCCGCATGGCGCTGGGGGCGCAGAAGCGCGAGATGGCGCGCCTGGTGGTAGGGCAGGTGCTCCGGCTCAGCCTGCTGGGCGTGCTGGCGGGATCGGCCGGGGCGGCCGGCCTGACCGGATTCCTAAAAAGCCAGTTGTACGGAGTGAACGCGATCGATCCGGCAACCTTTGTTGCGGTGGCGGTGCTGTTAACTCTGGTAGCCCTGGCAGCCGCCTGGCTGCCCGCGCGCCGGGCCACCAGGGTGGACCCCATGGTGGCGTTGAGATACGAGTGAACGCGGATGGCTGTTAGATCGTACGTGTCTGTTATGGGCCAATTCACTCAGGACCTTCGGTACGGTGTGCGCATGCTGGGCAAAAGCCCGGGCTTCACCGCGGTGGCGGTCTTGGCCTTGGCGTTGGGAATCGGCGCGAACACGGCTATCTTCAGCGTGGTGAACACGGTTCTACTGCGCCCCTTGCCGTTCAAGGATTCCGGGCGTCTGGTCTTGCTCCAGGAAGGCATTCCGAAGCTGGGGGTCCGCTCGATCCCGGTGTGCGCTCCGGATGTGCTCGACTATGAGCGGCAGAATCACGTGTTCGAGGAACTGGGGGCCTTCCGGACGACCTCTTACGATCTTTCCGGGTTAGGAGAAGCCGAGCGGGTCCGTGCGGCGCGGGTTTCCGCGGATCTGTTTCCGCTGCTGGGGGTTCAGCCGGCGCTGGGGCGCGTCTTTGCTCGGGAGGAAGACCAGCCCGGCCATCTGGTGGCGGTGCTGAGCGACGGGCTGTGGCGACGGTTCGGGGCCGATCCCGGGGTGGTGGGCAGAACGGTCGCGCTGGATCGCAAACCCTACACCATCATTGGCGTGATGCCGCCGCGCTTTGAATTCCCGTTGCGAGGGCCGCAGTTCCACTCCGAGCCGGCGGAGCTGTGGCTGCCCATGGCCTTCACTCCCGAAGAGCTGCGCGTCCGCGGGGATAATTTCAACAACAGCGTCATTGCGCGCCTGAAACCCGGAGTCACGTTGGTACGGGCAAACGCCGACGTGATGGCTATTGCACGGCGCATTCAAGAGCTGTTTCCGCCGGACGTGCGCAAGGATTTCAATCTGGAGGCGTCGGTGGTCCCGTACCGCGAGCAGGTGGTAGGTGGTGTGCGCACTCTCCTGTTGGTGCTGTTGGGGGCCGTCGGATTCGTGGTGCTGATCGCCTGCGCGAATGTGGCCAACCTGCTGCTGACGCGGGCCGCGGCGCGGCAGAAGGAGATCGCCATCCGCACGGCGTTGGGGGCCAGCCGCCTGCGCCTGGTGTGCCAGTTGCTCTCCGAGAGCGCCTTGCTAGCGTTACTCGGCGGGGCCTTGGGGCTGCTGCTGGCCTATTGGGGGACCGACCTGCTGGTTGCCGTGATTCCGGGAAGCATTCCTCGATCGCAGGAGATCGCGGTCGATCTCCAGGTGCTGGGTTTCACGCTGGCGCTGTCGCTGGCGACCGGCCTGGTTTTTGGCGCAGGGCCTGCGGTGGCGGCTACCCGCACCAGGGTGAATGAGACACTCAAAGAGGGCGGGAGGGGTTCGGCGGCGGGGGTGCACCGGAGCCGCCTGCACGGCGCTCTGATCATCTCGGAAGTGGCGCTGGCGTTGGTGCTGCTGGCCGGCGCCGGCCTGTTGGTGCGGAGCTTCATCCATCTACGGGAGACGGATCCCGGTTTCCGGCCGCAGCAGGTGCTGACCATGTCGGTTTCGCTGGCACCCTCGAAGTACGCCCAGCCGGAGCAGGTACGGGCCTTTTTCCAACGCCTGCTGGAACGGCTGCAATCCCAGCCGGGCGTGAAAGCGGTGGGGGCCGGGACTGACCTGCCGCTGGAGGGGAGCTGGTTGCGGGCATTCAGCGCCGAGGACCGTCCGGAACCCGAGGCCGGGAAGTTCCCCGTGATCTACCACACCGCGGTGCGGGGTGACTACTTCGAAGCCCTCGGAATCCCGCTGAAGAGAGGCCGGTATTTCAGGGAACAGGAGCGGCCGGACGCTCCGCGCGAGGTGGTCCTTTCCGAGAGCATGGCGCGGCGCTTCTGGCCGGGCGAAGATCCCATCGGCAAGCGGCTGAAGTGGGGCGCCCGGCAGACCGAGACGCCCTGGCTGACCGTGGTTGGGGTGGTGGGCGACGTCAAGCAGGCCGCGCTGGAGATGGAGACGCAGCCGCACACCTACGAACCGTATTGGCAAGCTGAGCACCGGCGCACCTGGCAGATCGCAGTGCGCGCCGCGATGGCGCCGTCCGCGCTGACTTCCGCGGTGCGGGCCCAGGTGCGGGCACTCGATCCGGAGCAGCCCGTCACCCAGGTGCGGACCATGGAGCAGGTGATCAGCACATCCATGGCGCCGCGCCGCTTCAACATGTTCCTGCTCGTGGTGTTCGCCTCCGCGGCCACGCTGCTGGCGGCCATCGGGATCTACGGCGTGATGGCCTACTCGGTCACCCAGCGGACGCACGAAATCGGAGTGCGCATGGCGCTCGGCGCCAGGCGGGGCGACGTGCTGCGGATGGTGATCCGGCAGGGCATGACCCTGGTGCTGATCGGGGTAGGGATCGGACTGGGGGGCGCGCTGGCGCTGACGCGCGTGCTGGCCAGTTTTCTGTACGGCGTCAAGCCCACCGACCCGCTCACCTTCGCGGCGGTTTCGGTGTTGCTGGCGGCAGTGGCGCTCTTGGCCGACTATATCCCCGCACGCAGGGCCACCAGGGTGGATCCGATGATCGCGCTGCGCTACGAATGAAGCTCCGTGATGATCGCACCAAACGAATTGCGATCGGTGCACGCCTAATGATGAAGTAGCGCTGACCGAAGTACTCGGGGGCTGTCGTCAAAGGCATCCGACCCCTGACGGCGGCCTTTCTTGTTTCGTGAGGGACACCACTGGATCGAGAGAGGGGCTGCGATGGCGAATGTTCGAAGAACCTGGATCCTGGCGTGCCTGCCTGGCGCGCTTGTCGCAGCAACGCCCGGGCGTCATCGGAACGCGCCAAGTTCTCGCGCACGGTTGAGGCCATGCTGGTCTCTGCCCGATACGCAAGCATCTTGAGGGTATCGATGCGGTGTTTTCTCCAGTTCCTGGTAGCGCTGCACCTCGGCGGTGAGAACCCCCGGCCCCAGCCGCCGCGGTGGCCGGAAGAAGCCAGCGGCGCCTGGAACGCACGTACAATGCCCCTCTGCCGCACTGTTCCATTGACGACCAACTGGCTGGTGAACATGCGGAGACTCTTCCATTGGCCAGCGGGTGAAAGCGGCCTGTCCGACCCGTTACGCGCATCTGATGGGCTACGCCAACGGCGGGGTGGGCTGCTTCCCCGAAAGTAGCCCGGCTCACTCGTTGGCGTGGACCTTAGGGCGATTGGTGGCCGTCGGGTCCGCGTCGATGACCACGGTGAAGGCACCCGGATTGGCCGCCGGGTCGTACCCTGCTCCGGAGATCGTGTTGGCAATGATCTTGTCGTTGTTGCCGACATCCAGAACGCCGACCTGGTAGCCCACCCAGGGAGGGTTTCCGGTCCAGTGGTTTTCGAGCCCGTCGTTGGTGATCACGTTGTTGACCACCTTGATGTTGGTGGCGGTCAGAGGGGGCAGTATGCGCGTAGCCTTGTTAGACAGCCACACGCCGATGTCATTGTTGACCAGCGTGTTCCCCACGATCTGTGTCCCCTCGGTGTAAGGGGTTCCGTAATACGGGCCGCCCAGCACCAGGATTCCGCCGGCCACCGTAGCCTCCCCAGTGTAGCGGTGCTCCGAAACCGAGTTACGCATCACCTGTGCGCTGGCGCCGTGGCCGATCTGAATGCCGTACTGCGCGATGAAAATCACCGGTCCCAGTCCCGTTACCGTGTTGCCGCTGACGTCCACCTTTGTGCCCACGCCGCTGGCAATGATCCCAGTTTGCAGGTAATTGAAGATCTTGTTCCCGCTGATCCCCCCGCGTGCTTTGCCGGTCTGAAAGGCACGGTAATAGATGCCTACCCCGCGCCACGCACCGGTTGACGAGATCGAGAGGATGTCGTGAATCAGGTTGTCCAACACATCCACTGAAACATCGTTCCTATCACCATTGACAAAGACACCGTACCGCTTCGCCCCGAAAATATTGGCGTTCTTGACCAGGCCTTTGCCCAGATTGAAGTAGACTGCCACGTCACACCCTGTAGCGTCCACGGTGCCACTGACCACCTGCGGATTGATGAGTGCTGCGGTGAGGCCGCTGTAATCGGTCGTGGTGCAGGTAGCAGCCTGGGCGGCGGCGCCCAGCAAGCACGCCACTAGCGGGATCAGACTCCACTGTTTCATAAATCCTCCTTTCATAAATGGCCAACGAGAGCCACTATACACCCAGAGGGTTGCACAGCCAATAATCCCGCCTCCGCCGCTGAGAGGGGCAGCGATCGGCGCCGGTGCGGGGATCTGCCGCACAAAATAAGGGCGGCTCATCCGGGATCCCGCTGGACCCAGTCCCCGGAACAGCCGGATTCTGCCAACTCTCCGCTCGGCCCTGTGTTATTAAGACTGAGGGGTCGATTTCCCTGCGGGAGGTTGATGGTGCGACGCCGGTCCTGGCTCTTGTTGCTGATCGTGATGGTCGCCGTGGTGACGGCGTTGTCACTCTACTCCCAGTACCAGCAGAGCCCCTCTTCCGGCGAGGTGACCATGCCCGAGGCGCGCTCGCATCTGATCGTCTTCGGCAATGGAGACAAAGCGCCGGCGGTCTGGGATGGGCGCGTCACGCTCTCCAGCGGCCAGATCCTGAGCATCCAGGGGTGGCGCTTCAGCGGCCAGGATACCACCGACCAGCGCTCCAACTGGAAAGTCTCCACGCGCTACGGCCCGGCCACCGGCAACCAGACGCAGGGGCCATTGCTGGAGAACGGCCTCCTGGTAACCGCCACGTTTGCCGATCCCGCCGCCAGGTTCTCCGTCGAGACCCTTCAGGGCAGCTTCTCGTTCACCGCTGAGGAGATCACCTACGGCAGCCTGAAGCCCTTTCTCAACAAGCGCGTCCTGGTCGAGCAGGTTCCGGTGACACAGCAACTGACCACCTCGGAGGAGGAGCAGGACTTCCCGGCCGTGGCCCAAAGCGGCGACGACGTCTGGGTGAGCTACGTCCAGTTCGTCCACGGGGACCGCTCGCAAGCTCAAGGGGCCTTCAGCAAGGATCCGGGGAGCCTCGATTTCCTGGCCCGTCCGGTGGGCGGCGATCAGGTGTTCCTGATGAACTACTCCAAGTCCAAGAGGGTGTGGAGCGAGCCGATACCGGTCACCGCGACCAAGCAGGACGTAATGCGGACAGCAATAGCGGTAGACCGGCAACAGCGCGTGTGGGTGTTCTGGTCGGCCAACCAGGACGGCAACCTCGACCTCTACGCGCGCTTTTACGCACAGGGCAAATGGTCGGCGCGGCTGCGCCTGACCTATGACCCGGGTCCGGATTTGAATCCTGTGGCCACCACCGACATCTGGGGCCGGGTCTGGGTGGCCTGGCAAGGGTACCGCAACAACAATCTCGAGATTCTCCTGGCGGCCCAGACCGGCGACAGCTTCACCAGCGAGGCTACCGTCTCGGTGTCACCGGCCAGTGACTGGGATCCCGCCATCGCCGCCGCCCCCAGGGGCGAGATCGCCGTCTCCTGGGATACCTACGACAAGGGCGACTATGACGTCTATTTCCGCCGCGCGCGCTTCGACGAAGGAGTCGGCATCGTCATGGACACCCCCACCCCGGTGGCCGCGAGCCAGTATTTCGAGGCCCGCAGCGCAATCGCCTACGACCCGCAGAACCGGCTCTGGGTGGCCTACGAAGCCTCGGAAGTGAAATGGGGAAAAGATTTTGGGGCTTACGAAAAGTCTGGAGTGGCCCTCTACCAGGGGCACAATCTGCAAGTGAAATGTTTCCCTCAAGCGGCCAACGGTTTTGCCACCACGCACGCAATGGGAAGCGTGCTGCCAGGGCCGCCAACCGCGCAGCTTTTCGCGCGCCGCATCGGGGTTTCCCAGGGTGCCCTGAACAGTTTTCCGCGCCTGGCGGTGGACGGCGACGGGAAGGTCTACCTGGGCTTTCGGGCCGCTTCGGGGAACGGGCGCTCCCCAGTGGGCTCAATTTGGCTTGAGAACCTGGTCTATTTTAACGGCACCAAGTGGAACGGCCCGGTGATTTTCCCCAATACCGATAACATCCTGGATGCCCGCCCCGCCTTGTTGGTGACCTCACCCGGCGTGCTACTGATGGTCTCGGCGGCCGATCACCGGCAATCCCAAACCCCCGGCGGCGGAAAGCGTGCCGGGGACTGGATCAACAACGACCTCTACGCAGCCGAACTGCGCCTGCCGCGGAGCCAGCAGCCCATCCAACTGACGGCGCTGCCCACCGAGACCGTGGCCCCACCCCAGGACGACGTGGCTGGCGAACTCGATCAGGTGGCCAGCATGCGCAACTATCGCACCTCGGTGGGCGGCAAAGATTTTCAGTTGCTGCGCGGCGAGTTCCACCGGCATACCGAGATCTCGGGGGACGGCGGCCGCGACGGCCCGCTGATTGACGCCTATCGCTACCTGATCGACGCCGCCTACATGGACTGGGGCGGCTGCTGCGATCACGATAACGGCGGCGGCCGGGAGTACAACTGGTGGATCCAGCAGAAACTCACTGACGCCTACAAGCTGGAGGGCAGATACATTCCCATGTTCTCCTACGAGCGCAGCGTGGGCTATCCGGAAGGGCACCGCAACCCGGTTTTTGCGCAACGCGGCATTCGAACGCTCCCCCGGCTCCCCAAGATGCCGGTGGACTCCCCTCCCAGCCCGGCGCCCGACACCCAGATGCTGTACCGCTACCTCAAGCAGTTTGGCGGCATCGTGGCCTCGCACACCTCGGCCACCGACATGGGCACCGACTGGCGCGACAACGATCCGCTGCTGGAGCCGGTGGTCGAAATCTACCAGGGGGACCGCCAGAATTACGAGATGCCAGGCGCGCCGCGCACCGCCACCGGGGAGCAGGATTCCATCGGCGGCTGGCGGCCGCTGGGCTTCGTCTCGCTGGCCTTGCAGAAGGGCTACCGGCTGGGCTTCCAGGCCTCCAGCGATCACATTTCCACGCACATGTCTTACTGCAACCTGTGGGTGACAGCGCCCACCCGCGAGGGCATCATGGAAGCCCTCTACAAGCGCCGCGTTTACGGGGCCACAGATAACATCCTGGCTGACGTGCGCTGCGGGGAGCACTTCATGGGCGAGGAGTTCACCCTCGATGAACCGCCCTCCATCTGGGTCAGGCTGCTAGGCCGAACGGACTTCGCCAAGGTCTACATCATCAAGAACAACCAGTACGTCTACACCGCCGAGCCCAACGCGCGCTGGGTAGACTTTGTGTGGCGTGACCTCGCTGCCGAAAAGGGCAGGACCGGCTACTACTACGTCCGCGGTGAGCAGACCGACGGCGAGCTGGTCTGGGTCAGCCCCATGTGGATCGCGTACAAATAGGTTCTCACCTCGATGTGGGGCGGGCTTTCTAGCCTGCAGGCGCGCTTTCCAGCGGGCCTAAGCCGGCCGGAAGGCCGGCTTGCGGCCAGGATTGGCCGCCCCACCCGGAGTGTCAACTTATAGCCGGGACAGGACACCAGCTTTCAGCGCCCCGGTCCCCCCTACGGCACGATCAGGCAATCCAGGTCTACATAGAAGTCGCGGGAGGCCGGGTTCTTTTGCGGCAGGATGCGAACGATCAGTGTGTGGATTCCTTCTCCCGGGCTCTCCAGGCTGGTCTGGGCCTGCCAGATCGTGGCCGGTGCGTACATATCCAGGCGGCCTTTGTTTATGCCATCGATCGTTACCTCAGCGATGCCACGATTGAACGCCTTGGTGTACACGTAGGTCACCCGGGGGCCACGGAAGGAAGAGCGGAACGCGGCCCCGGCGACATTGGAGTGAGTTATTGTTCCGTTGCAGGCGCGCGGGAACTCTCGCTCGCGCGCCCACGGCCCCGAATAGGCGATGTACGGGCTGTAGTCGTCATAGCTCCCCGAGAGCGCAACCGGAGGGGCTCGCTGCTCCGACGGTGCGTTCTGCCAGCCTTTCTCGCCGGCGTACTCCTCCTTCAGCCTGGCCACATAGTATTCGCCCCGGGTGAATTCTGGAACCGTGAACTCGGAGAGGAACGATTCCACCGCGACTTCGCGGATGACCATGCGGCTGGCATTGCTGGGCGCGATGAAGTAACGCAGACTCAGTTCGTTGGTCAGCTTCAGACAATCCTTGGCCGAGCCCGCCTTGCGCAGCCGCCGCAGAAAATCTTCGCTGTGCCACAAGTTCGTATAGGCCTGGCCCCGCAGACCCGCAATCTGGTTCCTCCCGAAAAAGGCCACCGCCGCGTCCGGGTGGTTTGAGTTGAGATACGCGACTAACCTTCTGACCGGCGCGTGTGTGTCGATGTACCTTCCCACTTCTGCGGGGTCGAACAAGGCGTTCAGGCAGAAGTCCTTGTGCTGCCAGTTCGAGGCCGCCAGAAAGTAGAGGTCGAGAAAGACCACGGCCAGTGCGGCGCCCAAGACGGCCCGATACAGCAGCAAATCGCGGGCGCGCAGGGTGGCTGCGGTCAGGGCAATCAGGATCATCCAGAGCGGCAAGGCGGGGTAGATGTACCGCAGATATGCCTGCACCTGAAAGGTCAGCACGAAAAACACAACCGATACCCCAAGTGCAAGCCAACCCAGGTAAGGCCAGTTCCGCCGGAGCAGCAGCAGGCTCAGCGGCGCCAGCAGCAAGTACTGAAAGCCGAAGGCGCCGTCCTGGCTCTCCAGGTAGTGGTGCGTGTGGAAGGTGGCATCATACAGGGTGTCGAGCCCGAGCGGGGTTCTGAAACGTTGATCGACCAACGAGACGGTCGAATCGAAGTACGGCGAGCGAAAGGTGGCGTTCAAGAACGGGTACACCGGGTTGCCGGTCTTCAGGTAGGCGGTCAGGTAAGCCGGCGAGGCCAGCGCCAGAAAACAGGCCAAACCCAGCAAGCCGACCCGGAGCAGCCCCCGCTCTCCAAGCTTTCGCCGGCGATACAGCTCGGCCGCGGCAAACACACCCAGGGGCGCGACGAAAGCGACTGCACCCACCTTAATGGCCATCCCCGCGCCTGCCAGGACTCCGGTCAAACACAAGCAGGCGCTCCTCCCACTCTCCCGATACCGCCATAAGGCGATGACCGCGCCCAACAGCGCAGCCATCCAGAGGTTCTCCACAAACAGGTGGCCGGTCTCCAGTTGCACGATCGGGCTGGCGGCGAATAGGGCCACCATCAGCAGGGCCGGCCCCGGCGCGAGCCACCGGCGAACAGCGCAGAAAAGAAGCGCCGCCGTCACCAGCAGCATACCCAGGTTGAGCAGGCGTGTCGCATATTCCCCTCCTAGCAGGTAGACTGCCGTAAAACACCAGTCCGCGCCCGCCGGCATGACCGCCCAGGCCAGATTCCGGAAGTCGAATCCCCACCGGTGGTGAGCGGCCACCCAGGAAGGCGTCACCAGGTGTATCGCCAGGGCATCGCCGCCCACCTCCGGCTTCAACGTCACCAGCCAGTGTGCCAGCAGGACGAAGACCGCCATCCCCAACAACGCGTATTCGGATCTTGTGGCCGACGACACACCACGAACCAGCCCGGCGCACCGGCGCAGGCAGGCTGCCGTCCGGCGGCGCCCCACCACCAGAGGAACCACCAGCAGGACCAAGTAAGTGACCGGGTAGTTCACCGGGAAGTGGACCGTCCAACCCAGGATCCACATGTAAACGCTCACGCCCAGCAGCAACGCCAATAGGTCATCCGTCGCGCTCTCCACCGGCGAACGTAATGCCTCGGTCTCGGGGGCAATAGCCGAGGGCAGGTCGGGGACCTGCCCCACAGCACTGGCGGAAGAGAAGCGGGCATTTTTTCGCAGCTTCTGAGGCATTAGCGGCGAGCCAAGCAACAACTTGCCCAGCACCAGGGAAGAAAACAGAAACAACAGGACGGAGGCGAGGGCCCCGAATCCGGCCACCGCGATCGTATAGGCCAGGGCCAGCAGCAAGGTCAGAGGCGCGAACCAGCGCGGCCTCCACAGGATGATGGCAGTGAACCAGCCGGCATACAGGGCGGCGAACAGAATCAGCCGCTCCAGTCCCACCGGGCTCCAGATGGTTTGCTCGAACAGGCCTCCGGAGTAGAAGCCATAAACCGACAGGCAAACCAGGGCGCAGAAGGCCAGCCGGAGCAGCATCCTGTCAATCATGCGCGAGCTTCCTAATCACCATGAGCCGCTGGGTGAATACGATCGGCCACAATACCTTCTCGAAGACCACCCGGCCCCGCCCGGCGATGCATTCCAGCACCTCGCTCCGCGCCACAGGGCGCTCATCTGGGAACTTCCACAGGCCCAGCAGTTCGCACAGGCGGCGGGCCGCGCGATAGAGCAGGCTGGGTGTGGGGAAGGAAACGATGGCGCAGCCGCCGGGCTTCAGCAGGTCGAAGTGCGCCAGGAGTGCGCGGCGAGTGCCGGCTGCGTCGAAGTGCTCGATCAACCCGACACTGAAGACCACGTCGGCTTCGATCTCCAGCTTGAGATCAAGAACGTCCTGCTGGTGCAGCACCACATCCCCCCTGCCGCCGAGGCGCTGCCGGAGCAGCTCCAGCCCGTACGCGTTGCTGTCCACGACGTGATACTCGCGCGGCTCGAGCGCCGCCAGGATCGCTTCGACAAAGCAACTGTTCGCACCGCCGAGCTCGATCACGCGGATTGGGCCCTGCTCCCGCGCCCCACAGAATCGCTTCAGCGCCGAGAGCAGCACCGCGGCCGTGTACCGCCGGCTGATCCTGGCCGTCAACGGGGTCGCGGCGTAGTACTGATCCCAGTCGGTGGTCGCGCCCGGACTCTGGCGCTTGGTGAAGACAAGATCTCTCTGGATGACAAAGTTCGCCAGGAACAAGGCCGTTTCGGCCATCAGCTTGGCCCAGATCACCCCGACCGGCAGAGCGGAACGGAGCAGCCCGATCAGGCTGAACGAGACCGCGCCGCTGGCCAACACCAGCAGCAGGTACTTCGGCAACAGCCTCCTGTGCCGCTCGTCTGACAGGAACACTGCCCTTCGCGCCGCGTTGTAGTTGAACAGCACCGCGGCCGCCCGCCCGACTATTTGTGCCTCCAGGACGCTAGCGGTCCACTGGTACGCGACATAGAAGACCAGGTTGTCCAGGATGGCGGTCACGAGCGACACCATGCTGAAGCGGAGCAGGACGAAGTAGATCCGCATCGAGTCCAGCAGGGGATTGAAGTGCGACGAGCCGGCGCCATCCCCATAGATCGTCCTCACCTCCTCCTGGAGGATGCGGCAGCCGTGATGCTTGGCAGCGATGAGCATGTCCAGCTCGAATTCGTAGCCGGACGAGCCGATCTTGAGCAACTCGGGCAACAACGCGGCTGGAATGGCACGCAGCCCGGTCTGCGTGTCCCAGAGGCGCTGCCCGGTCAGCAGGCGGACCAGGCCTCGGGTCAGGGTGTTTCCCAGCCGGCTCCGCAGGGGGACCTGAGGCCCGAACTTCCGCATTCCAAGGACCAGGCATTCCGGCGCTTCGGCCAGCCTGCCAGCCACCTTGAGAATGTCCTCCGGATGGTGCTGGCCGTCGGCATCCGCCGTCACTACCCCGTCGCAGTCCGGAATCGAACACAGGGCGTGATTGATCCCCGTCTTCAGGGCCGCTCCCTTTCCCAGGTTCACGGCGTGCTGCAATACCTGCACCTGGGGATACTGCTGCAACTGCCGGAACAGTTGATGGTACTGGGGCCCGCTGCCGTCATCGACCACGATAATCGGGGCCATCGGCGTTTGCGCCAGCCGGGCGACTAGCTCAGCCAGCGGCTTGCCGGGCCGGAATGCCGGAATGAGAACGGCTAGCTTCATCCCAGATGATGCTGGCGTGCAGGCTCCCGGCGCGACCATCGAGGGCGCCGTCATCGCCGCTGGCGCTGCCGCCGGCCAGGTTCACGCTCCCAAGACGACTGCACCAAGCGGGCATTATATATGATCGCACTCCGCTCATTCTGGCTCCGCTGGTAACGCTCCAAAGCTCCCCTGCTCCATCTGCGCTTCCGAATCGTAAATCGCCAATTGGTCGGCGACACCGAAAGTGCCCAACACGCGGAAACTTCGCGGGCTGCAAAGAAATGCGGCTTTAGCAGTATATTGATTCTCATGTTCCTGAGACCTGCTTTGGCATCGAAAGCGCTGGCCGTGCTGTTCCTGGCGGCCGGCATGACCCCCAGCCAGCCCCTCTCCCAAGCGCTGTTCGAGCTGAAGGAAATGGACCTGCACCTGCATGCCGGCATGGAGCGTGAGATCGAGATGAAAGACTGGATCGATCTGGCCGTCAGCGATGGGCGCAAGGTCATCCTTCTTCTGGACCACCTCGAGCTGTACCGCAAGTCTCCACAGGAATATGAGGCCTGGCGCGCTAAAGGGAGTTTCCAGGCGCGCTACCCGCTGGGGGTCTCGGGCCACCAGGCCCTGATGGCCGAGTTCGATGAAGCAGCCAAGCGGCGCGACGTGATCGTCTTCAAAGGCTGGGAGGTCTACGAAGGCGAGCTGGATACGGGTCTGGAAGCGGCGCCCCTGCGCATGGCCGACGTCATTGGCTTCCATGTTTCGCCCAACCACGGGCGAGAAGCGCCCAACGGCCGCACCCTGATCAAGCGCGTCAAGCAGATCAAGGACGCCCAAAAACAGTTCCCCGTGCCCATGATCCTCTTCCACCCCTTTCCTATGCGCTTGGAGAACCTTCAGCGCACCGCGGCCGACAAAGGGCGGGATTTGAAAACGCTTACCGTCGAGGAGTACCGCTTCTTCCAGCCCGGCGAACAGGAGGAGCTCGCCAGGCTGCTCAAGAACACCTCCATCTACATCGAAATCTCGCGGGCCACCGAGCGCTATTTCGCCGATCCGGTCTGCCGCGAGGCTCTCATCGCCGACATCAAGCCGCTGGCCGAGGCGGGCGTTCAGTTCACCATTTCGACCGACAACCACAATGTCGGATCCGCGAAGAAGCCGTTCACCCCGTCGCTCTACGCAGACGCGCTCGGCGTGACTCCGCTGAACAGCAACGCCGTCGTCCGGGAGCTTTTGGCACTTCGAGCCCGGCGTTCCCTGGCCAGCCAATGACGCCCATGGCCGCCTCCAGTAGCAGAGCGCGGCTGCGCCGCAACCGAACAATGACGCCAGCGGCGCCTGCGCTGAGAGCGGCCGAGAGCGGGGAAATTGACGATTGCAGAATTGACGATTGACGATTGCTGTGTCTGACGCCGCGGGACACTGGAATCGTCAATGAGCCAATCGTCAATTGGTCGCCTTGTTGTAGTATGAGACCAGATGGCGGCTTCGGATTGGTACTCGGATACGGATCCCCAAGCACTGGAGGTATTCCTCCGCCTCCAGCGTGAAATGTCGCCTGCCCAAAAAATCGCCGCTGTGTTCCAGACGAGCGAAATGCTCTTGCGGTTGTCGCAGGCGAACGTCAGGAGGTTGTACCCCACGCTGGACGACCGGGAGGTGTTCTTGCGCGCGGCAGCCCGGCATCTGGATCGCGAAACCATGATTCACGCCTACGGCTGGGCCCGGAGAGCTCGCAGCCATGACCTCCCCCGAGACCGGCTTCAAGCTTTTGGTAGATGCGCTGGACAAATTGCGGGTTCCCTTTCTGGTAGGCGGTTCGCTGGCCAGCTCGATTCATGGGATCGTCCGGGCTACTGTGGACATCGACTTGGTGGCAGACCTGCCACCCTCTCAGGTCGAGCCTCTGGTCAAAGAGCTGGGTGCGGAATTCTATGCCGACGCAGCGATGATCCGAGAGTCCTTGAAAACCGGCAGAGCCTTCAACCTGATCCACTACGCCAGCAGCTATAAGTTCGATATTTTCCCGCTGTCGCCCGACCCCTATTACCAACAGCAATTCCAACGGCGCAGATTGGAAGAAACAGTTCAGTTCGGCCGGGAACTGAAGCTCCCAATTGCTACGCCGGAAGACACCATTCTGACCAAACTGGCTTGGTATCGGACCGGGGGTGAAGTCTCAGAGCGGCAATGGCATGATGTGCGTGGCGTGATCGAGGTGCAGAAGGGACGACTTGATCTGGCGTACCTGCGAAAGTGGGCCGCGCACCTTCGAGTGGAAGAGCTGCTGGAGCGCATCTTCGGCGAGTGCGAGCAGCGCCTGCGCTAAGGCGACTCTGGCAGACCGCTTCACACGGCAGCTTGCCGCCTGCCCTGGTTCGATTGCCCTGTTCAATTCTTCCCGAAATGCCGATGAGTACTTTGGAGAGCTCCATCGGTGGAAGACAGCGAGCAGGTCCTGACCCGATTTAACCGCTTGGTTCGCGATCTGGAACGCGGCACGCTCACCCGGAACTGTTTCCGCCCCTGGGAGATTGACCTGCTCTTGGATATGGACACCTGCGAGCTTCAGCCCTCTCGCAAGTGGCAGATCCTGCGCCAATACCAGAAGGCCGTCCAGCGCCAGTTGGAAAAGGGCGCCTCCCGCCCCCTGAAGCTTTCCGAGTACCTCCAGCACAAACTGGCGCGCCGGACGCACCCCTCCGCCATGCCGCGCCACAGCCAAGCTGCGCTATCCTGAGGAATCAACGAGAACCTGGAGGAGACTCGAATGGGATCTGAAAGTGTCCCCCCTGCCGCCCCACCTCAAGCACCGAAACCCGGCCCTCGCATGGTCCATTGTGTGAAGTTCCAACGCGAAATGCCCGGCCTGGATGAAGTGCCCTTCGAAGGCCACCCCCTCGGCCAGCGCGTCTACGAGAACGTCTCCAAGGAGGCCTGGAAGATCTGGGTCGAGCAGATGAAGATCATCATGAACGAGTACCGCCTCAACCTTGGCACCCGGGAGGCCCAGGAATTCTTGCTCCGGCTCATGGAGCAGTACTTCTTCGGCGAAGGCGCCGCATTCCCCCCCGACTACGTCCCGCCGAGCTCGACCCTGTAACTCTCAGAAACTGTGAAAAAACGCAGGCTGGGACCCGCGGCATGTCTCCACAGTCGGGCGCGAACATCAGCAACTGCGTCGGGCGGAACGCAGCCATATACTAAGTGGGGAGGTGTTACTCATGCGGGAATCTGACATCACGCGGCGGGCCTTCGTAGGCTCAATGGCAGCGGTGGGCCTCACTGCGGCCGACCAGGATTGGGTGGAGTTGTTCAACGGGCGGAACCTGAAGGGGTGGCGAGCCAGTGAGAACAAGAATTCCTGGAAAGTGGTGGACGGCCAACTGAGGGCTGATGGGCCCCCGTCGCACCTGTTCTACAGCGGCCCGGTGCGCGGCGCCAGTTTCCGGAACTTCGAACTCGAAGTGGAAGCCATGGCGCGTCCGGGCTGCAACTCGGGAATCTACTTCCACACGGCCTATCAGCAGAAGGGATGGCCGCAGAAGGGCTTCGAGGTCCAGATCAACAACACGGCCACCGGCGAGGGCAACTACCGCGAAAGAAAGAAGACCGGCTCGCTCTACGGCCTTCGGAACATCTACAAGCAGCTCGTCGCGGATGACGAGTGGTTCAAAATCCATGTGGCCGTGCGCGGCAAGAACATCCAGGTGCGGCTCAACGGGATGCTACTGGTGGACTTCACAGAGCCGGCGCCGCCCGTGATTGCCGAAGGCAATGAGCGGGGGCGCTTCCTGGACCGTGGCACCTTCGCGCTCCAGTGCCACGACGCTGGATCGAAGGCCCGTTTCCGAAGCATCCGCGTACGGCCGCTGCCGGATGACCTTCCAGCCGCCGGTGCCGCTGCCGTGGGGGACGAAGTCTACCGGCAGATCATCACGCTGGGCGCCCGGAACATTCCCATGGTGGACTATCATGTCCACGTCAGAGGCGGGTTCACGCTGGAACAGGCGCTTGCGAAGTCGCGCCAAGACGGCATCCAGTACGGAGTCGCGGTGAACTGCGGGAAGGGCTTCTCCGTGCAGGATGACGAGGGTGCGCGCCGTTTCGTAGATAGCCTGAAGGGGCAGCCCGTGTTCGTGGCCATGCAGGCTGAGGGGCGCGAATGGACCCAGATGTTCTCGCGCAATGCGGCCGCCTTGTTCGAGTACATCTTTACCGACTCCATGACCTGGACCGACAACCGGGGACGCCGCATGCGGCTATGGATTCCCCAGGAGGTCGGGACCATCGCCGACCCGCAGGAGTTCATGGACACCCTGGTCGAGCGCGCTGTCGGGATTCTGGAGCGGGAGCCGATAGACATTTATGTGAACCCGACCTTCCTGCCGGATGCCATCGCCAAGGACTACGAGCGGCTCTGGACCGAGGAGCGGCGGAAGAAGGTGATTGGCGCCGCCGCGCGAAACGGGGTGGCCATCGAGATCAACAACCGCTACCGCTTGCCGAGCCCGTCCTTCCTCCACCTGGCGAAGGAAGCTGGCTGCAAGTTCGCGTTCGGGTCCAATAACACAGGGCTGGGCGACCTGGGGCGCTGCGAGTACGGGCTGCGGATGGTCGAGGAGTGCAAGCTGGGCTGGCAGGATTTCTTCGTGCCCGGCGCCTGGGGCCCCAAGGCGGTGGACCGTAAGGGCGGGGCGCTGCGAAGCTGAGCAGGGACCGCCACCCCTTTGCGGCCCAGTCCCCGCCTTCGCGCTCCACAGGGTCAGATCCTGGCTCGGCTCCGCTACAATGGAAACCGGCCTTTGGCGGCTTCAGGTCTCCAGTTTGGAGAATGACGATGCCTGTCGCACCCGGTACGCGTCTGGGCCCATACCAGATCCTCGCGCCCCTCGGCGCTGGCGGCATGGGTGAAGTCTACCGCGCGAAACACTTGCGACTCGACCGGGATGTCGCAATCAAAGTGCTGCCGGAGCACCTGGCCCAAGACCTCCAGGCGCTGGCGCGCTTCGAGCGCGAGGCCAAGGCCGTGGCGGCGCTATCGCATCCCAACATCCTGGCGATCGACGATTTCGGGACGGACAAGGGCGTCACTTTTGCCGTAACGGAGTTGCTTGAGGGTGAGACCCTGCGCAGCCGGCTGGCGCGCGGAGCTCTGCCCTGGCGCGAGGCCGTGGAGACCGGTACTGCGCTCACGGAAGGCCTTTCCGCTGCGCATTCCAAGGGAATCATCCACCGGGACCTAAAGCCGGAAAACGTCTTTCTGACTTCCGAGGGCCGGGTGAAGATCCTGGACTTCGGTCTGGCGCGCGTCCGCCCCAAGCCTTCCCCTCAAGCGGACGCCTCCGCCCCAACCGAAACCCTGGCCGGAACGGTGATGGGAACCATCGGCTATATGTCGCCGGAGCAAGTGCGCGGTGAGCCGGCTGATGCCCCGAGTGACATTTTCTCTCTTGGGTGCGTGCTCTACGAGATGGTGAGTGGCCGGCGCGCCTTTTCCCGCCCAAACCCAAGCGACACCTTGGCCGCAATCCTCCGTGACGACCCGCCGCCCGCATCCGGCTCGGGCCACGAGGTTCCCGCGGAGTTAGATCGGGTGCTCGCCCAATGTCTGAAGAAGGATACGGGGCAGCGTTTCCAGTCGGCACGCGATCTGGCCTTTGCGCTTAGAGCAGTTCAGGAGATCGGCCGCCTGGCCGGCGCGCAGGTGAAGCCAAGCCCTCGCAGTCTCCGTTGGGCCCTTCTGGTTCCGGTGGCCGCGGCTGCGTTGGTAGTCGCCGTGTCCCTCTATTGGATCGCCGGGCGCAACCCGCCCATCGATTCGCTGGGGGTGTTGCCGTTCGCCAACGCAACCGGAAGTCCGGACGCCGAATACCTCAGTGACGGCATCACCGAGAGCCTGATTACAGACCTCTCGCGGCTCCCCGGTCTCCGGGTGAAGTCGCGCGAGGCGGTCTTCCGGTACAAAGGACGGGAGAAAGATGCCCGGATTGTCGGCCGGGAACTGGGCGTGCGAGCCATCCTGAAAGGAAGACTCGCGCAACGCGGCGACGGTCTTTCGGTCAGTGTCGAGCTGGTGGATGCCAGAAACGCCAACCTCATCTGGAGCGATCAATACAATCGAAAGGCGGGGGACATCCTGACCATCGAGCGAGAGATCTCCAGTGAAATTTCCGGGAAGTTACGGTTGAGACTGACCGGCGAAGAGCAGAAACGGCTGGCCACGCGCCATACGGAGAGTACCGAGGCCTACCAACTGTATCTGAAGGGCCGATACTGGTGGAACCGCAGGACGGAGCAGGCACTGAAAAACAGCGTTGAGCACTTCGAACAGGCCATCGAGAAGGATCCGGCCTACGCCCTGGTCTGGGCCGGCTTGTCGGACTCCTACGTCATGCTGGCAGCCTACGGCGTCCTGCCGCGCCAGGAGGCTTACCTCCGGGCCAAGGCTGCAGCCCGCAGGGCCCTGGAGATCGATAAAACGCTGGCCGGGCCGCACGCCTCGCTGGCGCGCGTGAAAACGGAGTACGAGTGGGACTGGGCGGGCGCCGAAAAAGAGTACCGGCGCGCTATCGAGCTCGATCCGAATTACGCCACCGCTCACCAGTGGTATGCCATCCATCTGGCCGCGGTGGGACGCCCCCAGCAAGCCCTCCCCGTTATCAAACGGGCCCGCGAAATTGACCCGCTGTCCACCGTCGTGAATTCGCAGGTGGCATGGATTCTTTACTTCGGCCGCCGCTACGACGAGGCGGCCGAAGAATCTCGCAAGGCCATTGCCATGGACGCCAACTTCGCCTGGGGGCACAGCGGGCTGGGCTCGGTCTACTTGCAGAGGGCGCGTTACCGGGAGGCCATCGCCGAGGCTCCAGCAGGCCCTGGCCCTGTCACGACGTGGCGTCATGGAGTTGATGTACCTGGGGCATGCTCACGCCGTCGCGGGCCAGAGACAGGAGGCGGAGAAAGTGCTCAACGAGTTAAAGGCGCTGTCCCGCCAAAGGTTCGTCCCGCCGGAGTACCTGGCAGTGATCTACGCAGGCTTTCCAGACAAGGACCGAGCCTTCGAGTGGTTCGAGAAAGCGTATCAGGAACGATCTATGCACGCCTGGTTGCTCCCCGACCCTCGGCTGGATAGCCTTCGCTCCGACCCTCGCTTTGCAGACCTGCTCCACCGCATGAACCTGGCGCCATAACAGGAAGAAACAACATCGCTCCCCCTAGGTGCTCCAGTATGCGAGCGCGCACCAGGTTTCGGCGGGTTGTTGGCGCGAGCCGCTGTCGGCCTCTCTTAGGCCCCGTGCAGCTTCCGGAACGCCGCCAGGCTGCGCTCGGCGGTCTCCATGGGCGGGTAGGCGCTGCCTTCCTGCTCGACCAGGTAATATTCGACACGCCCGCTCTTCTCGGCCGCCTTGAAGATCTTCTTCCAGCGCGCCGCGCCTTCGCCCAGCAGGACCTTGTAGCCCTTGGCGGGGTCCGGCGACCAGTCCTTGCAGTGGATCGACGCAAAGCGGCCGGGATTCCCCTTGATCCAGGCGACCGGGTCGGAGCCGGCCTCGATACAGGTGCCCACGTCGAGCTGGAGCACGACGTCTTTAGTGGTGTTGGCGGCCAGCACCTCCATGGGACGCCGGCCCTCGATTGGCCGGAACTCCGTCTGGTGGTTGTGGAAGCCGGCCCGCAGCCCCAGCGGCTTCATCTTCTCGGCAGCCTGGCTCAGGCTCTCTGCGACCGCTTTCCAACCATCCAGCTTTTCCACCTTGCCGGCGCTGGCCATCACGATGATCTTGCTTCCCAGGATCTGGTTGAGTTCGATGGCGCGAGCAAGATTCTCCGGGGCGAACGACCGCGCGCCGTTGTGGGTCGAGTAGCAGCGGATGCCGAGATCGTCCAGAAGCTTCCTGACCTCCTGGGCGTAGCCGGCGGTCCAGTCAAAGTATGGCGCATAAAACTCGACGCCGTCATAGCCCATCTTGGCAACCCCGCGCACGGTGCCCATGAGGTCCTGTGTCAGCTCGTTCCGGACTGAATATAGCTCCAGACCGAGAGGAATGCGCTTGCCCCGCCGCGCAGCGCTCGCCAGGGGGGCAGCCGCGGCCAGGGCCAGAAACGAACGGCGAGAGGTGAAATCGCGTGACATCATCGTAAGGAAACAATATCACATCACAGTCGTGCGGTGTACTTGATTCCGGACTGTTCACTGCCCAGAGCCCGGTCTATAATGGCGGGCGGTAACTCTTGGCATTGGGGGATTCGATGGCGCTGCGTGTTCTACTGTTGATCGCTTGTTTGACCGTCTACCTCCACTCGCAGACGGTGACAGGCGCATTGGAAGGGCGGATCACGGACTCTAGCGGGGCCGTAGTCGCCGGAGCTACGTGACCTTCAGCGGCGCCGGCAGCCGCTCCGTCTCCTTTCAGATCGACGGCGTCAACAACGACGATTCGTCGGAGGGTATCAACCGCCAGAACGTCAACATCAGCGCCATTAAGCAATTCCAGGTGCTTACCAATGCTTACTCGGCCGAGTTCGGCCGCGCCGGCAGTGCAGTAATTCTGGTGCAGACCAAGTCCGGCACCAACCGTTTCCACGGCGATGCCTACGAGTTCTTCCAGAACCAGTTACTCAACGCCAATGGTTTCTTCGCCAATTCCTATGGAAAGAAGCCCGACTGGGCCTTGGTCTCTCCCCGCGCACCTTACCGCCGCAACTAGTTCGGCTATACCATCGGCGGGCCGATCCGCAAGGACCGGCTCTTCTTCTTTCACAGCTTCGAGCAAACTCGCCTGGTCCAATACAATAGCTTCACCCGCTTCATCTTCCTGCCCACCGACAAGTTACAGGTCGGCGACTGCCGCCTGTGTCTGAAACCGGAAGAGCATCCCAACCTCGAGGCCGACAGAGCTCTCCTCGAAAGCATCTTCGATCGCTTTCCCAGAGTGACGCCCAACAACTTGGCGGTTTGCGACCACTGCTGTACCGAAACCAAGCCCGCCTACTATCCCGATGAGGATTAAAGCGGGAAGCTCGACTACAACCCCACCCCCCGAGACACCTTCGCGCTGCGCTACCAGTACAGCCGGCAGCGCCGCAAGCCGCTGCCCCTGATCTGGGGCGAGACCGCTTTTCAGAACAACAAGCAGCAGGACGTCGGCCTGGCGGCCACGCACATGTTCAGCGCCACCACCTGGGGCGAGTTCCGCTTCGGCCTGGGCCTGCGCACGACGCTGGTGGACATCTCCTCGGGAAACAACACGCCCATCGTCAGAATCTCTAACCCTACGGCCTACTCGACAACCACCATGGGCAGCGCCGGGCAGTTCCCCATTCACCGCTACCAGATCGACTATCAATATATCTACAACCTGTCCCACGTCAGCGGCCGGCACTTCCTCAAGGCCGGAATTGATTTCCGCCGCCAGCACCTGGACGACCTGGCCGACAACTATTCGCGCGGCTGGTGGACGTTCGGAGCCACTGCGAGGTTACCAGCCGCGCTTCGGGTTTGCCTGGTCCCCGAAACCCAGGTCTTCCTTGTGGAGCCGCCTGACGGGCGGCGAGGGCCACCTCGCCGTGCGGGGAGGCTTCGGCCTGTTCCACAACCGCATCTTCCAATCGGTCTTCTCGCAGGGCGGAATCAGCCTGCGCTCTCTGCCCCCCTGGGGTGTCTACAAAGCCTTCGACGCAACCTTTAACGTCGCCGACCCCACCGGCGGCTTCGCCTATGACCCCAGCTACGATCCGGGCCGGATCACCATCGTGCGCGTGGCGCCCGATTTGGGGATGCCCAATATTCAGCAGTACAACTTCACCCTAGAGCGGCAGTTGCCCGGCCAGATCACCTTCAGCGCCGGTTACAATCGCACGCGCGGCATCGGCCTTTTGCAGAACCAGGTCACCAACCGCGCCCGGTTCCCGTTCCTATCTCCGGTGGACGGCGTACTCTATGACAAGATCGATCCTGACCTGGGCAACACCCGTCCCGCCTCCGGGTACATCTCGCTGGCCCAGCCGCGCACCAACCAGCGCCGGCCCGATCCCCGCTACGGCGCGATTTACAGCATCGCCAACGGTTCCTGGAGCTACTTCAACTCCCTGCGCTTGGAGGTGAAGAAGCGGCTTTCCCACGAGTTGCACTGGCAGGTTTACTACACCTTCGGCAAGACCATCGATACCGGCTCGGACGTGACCGCCGGGGTCACCCTGACCGAGAACGCCTCCGCCCGCAGTCTGCGCGGCCTCAGCGACTTCGACCAGCGCCACCGCCTCAACCTGAACTACAGCTACACGTTGCCCTGGTTCAAGAAGTCCCGCGGATTGACGCAGATAGCTCTGGGCGGCTGGACCCTGACCGGCAACCTGACCTTCGCCTCCGGCAAGCCCTTCGCCGTCACCGCCAGCTACGACCTCAATGCCGACGGCGTCACCAACGACCGGCCCGTCCTGCTGGACCAGTCGCTGTAGCACCGCTCGGTGGACAATGGCCGCATCGACCCTCAGAGCGGGGTACAGATCTCGAAGCTCCAGCTCCCGATCGCCGGCTTCTATCCCACCTTCCAGACTCCGCAGGCCCAGCGTCCCTTCGATCCGGGCGGGAGCGGGAAAGACTCCATCGGGCGCAACATTTTCTTCGGGGAGGGCATCAAGAACCTCGATCTGGGGATCTACAAGGCGTTCGCGGTGCGCGAGGGTCGCCGGCTTCTGTTTCGGGCCGAGATGTACAGCGTCACCAACACCCCGCGCTTTTCCTTCCCTTCAGCCAGCGTACTGAGGCAGAATTTCGGCGCTATCAGCAGCACCTACAACCCCTTCAACTTCGTCGGCGCCTCGCGCAACGACACCGCCAACCGCATCATCCAGCTCGCGCTGCGGTATACGTTCTAACGCACACGGCGCCGCAAGGCCACGCCTAAGCCGATCAGTGCTACGCCCAACAGCAGCAAGGTGCCAGGCTCGGGAGCCTCGACCAGGACGCGCACTTCGTCAATCTGGCCGTGAGTGCGGAAGTGCACTCTCAGGGTACGCGGGTTGATCAGTTCCACCCAGTCCTGGTCCGGATTCAGCTCCAAGCCCGTGGAAGGGTCGCCGGAGGCGGGGTACAGCGTGCCAGCGGCGCCAAGCAGGGCATCCGTGTTTCGGAGCCGGCCCCTGAGCACGATCACGCCCAAGATCTGTGAACCGAACCTCACCCGGCCCTGGTATTCACGCCCATCGTCCCCCGGCCTCACCGGATCGGCGTGCAGGAGGTAGGTCATCACGTACATGTTCTTACGGACAAAAGAGCTGGGATCCAGATCTAACTCGTCGTCATAAAGCCCGGGCGTGGTGATATCCACCCTGATCCTCTGCGGCAGGAAGAATGGCGAGTGTTCGGCGAATAGGCGGATTTCTGTGTTGTTCTCGTAATCCCCTTCTTGCACCGACCAGGGCGGCGACACCTGTACGATGTCCCCGTAGTAAGCTATGATGCTCGCCTGAGCTGGAATCGCGCTCAGACTCACCAGCAGTGCAGTCACAAGGATGCCGCTGCGCATTGAAGACCTCCTCCACTAAAGCGGGCGAATCAGTCCGTCTTTTCTTGAGCCGGCGACCCCGCCGCTCCCCGATTGCGGGGCCTGCGCCAGGGTCGGTGGCTCCAATGAAAGTCACACAGCAGGTGCACCCGCGTCAAGAGTGCCCGCAAATTCGTGAGTACTAGTACCGGCTTCTCCGTTACCCCCGGAGCCTCTGAGCGGTTCCTTACCTTCCCAGCGATGCCTGCACTTTCGCGCCCAACTCTTTGGCTTTGGCCAGCACCTGCCGCGCGTCAAGCGTGAGTGCCTGGCGGTCGCGCACCACCAGGCGGCCGTTGACCATCACGTCGCGGACATCGCAGCCTTTGAGCGCGTAGACGATTTGGGAATAGACGTTGTACAGGGGAACCGCGTTGGGCTGATCCAGGCGCACCGTAATTAAGTCGGCGCGCTTGCCGGTCTCCAGCGAGCCGGTCTCTTTCTCCAGGCCCAGCGCCCGGGCGCCCAGCAGGGTGGCCATCTCCAGAGCCTGGGGAGCGGGCAGGACCTGGGGGTCACCGGTGGTCACCTTCTGCAACTTGGCCGCCAGGTCCATCTCCTCGAACAGGTTGAAATCGTTGTTGCTGCCCGCCGGGCCGTCTGTGCCCAGGCCCACCGCCAGGCCGAGTCTAAGCATCTTGGCAACCGGCGCTATACCGCTCGCCAGTTTGGTGTTGCTGGAGGGGCAGTGCGCGATCCCCACGCCCCGAACCTTCAGCATTTCCAGATCCGCGTCGTCGGCCCAGACCACGTGCGCCGCCAGCGTGCGACCGTTGAGAATCCCCCAGGAGTCCAGCACCTGGACCGAGCTCTTCTTCCACTTCGCCAGAGCTTGCTCCCGCCCTGGTTTGGTTTCCTCGAGATGCGTCATCAACGGCACGCCATACCGGTTTGCCAGAGCCCGGCAGGCTCGCAGCGTCTCCTCAGAATTGGTGTACAGCGCGTGGGGCGCCACGGCCGGCACGATCAGAGAATCGCCTCGAAAGCGCTGGATGTAGCGCTCGGTGAACCGCAGGGCCTCGGCCGGTGTTTTGGCGTCCGGCACGGGAAAGCCGATGATCGTCTCGCCCAGCACCCCGCGCAGGCCCGCTTCCTTTGTGGCTTCTGCGACGACGTCCTCGTAGTAATACATCTCCGCATACGTCGTCGTTCCGGAGAGCAGCATCTCCAGACAGGCCAGCCGGGTCCCCCATCGAACAAATTCCGGAGAAACGTTCTTGGCTTCCGCAGGGAAGATGTACTTCTTCAGCCACTCCTGGAGGCGTAAATCATCTGCGATCCCGCGGAACAGCGACATCGGCGCGTGGGTATGGGCGTTAATCAAGCCCGGAAGAATGAGGGCCTCCGGCCGGTCCAGGCGCTGCTTGGCCTGGTAGCGGCCATCGATTTCGGCGCGCGTTCCCACCCCCACAATTCGCTCGCCCCGCAGCGCTAGCGCACCGTTTTCGATCACGCGCCGCGCGGGGTCCATGGTGACCACGTAGCGTGCGCTCCAGATCCAATCGACCGGCTCGGCCCAGGTGGCCGGCAGCAGCAACAGCAGACTAACGAATAAACGACGCATCGAAGGGTCTCGGGAACAGGTCCTTCAGACGAAAGCGCTCGGTCTTACCCTGCAAATTGACCAGGATCAACTCGATGTCGCCACAGAACTCCCACAAGATCTGGCGGCAGGCCCCGCAGGGAGGCGTGAGAAGGTCGGTATCCGCCGCCACCGCCACTCGGGTGAACTTGCGCGCGCCTTCGGAAACTGCCTTGAAGACAGCCAGGCGCTCGGCGCAGACCGTCAGGCCGTAAGTGGCGTTCTCGACGTTGCAACCGGTGTGGATACGGCCCGCGTCGTCCTCGATCGCCGCCCCCACTTTGAAATTCGAAAACGGTGCGTGAGCGTTGTTTCGGGCCCGCAGCGCGGCTTCCAGCAACGCCTCCATTCAGGCCTCCAGGCGGGGCAGCAAAGCTTTCAGAAATCTGACCAGCGTGCCCCGCGCCATCTCGCCGGTCTCGAGCACTTCCTCGTGGGTGATCTTCTGGGGCAGTATCCCCGCCGCCATGTTGCTGACACAAGAAATCGCCAGCGCCTTCACGCCCATGTGGTTGGCTGCGATCACCTCCGGCACCGTGGACATGCCTACCAGGTCGGCCCCGATGGCGCGCAGATAACGAATCTCCGCGGGTGTCTCAAAGCACGGTCCCGGCACGGCCGCGTACACCCCCTCAGCGAGCTGGATGCCCAGTTCCTGTGCCACCTGTTTGGCAGTCGTTCGAAGCTGCGGCGAGTATGCCTCCGACATGTCCGGGAAGCGCGGCCCCAGCGAATCGTCGTTGGGCCCTACCAGCGGATTCGACCCCTGCAAATTGATGTGATCGGAGATCAGCACCAGGCCGCCGCGCGCCAGGGAAAGGTTGATGCCGCCGGCAGCGTTGGTGAGCACCAGCGCGCGCACGCCCAGTCTCGCCAGTACGCGCACACCGAAGGCCACTTGCTCCGGGCTGTATCCCTCGTAAAGGTGAACCCGCCCGGACATCACCACTACCTCCAATGCTCCCAGCCTTCCGAAGACCAGTTCGCCGGCATGACCCCCGGCCGTGGATTGGGGCCAGTGCGGGATTACGCGGTAAGGGATTGCGATCCGGTCGTCCAACTCCCCGGCAAAGCCCCCCAGCCCGGTCCCCAGTACAACCCCCAGGCGCGGCCGCCGGTCCGTGCGCGCCTCGATGAACCGTTTTGCTTCTTCGATTGACCTCACAAGAGCATTCCCGCAATACAGGCCGACATGAAGTTCGCCATTGTGCCGATGGCTACCGCTTTCAGGCCCAGCCGCGCCAGGTCAGATTTCCGGTTGGGCGCCAGGGCGCCGATTCCGCCGATCTGAATGGCGATCGAGCTGAAGTTGGCGAACCCGCACAAGGCGTAGGTCGCGATGGTGAACGAGCGCGGGTCCAGGGTCGGGACGCCGAACGCCTCGCCGACTCCCGTGATCTTGCCGAGTTCGCCGAAGGCGATGAACTCGTTGGTCACCAGCCGCATGCCGAGCAAGTTTCCAACCAATGGAGCATCCTTCCAACTGACCCCCATCAGCCAGGCCACCGGGGCAAACAGCGTCCCAAAAATCTGCTCCATCTTCACTGGCACCCAGCTCAAACCCGGCAAGCTATGCACCCAGCCCAAGATGCCGTTGGCCATCGCGATGAGCGCCAGAAACGCGATCAGCATGCCGGCGATGTTCAAAGCCAGATGCAGGCCGTCCCCAGCGCCCCGGGCCGCGGCGTCGATGATATTGACGCCCGGTTTTTCGATTTCGATTTTGACTACCCCCGCGGTCTCCGGCTCCTCCACCTCCGGCATGAGCATTTTGGCCAGCATGATGGTGGCCGGCGCGGTCATGATCACGGCGGTCAGCAGGTGGCGGACTTCCACCTGGGCGATCTTGACGTAAGCCGCCATCACCGCGCCGGAAACGTGGGCCATCCCGCTCACCATGACGGTGAACAGCTCCGATTGCGTCAACCTCGGCAGAAATGGCCGGATGGTCAGCGGAGCTTCGGTCTGCCCCATGAAGATGCTGGCGGCCACGTTGGTGGATTCGGCCCCGCTGGCCCCCATCACCCTCTGCATCAGGATCGCCATCCCGCGAATGATGATCTGCATCACGCCCAGGTAGTAGAGGATTGCAAAGAACGAGGCGATGAAAATGACTATGGGCAGGACCTGAAAGGCAAACACTACCCCGAACTTGCCCTGCGTGGTTCCCAGGTCCCCGAACACGAACTTGCTGCCCGCCTCGGCGTACCTCAGCAGCGCGTTCACCGCATCGCTGGCGACCTGAAACAGCCGTCCGAACGGCGTTTTCAGCACCAAGAAGGCGAAGGCGAATTGCAGCCCCAACCCCCATAACAGCAGCCGCGGGCGGATGGCCCGCCGATGGGAGGAAAACAGGAAAGCCACGCCCAGAATGACAGCCAGCCCGACGAAACCGGTGAATCGACCCATACGGAGTCTCTAGCCCGGATTTCTCACCGGCCACTCGCCAGCAGGTAGTGAGGCGGTGGCACATTCGGGGACAGACGGATCTGTCCCCCTGGCGGTCAGGCCTGCAATCTGCTCGAACGTGTTACCGTGGACAGATTCGTCTGTCCCCGAATGTGCCAACACTCGAATCACAGCCGCTGTATTCATGGTGAGAAATCCGCGCTAGTGCATCGTCCGATTAGTCCTTTGGAGTATCCGGTTCGGGGCAAAACGGGTACAGGCAACCAATTGCCCACTGCGCAATTGGACCCTGTCCCCGTTTTGCGCGGTCTCGATAGCAGAAGGCACTTATCGGACGATGCACTAGCCGACCACCTCAAGGATCAATTCCCGCTCCTCGGGGGGGTGCCCCGAGATGCGGAAGGCGTCTTCGACTAGCTGGGCTGCGTCCTCCAGACGTTCTTCTTTGGTGTAGTACAGGCGGCACAGCACCGCCCCGGCCTCTACTTTGTCTCCGACCTTGACTTCCAGGATCACCCCCACGGCCGGGTCGATCTGGTCCTCCTTGGTGTCCCGGCCCGCGCCAATCATCGAAGCCGCTCGGCCGATATCCTCGGCATCGATGGCGCTGACGAAGCCGGCCCGAGGAGAGGTTACTTCGCGCGCCCCGCTGGCGTTGGGCAGTAGCTCGAACCGGTCCAGCACCTGGGGGTTGCCGCCCTGCGCCTGGATCACGTCTTTGAACTTCCGGTAGCCGGAACCATCCAGCAGCCGCCGCTGGGCCCTGTCGCGCGCCTCGTCGATGGTCTCGGTCACCTTGCCCAGATGGATCATGCGCGCAGCCAGCTCCAGTGACAGCCGCGTCAAGTCGTTCGGTCCGGCGCTCTGTAAAGTCTGGGAGACCTCCATCACCTCCAGCGCGTTGCCAATGGCGAAGCCGAGCGGCTGGTTCATGTCGGTGATCAGGGCCTGCACGCGCTTGTCCAGGCGCCGCCCGATGCCCACCATAAGCTGCGCCAGCCGCCGCGCATCCACCTGCCGTTTCATGAACGCTCCGGATCCCACTTTCACGTCCAGCACCAACGCGTCCAGCCCCGCCGCCAGCTTCTTGGACATGATCGAGGAAGCGATCAGGGGGATCGATTCCACGGTGGCCGTGCTGTCCCGCAGGGCGTAGAGCTTGCCGTCCGCGGGCGCCAGTTGCGCCGTCTGGCCGATGAAGCAGAGCTGGTGCTGGGCCAGGTTCTCTCGAAATTCCTCCACGCTGAGTTCCGTACGGAAGCCGGGAATGGACTCGAGCTTGTCAAGAGTGCCGCCCGTGTGCCCCAGCGAGCGCCCCGAGATCATGGGTACCACCACTCCGGCCGCCGCCGCCAGGGGCGCCGCAATCAAGCTGGTCTTGTCCCCCACGCCTCCAGTGGAGTGTTTGTCCACCTTCACCCCGGGGATGGCCGAGAGATCCAGCGTCTCGCCCGACCGCACCATGCAGGCGGTAAGGGCGCCCACTTCATGGTCTGTCATGCCGGTGAAGTAGACCGCCATCAGAAACGCCGACATCTGATAGTCGGGTATTTCGCCGCGCGTATAGCCTTCCACTAGGTAGGCGATTTCCTCCGGACTGAGCTCCTCGCCACTTCGCTTCCTCTCAATCAGATCAACAGTTCGCATGTTCGCCTGAGTCACACTGACTACACAGTTTTCCAGTCACGGTCCCGCCTCTCTGCCACGCAGGAGTAAGCACACACCCCTGGGCCTGCCCGGGCGCAACTTCACGCTTGCTCCCGGACCCTGAACGCCTTTGAATTCCGGGCCGCTGTCTGAAACGGACTACTAAGCCTACCATCTTACAGGATTGGAAGTAAAGATTTCTTCGGTAGATCCAACAGCTTACCGGGAACCGGCCTGCCCCGCTAGAGCGGCTGCCCCATTTCCGGTAAAGGCACTCGATAGTGGCCGCCGAATATCTCCGCAAACAGCCGGAGCATTTCATCGTGGATCAAACCGTTATCCGAGAGCAGGTGCGCGCCCCTCAAGCCGGCCGGCCCGCCTTGCATGTCGCTGTTGCGGCCCCCGGCTTCGGAAACCAGCAGCAGCCCGGCGGCCTGGTCCCAGGGATTGAGGCCGAACTCCCAAAACCCCTCCAGGCGCCCGCAGGCCACGTAGGCCAGATCCAGCGCCGCCGAGCCCGCGCGCCGCACACCGTGCGTGATCATGGCCAACTGATAGTAAAAGTGTACGTTCACGTTGAAATGGCGCTTCCGGCTGGGGAATCCCGTCGCTAGCAGGCTTTCCTGAAGGCGTGCGGTCTTCGAAACCCGGATCCGCCGGTTGTTCAGATAGGCCCCGCAGCCCCGCTCCGCGCAAAACATCTCCTGGCGAAGGGGGTCGAAGATCACGCCGGCGATCAGCTCCCCGGCTCGCTCCAGCGCCAGCGTCACGTTGAAGATCGGGAACCCGTGAGCGAAGTTGGTGGTCCCATCCAGCGGGTCCACGTACCAGCGGTATTCCGAGGAACTCTCGTGCCCGCTCCCTTCTTCCGCCACGATGGCGTGCGACGGGAACCGCGTGCGCAGGCGCTCCACCACTAGCTTTTCCGAAGCGCGGTCCGCCTCTGTCACCAAATCATACTCGCCCTTCAGCTCGAACCCGATTCGCCGCTGGAAGTGGGTGGCCAGCAACGCGCCCGCCTCTCGCGCGATTTCCATGCTGGTCTCAAGGTAAGAAGCCATGAGAAACCACAATTCTAGCAGACCGCCGTCAGCCCTCAGCCCTCAGCCGCTGGCGCGTATAATGGCCATTCAACCTGCAATGAGAGAGACGATGCTGATTACGCTTCTTGTTTCGATGTCTTTCCCCGTCCTCGCAGAGCCGCCGCGGCTGGCTGGCTGTGCTGTGTTTCCGGCGGACAACATCTGGAACGTCCCGGTGGACACGCTGCCGGTTGATCCCAATTCGAGCGCCTACATTGCCACTGTGGGCGCCAATGTCACCCTTCACCCGGACTTCGGTTCGGGGCTTTATCAAGGCGCTCCCATGGGTATCCCTTACGTGGTGGTGCCCGGGAGCCAGGCCAAGCTTCCCGTCGCCTTCACTTACAGGGAGGAGAGCGAGGCCGGCCCTTATCCCGATCCCGCCCGATCCCCCCATCGAGGGCGGCCCTGACAGCAAAGGAGACCGGCACATCCTGATGCTGGATCGAGACAACTGCGTGCTGTACGAGCTGTTCGCGGCCTACCCTCCGGCGGGCGAGCAAGGCTGGCGCGCCGGCTCCGGGGCTATCTTCGATCTAAAGTCCAACGCCCTGCGCCCGGATGGCTGGACTTCCGCCGATGCAGCCGGGCTTCCAATTTTACCCGGACTGGTGCGTTACGACGAGGTGGCCGCAGGCGAGATCCGCCACGCCATCCGGCTCACCGTCCCCCAGACCCGCCGGGCCTACCTCTGGCCGGCGCGCCACTTTGCCTCCCGCCTCACCGAGGCCCAGTACCCGCCCATGGGCCAGCGCTTCCGCCTTCGGGCGGATTTCGACCTCTCCGGTTTCTCCCCGGAAACGCAGGTCATCCTTCGCGCCCTCAAGAAATATGGAATGATCCTGGCCGACAACGGCTCGGCCTGGTTCATCTCCGGCGCGCCCGATGAGCGCTGGAGCAACGACCGGCTGCGTGAGCTGCGCAAGGTCCGTGGCGCCGATCTCGAGGCCGTGGACACTTCCTCGCTGATGGCGGATCGCAACTCGGGCCAGGTCCGTCAGGCTGCCTGGAACCCAACTGTCGTCAACGCCGCCAGTCTTCGTCCAGGCGCCGTGGCCGCAGGCGAGCTGATCACGATTTTCGGCTCCGGCTTCGGAGCCGCGACGCAGGCGCTCTTCGACGGCCTGGCAGCCCCCGTGTTGTACGCGGGGACTGCTCAGCTCAACGCCATTGTCCCTTACGCCGTGGCAGCCAAACAGACCACTCGACTGGAAGTCGAGACGTACAGGACCCCCCAGATTGCGGCGCTGTTGGCTGTGGCCCCGACCGTGCCCGGCATCTTCACGCTGGAAGCCTCGGGAAAAGGGCAGGGCGCCATCCTCAACCCGGACTACACCGTGAATTCCCCGTCCAACCCCGTCCAGAAGGGTGCGGTAGTCATGCTCTACGCCACCGGCGAAGGGCAGACTGACCCGCCGGGAAGCGACGGAAGGCCTGCCGGCGACCTGCTGCCGCGACCCATAGAACCGGTCTCGGTTCGGATCGGCGGGGTACCCGCCCAGGTGCTTTACGCCGGCGGGGCGCCCGGCCTGGTGGCCGGTGTCTTGCAGGTCAATGCCAAGATACCCGCCGAGGCCCCTTCCGGCAGTGCGGTACCCGTGCTGCTCACTGTGGGGGCCGCCAGCAGCCAGCCCGATGTAACCCTGGCAGTGCGCTAACAAAGCCTTCGGCCATCAGCCAGTGTTGTGCTTCTGAAATGACGTGGGAATCACCTGCTCTTGTTCGGGCGGCGAAAACCGCTCTTGGCTAGCCGCTATTCCTCGTACAAGTACTTGATGTCGTGCTTGAAGATGAACAGATTCGGCTCGTCCTGCCGGGTCAGGCGGATGAAAGAGGCGTCGTAGTACTCGATGGTTCCCGAGACCTCTTCGTTGCTGCTCAGACGTACCCGAACCGGCACTTCCTGGTCGATCAGGTACTTCAAATAGCGCACCTCTTCGAAGGTCTGCTCGGGCGCCCTGGCTCGGGGCGATTTCTTCTTGTTCTTTCTGCTCACTCCGCCTCCTGGCCGGCCGAGATTCATCGCACGGGGGTCCATGTCTTCGCCTCTTCCGCATCCCCATAATAGCCGGTGCGCGCCAGAACCTGCAAATCCGGCCGGCGTACCCTCACCTCCAGCCGGTGAAACCGGTCCTTGGTGTACGGCACGTTCCTGGGGTAATACGCCAGCAAGTATTGGGTCCGCAGCTCTCGCAGGATATCCGTAAAGGCCGCGTCTAGCGAAGCTCCCACCGTGGGCGCAAACACGCGCCCCGCGGTACCCGCGGCCAGCGTCGTCAGTGCATTCTCGCCCCCGATATTCCTTCCCGCCTCGTTCGTGATGGGCATCACCAGGATCGGATAAATGACTGCGTCGGCTATCTGGGCCGCCTCCAGCGCCTGATGAAAGCTCTTTGAGCTGGTTGTGTCCCCACCATCGGTGACCACTACCACGACGTGTCGCCCCTGGCGTTCCTCCAGGTCCCCGGACGCCAGGTAGATGGCGTCGTACAGGCTGGTGCCGCCCACGTTCTTCAAGCCCTTCAGCGCTTGCTCCAGCCGGTCCAGCCGCCGTGTGAAGCTGCTCTCGCGGGTGACCTGGTAGTTGAAGCTGTACAGCGCCAACGCGTCCTCCGGGTTGCCCTCCCGGAAGAGCGCCGCCAGAAACCGCCTCACCGACTCGAGTTCGTACTGCAACTCGATGCCCGTGGAGGCGCTGGTATCGACCAGCAGGGCTACCGAAAGCGGTTGTTCGGTGTGGTGCTCGAAAATCGCCAGCTCTTGCGAGACCCCGTTATCGGAGACCTGGAAATCACCTTTCTCGAGTGTTCCGACCAGTTGCCCCGCGGTGTTCTTCACCGTCGCCAGGATTCGCACCAGCCGCACGTTCACGCGAATGACGGTCTCCTGCGAGAGCACAGCCGTCGTTGCCGCCAGCAACAACGCTGCCAGAACCGAGATGGGCCAGAGGCGTCGCATCATGGGTGCAGCAGGGCTGGGTCCCACTCTCCTTCGACCCAGACTTCCCCGTCCTCGAAGTACTCTTTCTTCCAGATCGGAACCCGATGTTTTAACCGGTTGATTCCTTCCGAAGCGGCCTCGAAAGCGGCCTTCCGATGCGGGGCCGTGACCAGGACCGCCACGCTGGTTTCTCTAATTCCCACCCGACCCAGCCGGTGCACCATGCCGATGCGCCCAATCGAATAAGCTCGCGCCAGCTCGCAGCCGATCTGCGCCATCATCTTCACCGCCATCGGTTCGTAGCATTCGTAGTCCAGGTACAGGGTGGGCCGGCCGCGGCGGTTGTTGCGCGCCACCCCCTCGAAACACACCGCCGCCCCATCCTCGCCCCGCAGCAGGCGCGCCCGCAACTCACCGGTGTCGATCGGCTCGCGGGTGAGCGCGAAGAAGTGGCCCTTCGGCTCCTCGACGATCTGATGCGTGTAGCGGCAGGCCCCGCCGCTGACCGGCGGCAGCAAGGCGATTTCGTCTCCCTCCACCACCACCGTCTCCCGAGAGCAGAATTGCTGATTGCGAGCGGCCAAGATGCTCTCGGACATCTCACCCAGGCGCGGAAACCGTGCGGCGTAGTGATCGAAAACCGTCTCCAGGCGCGCCCCAGCCTCCAGTTCCAGGAGTTCCTCCGCCTGGCCCATAACCTCCCTCAGTACGCCAAAAAACAGGACCTTGACCCGCACCTAAAGCCATCCTATCAGACGGTATCCGCTGGCACCGGGTTGCGCTTGGGTATAATTCTCGACCATGCACCCATACGAAACCCGCTTCCGCGTCCGTTATGCCGAGACTGATCAAATGGGCGTGGCCCATCATTCCCACTACCTGGTTTGGATGGAGTTCGGCCGGGTCGAGTATTGCAGGGCAGTCGGCTTCGACTACAGAGTAATGGAGGTCGAAGATGGCGTGCTGCTGGCGGTGGTCGAGACGCACTGCCGCTATCTCCATCCGGCGCGCTTCGATGACGAGGTGATCGTGAAGACCCGGATGGAAGCTGCCAACCCCCGTATGGTGCGGTTCAGCTACGAAATCCGGCGGGTGGAGGGAGACCGCCTGCTGGCCACCGGCCAGACCAAGCACATCTTCTGTAGCCGGGACATGAAGCCCGCCAAGCTGCCCCGCAAGTATCACGCCCACTTCGGGCTGGCGTAAGTCTCCCTGTTCCGCCTAATCCGCCTGGCGCGTCTTCCGTTTCGGCGGCACGCCCTTGGGATGGCAGTCGATACATTTCACGAAATGAATGTTGTGGCGGCTCTTCAGCGACAGGAAGCTGGTGTCCATCTTCTCCACGTCCAGCCCGCAATTGGACAGGCGCGGGTGGCAGTAAGCGCAGGAAGCGCGAGTCTGCTGGCCATGCTTGAGGTGACAGGCCAGGCAACTGATCCCTTCGTGGACCCCGATGGCGGTGCGGTCGTCACCCGAGCCAACCTGTGCGTTCGCCAGCGGCGCGTGACACTGGTAGCACAGCGCCTGCCGACTATCCGGGCTGATCCTGGCCTTCCGCTCGCCCTCGCGCATCTCGGGCAGACTCAGCAGCTTCACGGATACCGGTATGAGCTCCCGACGTTCGAACAAAGCCAGCGACGGCCGGTAAAACTCCTGGCTGGGCCCGGGGATGGGGCTTTTGGAGGCGGTGCGCCGGCCCAGCGGCTGCCCCTCCCGGTGCATTTGGTGACAGCTCAGGCAGGGGATGGCGGGACGGTTCGCCAGCTCCGGAACCTTCAGCCGCCACGGGCCAGTCGTGTCAATCGGCGTGACCAGCTCCTGGATGTTCCCCTCGAAGTGCATCCCGTGGCAGCGCAGGCAGTCGTCCATCAGAAGCCGCTGCACGTTGTGTTTCTTGTCCAGGAAGATGTTGGCGTAGGTGATGCCGTGGGGGCCGGCTCGCCAATCCGCGAATTCCTGTTCGTGGCACTTCTTGCAGCGCTCCACCACCTGCTCCAGATCCAGGTTGCGGATCCGGATTTCCTCGGACGCCTTGCCGCGAAGGTGTGTCACCAGCCGGCGCACGTTGCCCAGATGGAAATCCGGGTCCACGCTCAGCGCGTCTCCATGACAGCGCGCGCAATTCACTCCCCGGTGCGTGGACACCCGCCACGAGTCATACGCCTTGACAATCTCATGGCAGCTCGCGCAGGACCCTCCCCCCGTGCTTTCGTAGTAGAGGCTGGCCGCCGGCACCGCCAACAGCAGAACCACCACCACCGTGGCCGCGATGGCCAATCGTGATTTCGGTAGCTTCATCGTTGCTTCAGCTTTCTGTTCACCGCAGAGCCGCAGAGACCCCAGAGGCGGCACAGAGATCCTCTTTGAAATGCCAGACTCGCCTGCGAATCCCTTGCTTTAGCAAGGGTACATTGAAGTTGATCAACAGGCCGAGTTTCCATCCGCCCAACTTCAGATAGGTCAGCAGTTGCGCTTCGTGAATGGGAAGGATGCCCTCCACGGATTTGACTTCCACGACGACCATGTCGTCAACCAGCAGGTCGAGACGGTAGGCACACTTCGAGCCGGACTCCCTTGTACTCGACAGGCAATGGCACCTCGCGTAGGAATGGGATCCGGCGCAGGGACAGTTCTCGGCACAAGCACTCGGTGTAAGCCGACTCCAATAAGCCTGGCCCGAGGGCGCGATGGACCTCGATTGCCGCGCCGATCACCTCCTTGCTGATTTCATTGATAGTTCTCTGCGTTACCTCTGCGTCCTTTGCGTCTCTGCGGTGAATCATCCCCGCCCTTTCCCTGAACGCACAATCTGCTCGGACGCACAGTAGGCGATGGCCATAATAGTCAGCACCGGGTTAAAGCCGCCGTTGGTGACGTGCACGCTGCCGTCCACCACGTAGAGGTTGTCCAGGTCGTGCACCCGGCAGTACTTGTCCACCACCGAGGTTTTCGGGTCGTTGCCCATGCGGCAGGTCCCGGCCTGGTGCTGGCCCCCGCTGAGACTCGGGCCCGGCACGTTCTTCCAGATGAAGGTGGCCCCCGCTTCCTTCAGCCAGACCGCGGCTTTGGAGGCGATGAAAGCCGCCACTTCGATGGTGTGCGGGTGTTTTCGTCCGGACAGGCGGGCTACCGGGATGCCCCAGTGATCCTTCACCCGCGGGTCCACCTGCACCCTGGCGTCGAAGACCGGCATCTCCTGTACCGGGCCTTTGACGCCGATGCTGCGCTTGTAGGCCTTGCGCATGAAGTCTTTGTGCGCCGAGCCCCAGCGTGGCACGCTGGGCGGGACCTGCCCCACGAACTGGTAGGGCAGGCGGATGAACTCGTTGGCCAGCACGGCCCCGCCTCTCAAGCCTGGGTTGCCATGGTTATAGTCGCAGATCGCAATGCCGGCCCCCGGCCCCACGTCGTCGTACACCTCGAGATTGAACAGGCCGAAGGCCCCGGGGTAAGTGTGTCCTTGCAGGTTGCGGCCTACCCAGTCGTAGCGGTTGCCCAGGCCGTTGGGGTGAAGCTTGCTCTTCGAGTTCAGCAGCAGGCGCGCCGATTCAATGGCGCAGCAGGAAACTACCACCAGGTCTGCGCTCTGCTCCTGGAGCCTGTCGTTGGGGTCGAAATAGGCCACGCCCGTGACGCGCCCGCGCGAGTCGGTGAGGATCTCTTTGGCCACGCACTCCGTGCGCAGCTCGCAGTTCTTGGTGGCCAGCGCTTTGGGAATCACCGTGTTGTGCGTCCCGCACTTGGCGTCCACCTCGCAGGCGAATCCTACGCACCAGCGGCATCTCATGCAGGCCGGCCTTCCGCTGTAGGGCACGCTGTTGCGCAGCATGGGAATGTCAAAGGGGTGCAGACCGAGACGCTTCGCCGCCGGGTGCAGAACCTGGTATTCCTTGTTGGGCGGCAGGGGAGGCATGGGCAGCGGCTTCTTGCGCGGCGCATGGAACGGATCGCCGGAGACGTCCCCCGAGACCCCGATCTCCCACTCCGCTTTTTCGTAGTAAGGCTCCAGGTCGTCATAGCCGATGGGCCAGTCCTCCAGGGTGCTGCCCTCCGGCGCGCCGTAAGTCGAGCGCATGCGGAAATCTTTTTCCATGTAGCGCCACGCCATGGCTCCGTAAGTGAGGGTGCCGCCACCCACGCAGGCCGCGTTGTTCTGGTAGCCGCTTTCGCTGGCGCGTACGATCCGCTCCTGCCCGTTGCCGTCTGCCACCACCCGCGGATGCCGCTCGTCATCGGGTCCGAAGCCGTTGCCCAGCACCGTAGTACGCTGGTTGCGCAGGTCGTCTTTCCGGCAATCGAATGCGGTGAGCCATTTCCCGCGCTCTAGCAGCGCCACGCTCAGCCCGGCTTCGGCCAGCTCCTTGGCCACGATGCCGCCCGCCGCGCCTGCTCCGACCACCACCGCGTTTACATGTTTCGCGCCCACTTCTCCCTCCGCAAGAATTGATCGGGCAGTCCGGGCTTGGATAGATCGTACTGATCGCGTCCTCGAATGGGCACCAGCGGCACGCCGATCACCTTCCAACTGACCGCATCCCGGTTGCCGCCGTGCCGCGGATCGCCGTAGTAGCCCTGCATCGTGTGGGCCACCACCAAATCGAAAAACTGCTTTGCCGGAACCTGCATCCAGATCTCGCGCGGCGCCTGATCGCTCTCCAGGACCCTCAGGATCTCGGTTTGCTGCTCCCCGCCGAGCTCGAGAAACCTTTTGCCGAACAGCGCCTGGCTGGTCTGCTCCACGCAGGCCAGGCCCTGCCGGTAGGTCTCCTGGAAGCGCTTGTAGTGCCCTGTCAGGTGCCGGTCAATGAAGTTGACTACGCCGGCCCAGGCGGCGCCGGGCTCCTGATCGGTCGGGATGATGCGCTCGCACAGCGCCGTGAGGATGCCCGCTTCCTCGATGGTGAAGAAGCGCCAGGGACTCTTTCGACCGCCGCAGGAGACTGCCGCCCCGGAAGCCGCAGCCGTGGCGGCGACCTGAAGGAACTTGCGACGACGCAGAGTTCGAGATCTGTTCATCGTAAATACTCCTCGGAGCATTCTATATCAGAAGCCGGGCTTGGCGCGGCCCGCCCCGCCTAGCCCGCGCTGGGTAACCAGATACACCGCAAAGCTGCCCAGCCAGTGGCCCCCCTCGTAATGCCGGCCCGTCACCGAGGCCAGCCCCGACTGGCGGTGCGCGGCGGCCGCGGCAGCCAGCGACTTCCGCCGCGGGTCCTTGCCAGGCAGCGCGGAGGCAATTCCTTCCAGCATCCAGGCGCGGCTCAGGTTGAGACCATCCAGGTGCGCCAGCCGGGGATCGCTTGGGTCACTGGCGACCGCAGGAGTCAGCCACTTTCCGGAACCGTTGCGCGGGATACCCGGAAGAAATCGGTTCAGCCAGGCCGCGAATTCCGCGGGCCCCAGAATCCGGCGCACCGCGTCCGCCTCCGCCAGACAGGGCGAGAGGAAGTCTTCGCCGGAGGGCTCGATAGTGCAGCGGGCAGCCGCGATCCCCCAGATAGAAAGCACGGATCTTCGACTCCACCAGCGCCTGGAATTCCCCATCCCCAATGCCGCGCCCCCAGTCCAGCATCAGTCCCAATGAAAACGCGGTCTGGGTGTGTTCGCCCGCGCGGACCGGGTGCGACAGCTTTGGCAGCCACTCCTTCAGCCGGCGCGCGGCCGCTCTCTCGAGTGGTTCCAGCGTCGCCGACCACTGCCTGGCTCCTGGCGCATCCCACTCGCGCAGCTCCGCGCCGAGCTGCAATAGCCACGCCAGCCCGTACGGGCGCTCGAAGCTCGCGCGTCCTGCTCCCTCCAAATAACTCACCTCTGCCGCCATGTTGACGGCGGTAAGGCTCCTCGCCAGCGCTTCCCTGGCGTGCGCTGCCGACGGGGCCTGAGGAAAAGTCCGCGCCAGGCGGGCCAGCAACCAGTGCCCGTGCACCGAGGAGTGCCAATCGTAGCACCCACAGAACGCCGGGGTCAGTTGCCGGGGCGGCTGGACGTCCTGGTCTGAGTTCAGAACGTGTGCGATCTTGTTGGGGTACTCCCGCCCCACGCACTCCAGCGCCAGCTTCGCAAATCGCTCCGCCGCTTGAGTGTCGAATCCTACGGTATCCTCCCCAGCGCCAACCGGGCCGGCCAGGGCACACCAAACCGTAACGATGACTTTCCATCGCATAAACGAATTATCCCTGTTCCGGCAATGCAACGAACCAAACAGCCGCCATTCTAGACACAAGCCTCTGGCCCCTTAATGGAGTTTCTGCACTCCTCGTGGGGCAGGTCCCCGACCTGCCCAGCCGGAAAAAAACTGGCCCACCCCACCCGCAAAACGCTTGCCCTCCCCCAGTTTCTTCGGCGGGATCAATGCGGGGACGGTAATTCGGGTACAGGCAACGAATTTCGCAAAAGCGGCGAAATTCGAGCCAGTCCCCGAATTACGCGAATGGCAGAGCTGGTGGGCGCGAAACTGGGGGATGGCAAGCCGCAAAACCTTCTTGCTTCTCGCGGGCTTCCCAGGTATACTGACAGTTTCGATGCTTCCCACCAGCGCTAACTCCTTTTGGTACCGATTCTGGTGCTTTACCCGCTCCGGATAGAGTGGCGTTGGTTTAGAGGCTAACCCAAAATCGGAACAGACCAACCCACTCGGAAGAGTGGGTTTTTTATTTTATGGCGACCATTCGCGGGAGGGACCACCATGATCATCTCGATGAGACTCCATGCCACCAAGGAAGAGGTTGACAACGTGTGCCGGCGGATCGAGGAGTCCGGCTACAAGGTGCACACCATCCAGGGCGAGGAGCGGGTAGTGATCGGCGTTGTAGGGACCGGGGATGTCACCGCCTGCCTGGAATCGCTCCAGGCCATGCCGGGCGTGGACAACGCGGTGCGAATCTCGGCCCCCTACAAGTTTGTCAGCAAGGAGTTCCAGCCTGCGCGCAGCCTGATTCGCGTGAACGGGACCGAGATCGGCGGCGGGGAGTTCGTGGTCATGGCCGGCCCGTGCTCGATTGAGAGCGAGCAGCAGATCATGGAAACCGCCCAAGCGGTTGCCCGGGCCGGAGCCCGCATGCTCCGGGGCGGCGCTTTCAAGCCCCGCACCTCGCCCTACGACTTCCAGGGCCTGGAACTCGAAGGCCTCAAGCTGCTCCGCAAGGCTCAGAGGCCACCGGCCTGGACATCATCACCGAGGTCATCAGCGACAGCGACGTCGAGTTGGTCTCCGAGTACGCCAACGTCCTCCAGATCGGCGCGCGCAACATGCAGAATTTCGCGCTGCTGAAAGCCGTCGGCCGCTGCCCGCAACCCGTGTTGCTCAAGCGCGGCATGAGCTCGACCGTCAAGGAGTTGCTGATGTCCGCCGAATATATGGTGGCCCACGGCAATCCCAACGTGATCCTGTGCGAGCGGGGAATTCGCACTTTTGAAACCGCCACGCGCAACACCTGTGACATCACCGTGGTGGCGGTCCTGAACGAGCTGACGCACCTGCCGGTCATCGTGGACCCCAGCCACGCCACCGGCAAGAGCAGCCTGGTGCCATCCGTGTGCCGGGCCGCGGTGGCCATCGGCGCCGACGGGCTGCTGGTGGAAGTCCATCCCTGCCCCGAGAAAGCCATCAGCGATGGCGCCCAGTCGCTCACCATTCCGCAGTTCCAGAACATGATGCGCGACCTCAAGCCCTATATCGAGCTGTGGAGGCAGGCCCGCGCCGCCCAGACCGCCGTGCCGGTGTAAGCTCATAAATGTGAGACTCCGATTCCCGCCCTGGGTAGTGTTGGTCCTGCTGCTGGCGATTTGCGCCTCGATCATCGGTTTAGTGGCCTATCTGAGGTTCCGGAAAACCTCGACCGCCGATCTAGTGGCCCGCTTGCCCGCCGGGGACGCCGTTATCCTCTATATTGACTTCGCTGCCCTGCGTCAAGCCGGCATACTGGAGCTGTTTGCCGGCTCCGACATGGTCCAGGAGCCGGAATATCGGGCCTTCGTCAGTGAGAGCGGCTTCGACTACCAGCGGGACCTGGATTCCGCTCTGGTTTCGTTTCACCGCGACGGCGTCTTTTTCATGCTGCGGGGAAGATTTGACTGGAGCAGCCTGAACCAGTACACCACCCGCCAGGGAGGCTTGTGTCACAACTCCTTTTGCCGCGTGGCCGGCAGCACGCCGGAGCGCAAGATCTCTTTCTTTCCCGTGGAGCCCAATCTGATGGCTCTGGCTGTAGCCAAGGATAGCTGGGCAGCCAGCCTGCTGTCCGCTCGCAAACCCGACCGAATGCAGCCGGCTATTCCGAACCAGCCGGTGTGGTCGTTCATTCCTGCCAGCGTTTTGAAGAAGGCCGACACCCTGCCTCCCGGCGCCCGCCTGTTTGCCGGCGTGCTCGAAGGGGCGGACCAGATCGTGCTCTCGCTCGGCCCCCAAGGGTATCGGATGGAACTGCTGCTTGATGTCGCCTGCCGTTCTCCTCAGGATGCTGCGGTTCTGGCCAGCCAGCTCGAGAAGGCCACTTCTGTTCTCCGTGAGTCGATCGCCCGCGAGAACCGCCAGCTCAACCCCCGGGACTTGAGCGGCCTGCTGACCGGCGGTGTTTTCACCCAGCAGGATCGTCGTGTTCTGGGGCGCTGGCCGGTGGAACGCGTCTTCCTGGAAGCCCTGGCCGGGGGGACGCGCTAGATGCTGGCCCGACCCCTGGAGGGCGTGCTGTGCGCCGGCAACATTGTCTTTGACATCCTGGTGCGCCCGGTGGAACGGATTACCTGGAACACCACCACTTGGGTGGACTCCCTCGAGCAGCACCTGGGCGGCAACGGCGCTAGTACCTCCTACACCCTGGGACGGCTCGGTGCCCCGGTGCGGCTGCTGGGCATGGTCGGCCGCGACTCCTTCGGCGAAGCGCTGCTGGCACGCTTGAACAGTGTCGGCGTCGATACCGGCTGGGTGACCCGCTCGCAGGCGCCCACCGCCACCACTGTGGCCCTGGTGAACGCCCAGGCCGACCGGTTCTTTCTGCATCGCGCCGGCGCCAGCATGGAGGCATTCGCCGAACCAGTCCAGTTCTCGCCCGCCGTGCTGCAAGGCCTCTCTCACTTCCACCTGGCCAATGCCTTCGGCGTTCCCGGGATGAGACGGCATGCGGCTGAGTCGATGTGCCGCGCGCGAGCGGCAGGTATGACAACCTCCCTGGATGCCGGCTGGGACGTGCGCGGCCGCTGGCTCGAGGACCTGGGACCTTCCCTGCCGTACACCGACTTGCTGTTTGTGAACGAAGACGAAGCACGGCGCCTGAGCGGACTCGACGACCCGATCCCCGCGGCCCAGAAGCTTCGGGAACTGGGGGCCCAGAGCGTAGTGGTGAAGCTGGGCGCCAACGGCTGCGCAGTCGTCTCCTCGGACGCGGAGTTCCAGGCCCCGGCTTTCCAGGTGCAGGCTCTGGACACCACCGGCGCGGGTGATTGCTTTGTGGGCGGCTTCCTGGCCGCCCTCCACCGCCGCCGCTCCCCGGACCAAGCCGCCCGTTTCGCCAACGCCGTGGCCGCGCTCAGCGTTCAGCGCCTCGGCGCCACCGCCGGCCTCCGCTCGTTCACGGAGACTGATGCCTGGATGGAAGCCGCCAAGCTCCGCACATAACCCGCAGGCTGGAAGCCTCTCACACCGGTTGATGGCTGCCTCGCTCCTGTCCTTCATGGCCCGCACCAGCTCACGACACCTGCCTTCGCTATACTGAGGGTGTGATCCGTGGAGCCGTACTCGTCCAACCCAGTGCGCTTCGGCGCAAGGCTCTCGCTGGACAGACCAGGACCGGCAGGCGGGCCATTAGCGGAGTCCTGACCGAGCGCCGCTTTTTCCGTTTCCGGAAAACCATCGGCGTTGACGAGCGCGTCGAAGACGGCGTCTGGGTGCACGAGTGCAAACCCCTCCGAATATATGTCTTCGGTGAAACTCCCAGAGAGTCCTGGCAAACCTTCATCGAGTTTTTTGAATGCAATTGGGATTCCATCGCTCAGCAGAAAGACTTGAGACTCTCCCTCGATGCTCAGGCGCTGAAGCGGAAGTATCTTGAGATCGTCGAATCGGTCGAGCCTGTCCTGTGAGCAGCTATCCCGTCAGGAGTATCCGGCGCGCGCTTCTCGCCAAGGGCTTCCAAGAAGAACAGTCTCATCACAGCTTCTTCCGGCTGGTTGTCCACGGCCAGACGACGGCCCTCTTAACCAAGCTCAGCCATGGAGCGCGGGAATACGGCGATTCTCTGTTATCCAGAATGGCTCGCCAGATGCACCTGAGTCGCAGGGAACTTGACGCCCTCCTCCGATGTCCGATGAGCGCTACGGACTATACCCGGCTGCTGGTGCGCCGTGGCGAGTTGAAGGTCGCCTTCTAACGGAACGGCCTGTCCTGTAGCTCGTCCCACTTGTCTCTGGTCTCGCGCATCGTCTTCTGGATTTCGGCGTCGAAGCGGGCAATGAAGCTCTTGTGAGGCGGATCCAAAACTAGGTTCTGCATCTCGAAGGGGTCCTTGGCGAGGTCGTAGAGCAGCCACGGCTTCTCGCGGAACCGGGCATACTTGTAGCGGCGCGTGCGCAGGCCCCGCCAGGGGCCAAACTCGCCGGCCTCCGTCTGCGTGTAGATCATCAGATGCGCGGATTCCGGAGTGCGACCAGAGCCGCCGCGCACGTAAGCCGTGTAGTCGAAGCCGTGCATGCTGGCGGGAGGACGCAGGCCGCACAGTCCCAGCAGCGTTGGCGCCACATCGACGTGCGAGAAGACCGCGTCGCACTTGCGCCCGCCCCCGAGTCCCGCCGGCCAGCGCAGAATCCCCGGAACCAGTACCGATTCCTCCCACGGTTTGCGCTTCAGAAACGTGCCATGCGAGCCCAGCATGTCGCCGTGATCGGAAGTGAACAGTACGATTGTGTTGTCACGGAAACCGGCCTCATCGAGCCTGCCGAGCAACCGTCCGATGTCTCGATCCAGGCAGGCGATGGCGGCGTAGTAACCGGCGATGTCCTTGCTGGTCCCCAACCGCTTGGCCCCGGGCTGCCAGTTCTTGCGCAGCGCGATCTTTTCCGGATCGTAAAGCCCCTCGAAACCCCGCGGCGTTAGGTAGGGATCGTGCGGTGTTGGATACTCGACGTACAGGCAGAAGGGCTGTTTCCGCCCCCGCGCCTTCTCCAGGAACTCGATGGCCAGATCGGTCCAGCCGATAGTGTCGTAACCCGGAATGCGGATCGGCGTCGGGTCGTCCCGGAAGTAGGTCTGCTGAAGATAGTTGTGGCTGCAAATGTTAGCGGCCCAGAACTGAAACCCCTGCCGCCGCGGGCCGGGCGGAACGAAGCCGGGCATGCGTTTGCCGCCCTCCAGATGCCATTTCCCCACAAAGCCTGTGAAGTAGCCGCGCCCACTGAGTATCTCGGCGATCGTGACCTCCTGATCCGGCAGCGGCACGTCGTTCACCGCCGTCCCGGTGGCGTGCGGGTATTTTCCCGTCAGCAGAATGCCGCGCGCCGGCGTGCACACCGGGCAGTTAGCCATCATGTTAGTGAACTGCACTGCCTCCCGCGCCAACCGGTCCAGACTGGGCGTGCGAATCTGTGTGTTTCCCATCGATCCCAGATCCTGGCCCCGCCACTGGTCCGGCATGATGAACAGGATGTTCGGTGGGACATGCTTCAGCTTGTCCAGGCCTGCCGCGCACAAGATGAACTCTCGTCGCCTCATATCAACCCATCATACTGTGCTAACTTCAGAATTCCGCATGTTGAGTCAAACGAAAGGATTACTCCACCGCAGAGCCGCAGAGGACGCCGAGGTCACGCAGAGAAGAACCCACAAGAAATCCCCTCTGCGTTCCCTCTGTGTCCTTTGCGTCTCTGCGGTGAATTGGCCGCTCTGATGAACCGCCACGTTACCCGCCGAGAATTCCTGTTGGGCGCCGGGGCCCTGGCCGCCGCCGCCCCCGCCCACAGGCCTAACATCCTCTTCATCATGGTGGACGAGATGCGCGCCGATGCCATGAGTTCGGAGAAGCACCCCGTGGCCCAGACCCCCAATCTGGACCGCCTCGCCCGGCAGGGGATCCGCTTCGCCAATGCCTATACTGTGGCCCCGGTCTGCTCTCCAGCGCGCGCCTCCGCCTTCACCGGCCGCTATGCCGACGTGCACGGAGTCATCGCCAACGGCGTTCCGGCGAACAATGGCGAGATCTTCTTACCCTCGATCCTGAAGCACTACGGCTACCACACCGCCATCTCCGGCAAGCTGCACTACACGCCCCGGCAGTTCGACTACGGCTTCGACCAGTTCTGGACCTTCAGCACCGAAGGCCCGACTCCGGAGCTGGGCTACCCCGCCTACCTGAAGCGCAAGTACGGCTCGCCGGCCAAATGGCCCATCGTGCCCGGCACCTGTCCCTGGCCCGACGACCCCCTGGGCCGCGATGTGGGCGTGTTCCGCTACCCGGAGGAGGATTTCGAGAGCGAGTGGATCACTGCCCGGGCCATCGACTACCTCCGCAGCCGCCAGCAGACCGCACAGCCCTGGTTTCTGTTCTGTAGCTACCTGAAGCCCCACTCGCCCTCCGTCGAGCCGAAGCGCTATTTCTCCAAATACGATCCCGCGGCCATCCCCATTCCCAAGCTGCCGGCTGATATCAAGCAACTCCGCGCTGGGCAGCGTGGCCAGGCCATGCGCCGCTACATCGCTGATGAGCGCATGCTGCGGGTCATCAGCGCTATCTATTACGGCGCCGTCGCCCACGTCGATGATCAGGTGGGAAGGTTGTTGGGCGAGTTGGACCGGCTGGGGATGGCGGATAACGCCCTGGTGCTGTTCACCGCCGATCACGGCAACATGCTGGGTGACCGCGGGCGCATGTTCAAAGGCGTCATGTACGAGGGCTCTAGCCACGTCCCGTTGATTTGGCGCGGCCCCAAGGGAGCGCCCGAGAACCAGGGACGCCTCGAGTGCAAGATCGTCGAGAACACCGACTTGCTGCCCGCCATTCTCGACTCCGCCGGTCTGCCGGCACTTTCCGGGGTGCAGGGCCGCAGCTTCTTAAGGCTCGCTCGCAGCGGGGATCCGCAGTGGAAGGACCGCTGTTATTCGCAGCTTTCCACCGCCATGGTCCGTACCGCCAACTGGAAGTTCATCGACAACAGCCGCAACCTGAGCGGCCCCTTCGAACTCTACGACCTGCACAACGACCCCAAGGAAGAGCGCAACCTCATCGACGATCCCAAGTACAAAGACCTTGCTGCCGACTGCAAGAATCAGCTCAGCCGATGGAGAGCCGACAAGCCCGCACCCATCAAGATCCCGGGCATGCCTGGGCCCGCCTATGCCTCCCTGTCGGAGGAGGAGCGCCGGGCCGCAGCCGGATCTGCGCGCCAACTGCGTCGCCGGAAGACATGACATTGTTGACAGGAGGGAATGTGCGCCGTTCGAGTTTCTTATCGATCTTTCTACTAGCGGGCTGCGCGGCTGCGCTGCTTGCGCAAGCCGATCCGCGTTTGAGACCGGCTTCCCGCCGCGAACAAAGCGGCTGGATCTTTGTGCACCTCGAAGGTCCGCCGTCCCAGCTCGGTTTCCAGCACGGCTACCTGCTGGGCCCCGAGATCCAGGACGCGCAAAAGGTCATCGCGCTGCTGCTCAAGCGGGACACCGGCAAAACCTGGGCCTTCTTCCGCGACGCGGCGAAAGACATGCTCTGGCCGCACATCGAGCAAGAGTACCGCGATGAGCTACAGGGCATCGCCCAGGGTCTCAACGCCAGAGGAATGAAGTTCGACGTCTGGGATGTGACGGCCATGAATGCCTGGCAGGAACTGTCCCCGTACTACTTCCAGTGGTACAAGAAGCAGGGCAAAGAATCCTTGCGCGCTAAGCCCACCGCTCCGGACCGTTGCAGCGCCTTCGTGGCCACGGGCAGCTACACCAAAGACGGCAAGGTGGTCATCGGCCATAACGCTTGGACCGGCTACCTGGAAGGCCAGCGCTGGAACATCATCTTCGACATAATCCCTGCCCGAGGCGCCCGCATCTTCATGGACGGTTTCCCGGGCTTGATCCACAGCGCCGACGATTTCGGTGTCAACTCGGCCGGCATCTTCATTACCGAGACCACCATCACGCAATTTTCCGGTTTCGATCCGAACGGCATTCCCGAGTTCGTGCGCGCCCGCAAGGCCATGCAGTACTCCACTTCCATCGACGATTTCGCGCGCATCATGAAGGAGGGCAACAACGGCGGCTATGCCAACAACTGGCTGGTGGCCGACCGCACGACCAACGAGATCGCAAGCCTCGAGCTGGGCCTCAAGAACGTGAATCTCTGGCGCAGCAAGGACGGCTACTTCGTTGGCGCCAACTTTCCCGTGGATGAGAAGCTGGCGCGGGAGGAAACGGAGTTTCCCATGCGCGATCCCAGCGTGAGCGCCAACGCGCGCCGCGTCCGCTGGGAGCAGTTGATGGCCCAGTACAAGGGCCGCATCGACGTGGCCGCGGGCCAGAAATTCCTCTCAGACCATTACGACGCATTCGCCAAAAAGGAGGATCCGAACGAGCGCACCTTGTGCGGTCACATCGATCTCTCGCCGCGGGGGCTGAAATCCTGGCAGCCCGAATTCGCCCCCGCCGGCGCCGTGCAGGCCAAAGTCGCCGACGCCGCCATGGCCGAGCGCCTCTCCTTCACCGCGGCCATGGGACACTCCTGCGGCATCCATTTCAAGGCCGCCCAGCACCTCAAGCGTTACCCGCAATTCGCCTGGCAAAAGGCCTTCCTGCGCGATTTGGACTCCCACCCCTGGACCGTATTCCGCGCGCAGTGACTCGGCCCCGCCGGCCACCTCACCGCGCCGCCAATTGAAACCGCCCGTAGTAGCCGCTAATGGTCGGCTCGCTGACCTCCCACTGCTGGTTGAAATCCCGGCCCTGGTACTTGGTGTTCAGAGTCGTGGCCAGGGTGGATTCAGTCAGCGGAACGAAAGGATCGTACCAGAGAATCGCACCCTGCAATGCGTCATCGGGAAGCTGTGCCTTCCGCAGCGTCAGGGTGAGGAGTTCGCCAACCCGCATCGTGGCTCGGTCGGCCTCCCGCTGGAACTGAATCGGAACCGTGTGCACGTTCAGGATTTCGCCCAGAAGCTCTCGATACCGCTCCCGCAGCAGGCTTTCCACCGCCTGCCGTTGGGCCTTGGAAGCCGCGGTGTCGAAAAACAGGATGCTTTTCCGTGGGGCCGCCCCCTTGCTCAAGGTGTGCTCCCCTACGATGACTGCCGCTACCTTGACGCCGGCCAGCGACGCCCCGCGATACTCGCCCGCTGTGAAGTGCCAGCCGAGAGTCGCTTCCCGGCCCCCGGTCACGCCCTCACCGGACCACTCACAATAGCACCCGTAGACGTGGTTGGATCGGGCCTCGATGTAGTCCCCGACGATCTGGGATGGCTGCTGGGCGCGCAGCACCGTCGCCAGCAGCAGAACGATTATGCTCATGCCAGGCAATCGCATGAACCTGTCCCCGCTTCGTACTATAGCACCACAATCAGATCCCTTTTTCACCCTCTCCACTGCGCCAATAGCCTACTGAGCCGCTCGTAGGATTGCTTGGGCCGATAGTCCGGGTACACGAACCCGCCGTGCGGAATGAAGGCCGGGTCGGCCAGGTCCCACCACGAAATGGCTTGAATCTCCGGCTTACTGTAGCAGAGGGTGTAGAACTGCTCCACCCAATCGGCCTGGATCTGCTCGCTCCACTCCGTTCCATGCCACACGTTGCGGCTGGGCGTGCGGTTCTCCCCGGTCTGAGCCGGCTCACTGGAGGAGGAAACACCCAGTTCCGTGATGTGGATCGGCTTGTCGAAAACGAAGAACCGCTCCAACTGCCGTTCGATCTCCAGCATGTCGCGAACCGGGTAGTAGACCTGCAACCCGATGGCTTCATAAGGCACGCGCGCCTCTTCGAGCGCCTGTAGGTATTCCAAGGGAGTGCGCGCCACCCGGTTCAAAGGACCGGAATAGCTGCGCCGCCGGGCCACATATTCCCCCCAGGTGCAGCAGGAATTCACCACCCGGAAGGCGGTCGGGTCGGCCACCCGCACGCTTTCGGCGGCCAGGCGCGTGATCTCGACAAGCTGCTGCGGATCCAGGTTCAGATCGTTGGCCCAGTCGTGCGCTTCGTTGATCACGTCCCAGGCATGAATCCGGGAACGGAAGCGGCCCACGCTCCGCAGGATGTACTCCCGGCAACTGCGCTGCAATTCCTCCCAGGACTTCTTCTTCAGGAACTCGGGCACTCCGGCTCGATGGAACCACACCAGCGGATGGCCCTTGGTCAACAGCTTAGTCCCGGCCATCTTCTCCAGAATGGCCTCCACGCGCGAGTAGTCCGGGCTGCCCTCGGCGCGCTCGGTTCCTGCGCGGTAGAACGGCAGGGTGGCGAAGTTCAGCAGGGCGGTGAAGCGCCGGGCGTACTCCTCCGATCTGGCGAAAACGAAAGCGTTGGTCCCAAACAGGAAGCCCGGCCGGGGTCCTTGTCGGCCGATGCGGTGCCGGGCTCGCTCCACAGCCGCCATCTCGCCGGCCCACATCGTCTCGGCCAGCGAATCGTTCGAGTGCCCGACCCGCTCCCTGATCTCGCGCGCCGAGCTGGCCCGCGCCAGCGCCGCCTCCCCACGCCCCAGCCTCTCTTCCATCGCCGAGCTGAAGGTCACGCCCTCAGTCCGCGCCGCCTTCACGTACCGGCGCACGAACGCCGCCCGGCTGCGCGCGAACTCGTAGTTCAGCACCATCTCGCGGCCGCCTGATTCAGCGCCCGAGTAGCCTGCTCCAGCGTTGTCCGCATACAGGTACACCTGCCCGAAATCGCGCACCGGGAGCACCATCATCAACTCGAACTTATCTTTGGGCAGCTCGATGCTGGCCAGCCCCTCCCCTTTGAGCTGGGGAAGCAGCTCGAACGGTCGCCCGGTGGCGTTGATCAGCAGGAGTGAGCCCAGCCGGCCGGCGCCGGCAGGCAAGCCACCCGCCTCAAACGCACGAACCGTCAAGGGCCCCGTCTGCCCGCTCGACACGCTCGCTACTCCGGCCGCCAAACCGCCCTGCCGCAGAATTTGCCTCCGGTTCATAACTCCCGTTGTGGATTCCATGGTGTCCTGAATTGTACGCCGCCGCCCTATCCCCGTCAATCTCCCCGCCCATCCTGGGCGCGCGACATGAAAGTGGCGACGTTGGAGTCAACCGAGTGTCCGTCGTGGCGCAAGCACTCTTGCTTCGGGCGCCGAGAGTCGTCTCGGCGCATGTGTCGAGACGAGTCTCGACACGGCAGCCTGAAGGCCGCGCCACGTCTGTCCGGCGTATCGGTACGCACAGAAGTTTGCGGTTTTCTTCAGCTTCTGTGGGGGTCGCCACTTTCATGTCGCACCCCCGCCCATCCTTTTGTCCGGGGTGGCGCAGGCCTCTGGCCTGTGCAGGCAGGGGAAACGGCCTGCCGCCTCATCCTCCCGCCATCCCCCTATTCGGCCAACGGACGCATTGCAGTAGCCGGACAGCCAGGTGGAACGGGCCGAAAACCGCCCCTTTCCAACCGGGGATGACCGGAGCCAAAATTAGTGGTAGTTTTAATAGGTTGTTTAGAGAGGGATTGAACCGGTCACGGCCGGCGGCGCCAACAAGGCGACGGCTCAGGTGAAAACTCGATAGGACGAGTAAGGCCATGCGGTGGCGTGATTCTCAGTCCGAGGACCAACAGCAGTCCCAACCTGCCGAAACCGCGCCAATTCACAACGGACCCGACGAGGGCCGTGCGTATTCCGAGCAGTGTGATCGGGGCCTGCGCGAACTGGCGGCTGGTCGGGCCGAGGAGGCGGTGCGGGCGCTGGCCCGGGCCGTCCTCTTGCGGCCTGATCTGGCCATGAGCCACTTCCACCTCGCTCGCGCCTTCCAGCAGGCCGGCAAGATTGAAGCGGCCCGCCGGGCCTATCAGCGCACCGTCGAGATCGACACCGCTTCCGCCGCCGCCCGCTCAGCTCTGGCCGCACTCCCGACCCCCCCGGCCCGACGGCCGGAGTTCCGGCCCGGTCAACTGCTTTGCAGCACTACCACCGGACTCAGGTACAGGGTGCAGGAACTGCGCGCCGACATTTGGGGTCCGATCTATATCGCCAAGCTGGAAGCCGATGGCCAGATCTATGCCCTGAAGACCTTCCAACCCTGGTTTCCGCTTAGCGGGGAGGACCGCGACAGGTTGGAACGGGAGGCCCTGACCTGGGTGACCCTGGCCCGCCATCCCAACCTCGTCGCCGCACACCGCCTGGAATGCGTAGAAGGAGTCTCTTGTCTGGTGCTGGAGCACGAGCCGGGACCCGAGTTGGCCAACCTGCTCCTCAAGCAGCGCCGGCTTTCGCCCTTGAATGCCCTGCACCTCGCCTTTCCCTGCTGCGATGGACTTCTGTACGCGCACCTCCGATTGGGCCTCGTCCACGGCGACATCCAGCCCTCCCATTGCCTCCTCAGCGAGCAGGGGACCCTCAAAGTCACCGGCTTCGGGATGACGCGGGCTTCGACCGAGGCGCTCGACATCCAACTGGGTCTGACCGCCCTGCCTCGTGCGGTGGCCCTCCAGTACACCACCCCGCCTGGAACCAGGCACTACCTGGCCCCCGAGCACTTCCAGGAGAGGGTCAGGCTGGACCCGCGAACCGACATCTACGCTTTCGGTGTCATGCTATATCAGATGTTGACCGGCGATCTGCCTCCGGACGGCAGAGTGGCCCAAGCCCACGTTCGCGCTAACGCCGAGCGCTACCGATTGCGCGAGGACCTGCTGACGCTGATTCTACAGTGCGTGGATCCCCGCCCGGCCTCCCGGCCCCCCAGTTTTTGGGCCGTTCGGAAAGAGTTGGGGGTGGTGTTTCGGAGGCTGACCCGCAAGGTCGCACCCGCTTCCTCGGCGCCTCTGCCGATGGATTTCCCCCAATGGATCAGTAGGGGTGTGGCGCTGCGGGCCTTAGGCCGGACCAAGGAAGCCATCCGCTGTTATGAGTTCGCCCGCGAGATTGACCCGCATAACAGCGACCCCTGGTGGGGCGAGAGTGGCGTGCTCTACGATCTGGGCCAGTATGAGGAGGCCATCACTTGCTGTGACCGCGGTCTCCAGCTCTCTCCCGCGCACGGCGAGCTCTGGAAGAGCAAGGCCATGGCCCTGGGAGCCCTGGGCGGCTACGAGCAGGAGTTGGCTTGTTACGAGCGCAGTCTTGAGTCCAATCCTCTGGACAGCGACCTGTGGCTTTATAAGGGCCTCGCACTGACCAGGTTGGGGCGTTCTGAAAAGGCTCTACCTTGCTACGACCGCGGCCTCCAGCTCAACCCCGGCGACATCCGGCTCTGGAAGTACAAGGGCGCGGCACTCTACCGCGTGCAGCATCTTCAGGAGGCCCTCACCTGCTTTTCCTGCGGTCTCGAGATCAATCCCGCCGACAGCGACCTGTGGCACAACCGCGGCGTCGTGCTGATCGAGCTCGGCAGGCCCGGCGAGGCCGAGGAGCCTTTCCGCCAGTCCCGCGAAGTGGCCGGAGCCGAGATGGGCATGAGCTGATCTGCCCGAAAGCCGCAATCCCATCTCCGACCGCGCTGGGTGCCGCCCCCGCAAGCTGATAGACTCGTTGCGGAGGACGGCCCCATGGACATCATTCGCATCCGATTCTTGGTGCTTCTGCTGGCTGCCTTGACACTGTGCAGCGCAGCCGACTGGAGAAGCTCATTTCCCGTAGACAGGAAAAACCTGGGATCCAGCGGCAGCAATCCTTATTTCATCCTCGAGCCCGGCTACCAATTGCACTACCGGCGCGGAACAGAGACTCTGACCGTCACGGTCACGACGGAAACCAAGCTGATCGACGGAGTCCAAACCCGGGTGATCCTGAGCCGGGAAGAGAAGAACGGACAACCTGTCGAGATCACTCGCGACTACTACGCTGTAGACAGGACTACCGGCGACGTTTACTATTTCGGGGAGGATGTGGACGTCTACAAGGGCGGCAAGATCAGCGGTCACGAGGGAGCCTGGCTTTCAGGGGTCAACGGGGCCAGGTTTGGACTCATGATGCCCGGTCGTATCACGCTGGGCGACCGCTTCTGCCAGGAACTGGCGCCCAAGCAGGCGATGGACCGGGCAGAAGTTGTGGCGATCGCCGAGCGAGTTGTGACCCCGGCCGGCACTTACGCAAACTGCGTACATTTCAAGGAAACCAGCGCCATCGAGTCAGGGTCGGGTGATCACAAGTGGTATGCGCCCGGCATCGGGCTGGTAAAGGACAATCGTCTGGTCCTGGTGAAGATCGAGCGCATCAGGCAGTAGGCCGCCTGGGCGCGAGGCAGGCCCGGATCCCGCCCAGGGATGCCGTACCGTCCCTCGCACGTAATTTACGTGTACAATAGAAATCATGCGGCGGACCGCAAAGCACAATATCACCCTGGCGATTGACAAGCGCCTGCTGAAGCTGGCAAGGGGCGTCGCGGCGCAACGAGGCCTGAGTGTCAGCGCCATGCTCGCCGATGAACTGAGCGCCCTGGTGGACCGGGAGACGCTCTACCAGCAGGCCAAGGCAAGGGCCTTGGCGCATCTGGCCTCGCCCTTCCACCTCGGCGCAACGGGGATGGGCGTCCGAGAGGATTTGCATGACCGCAAAGGTCTTCGTTGATTCCAACGTGTTGATCTACGCCCACGACCTGGACGCCGGCGTTCGTCAACAACTGGCCGCAAACGCTCTGCGCCGACTATGGGAAACACGAACGGGCTGCCTCAGCACCCAGGTTCTCGAAGAGTTCTACGTAACCGTGACCCAGAAGATCAGGTCCGCCCTTCCCCGGAGCACGGCACGGGAGATCGTGCGCGACTATGCTGCCTGGGTGCGCTCCGCCATTACCCCGGCCACTATCCTGAGGGCCTCCGAGATCGGCGAGACTTGGCGGTTCTCCTTCTGGGACAGCATGATCATAGCAGCCGCCGAGCAAGACGGCGCCACCCAGTTGCTGACCGAGGACCTGAAGCACGGACAGACTGTCGCCGGAATCACAATCGTAAACCTCTCTTGAATTCGGGAACTCGGACACAGTCGCCATGATCTCCGATCTGCCACGAATCTATGAAAATCGCTGGTTCGACGCTGAACGGGCTTTCAATGACTTACAGCCATTCTCAAGGCAGTCGGATCCGTCCCCCCGGCTGCCGGATTTGCATTCTGCTCGAACGCGGAGCCCTGGAGTGATTCGTCCCTCTCGAAAATCTCGCCATTCTCATCTGCGACAACCCGCGTAATTCGGGGACTGGCGCGAATTTCGCCGCCTTTGCGAAATTCGTGGCCTGTACCAGAATTACCCCCCGCACTAACCCGCGTAATTCGGCGACTGGCGAGAATCTCCCCATTACTGGAGCTTCTCGGGTTTCCTTCTGCGAATCGGGTAACCATCTCGCCTGGGCCTGACTCGATTTAGGCGCGACTTGCCCACGGTCTCGCGCTGAGATAGATTTGAAATCGCAGACCCAGGACCGGCCGGAGCACGGCATCGCTCCGTCCTCTCGCGGCATGGGTTTGTTGCAGTCAAATCGCTGTACGCCGGCGTGGCTATGCGTACCCTTGAAATACTGATCTTCATTGTGCTGGTTCCTGTCCTGATCGGGCAATCCCTTCGGTGGAGCCGGTGTCCAGGTTGGCTACAAGTTTTTCCGTGGGCAACGCTGGTGCTGGCACTGGTGCATCTGGGAATTGAGAAATACCGCTGGCAGATGGTCCCTGCGTATCTCTTGTTGGTTTCGGCCTGTCTCTGGACACTCAGGAAGGCTCCGACGAAGGTGATCAGGAATTCGCGTGGGCGGACGGTTATTCGCGTGATAGGCGTGGGGCTGCGGCTGGTGGCTTACTCCGCCGCGCTGTTTTTGGCGGTGAAGATTCCCGTGTTCGATGATCCCGCGCCGACGGGGCCCTATTCCGTGGGTACGACGCGCCTGCATTTTGTGGATGTCTCGCGTCAGGATCCATTCGCCCCAAACCCACACACCCCGCGCGAATTGCTGGTCGTGGCCTGGTATCCGGCCGATGTTGCCCCAGGCGCGCAACCCGGACCCTTTTGGCCCAATGCACCTGCTGCCGCACCCGTGCTGGCACAAATGCTTCACCTGCCGCGGTTCAATTTCCTGCAACATCTGCGGCTGGTTAAGTCCCACTCTTACCCGGACGCGCCCGTGGCGCGGGCGCAGGCTCAGTACCCGGTACTGATTTTCTCGCACGGATACGGATCCACGCCTTGGCAGAACACTGTGCAGATGGAGGAGCTTGCCAGCCACGGTTTTATTGTCTTTAGTGTTGGTCACACCTACGACAGCCTGGCGATTCCGTTTCCGGACGGCCGCGTGGTGCCTGTAGGCCAGACGCGAGTGCAAGCGCTCGCCACCCGTGATCCCGCGGAATTGAAGCGGATTGCGACCGAGAGTCTGGGCGTTTGGGTCGCCGATACGCGGTATGTGCTGGATGAGCTCACGAAGATCAACGCTCGATCCGCTGCTGGCGCCCGAGAGCCCGGCGGGCGCTTCATCAACCGGCTCGACTCACTCGGGTGGGCGTGTTCGGCATGTCATTCGGCGGAGCGACGGCGGGCGAATTCTGTCTTCAAGATCCGCGCTGCAAGGCTGGAATGAACATGGACGGGTTACAGCGGGGCAACGTTGGCGAGCATCCGCTTTCAGTGCCCTTCCTGTACTTCGCCCATGAAGGCGACAAGGGAAACGACCCGATCTACGCGAGCTCGCGAGGCGATCTCTACAGCGTTCAGATCCGCCACTCGGCGCACGCCAACTTCTCCGACGCCAGCTTGGTCCTGCCGATCCTAAGATACACGGGTCTGCTCGGCTCCATTGATGCCCAGGAAATGGAACGAATCCTGAATGCGTATACGGTGGCATTCTTCCAGAAGTACCTCGAAGGGAAGCAGCCACCGTTGCTCGACGGCCCGCCCCCCGCAGGCCAGTTCCCTGAAGTCATCTTCACCGCGCGCAAGGCGCCGGCGCCAGGGCAATAGAAGTCGCCTGCTGCAACGGTCCGTCGGCGTTGAGAACCTCAGCGGACAGCGCTACCATGGTGTCGTATGCGGGACAGCGGAGGCGTGATCGTGAAGACCCCCCAAGTGCTGGGTGGGACCCCGGTCTTTGCGGGTACCCGTGTGCCGTTTCAGACCCTCATTGAATACCTTGAAGCGGGTCAGAGCATCGATCAGTTCCTCGACGATTTCCCCACCGTCAGCCGCCAGCAAGTCCACGCCGCCCTGGAACAGGCCAAGGAACTTGTCCTGGCCGAGGCCAGATGAGAATCCTGCTGGAGGAGTGTCTGCCCCGCAAGCTCAAGAGCCCAATGCCACTTACTTTCCCTTTCTGCACCTGCCGGAGGGTGTATCTTCTGGCGGTGGGGTCAGGCTTTCCAGCCTGCGGGCCGGGCTTCTGCCCGGCCTGAACCGGGCGGAAGCCCAGTTCGCAGTCTGAAAGGCCGCCCCACGAGAGCTTCCATCCCTGGAGAGTAAGTGGCATTCGGCTCAAGAGCCTGCTCGCAGAGCACGAGTGCGCTACCGCGCCGGAAATGGGCTGGGCTGGAAAGACTAACGGGGAGCTGCTAGCCCTCGCCGAAGCGCATTTCGATGTGTTCGTCACCGCCGACCGCAATCTGAGCTTTCGGCAGAACCTGACGGCGCAGAGTGTTGCCGTCGTGGTCCTGGTCGCGCCCACGAACCGGCTGGAGTCGCTCGGTCCCCTCGTCCCCGCGGTGCTTGACCTGCTGCCGGGTCTCCGAGCCGGCCAAGTTATCAGGATTGAATGAAACGGCGGCATGGTGGGCGCGACAGGACTCGAACCTGTGACCTCCTGCGTGTGAAGCAGGCGCTCTAACCAACTGAGCTACGCGCCCGAGGCCCAGTCTTGATTCTAATCCATGCCCCCTAGCGCTGTCACTTCCAACCGCCCGCAATCCGTCCGTAGGCGTGAGGAGAGGCGCGGTGAGGAGATGTATCCGGGCTTAGGAGGCTCCCAAGGACCGTAGGGCCGGACCTCCACCCTGCGGACCGCACTTCGCGCCGCCCACCCTCAGTTCCCCTCCTGCGCTACGGAAGAATTACGGGCGGGGGTCTGTATGGATCCGGTTACACCCGAAAGGGGTTGCATCAAGGGCACATCTTTGACCGTCCGGCTCCGCAGGCCCCGTTCACTATGGTGCTACTGCCAGCCGCTCGGCTGCGGCCGCGCGGCGCAGCCGCTCGTCGAAACAGGCGAACACGGGTCGGCCGATCCAGAGGGCTGAGCAGAGCTGGATGGCGTCGTAGGCTCGCAAGGCGTGCCGCTGAAAAAGCCGCTCGGCGGGCGCGAGAACCGGCAGGCTGAGGTTGACCGCGTGCAACATGCACCAATCAGCGGCAAAGCCTCGCTGCTGAAGTCGGTATTGTGCGTACGAGATGCGCCGTTCCCGCCAGCAACGCGCCAGCGCGGACTGCACCTCCGCCCAGGTCACTACGCTACTGAAAAGGCGGCCCCGGTGGGCTTGCATCAGCGCCTTCGTGTCTTCAGAGCCCGGCTCGGCGACGTAGAGCTTGGCCATCGCCGAGCTGTCCAGATAGAGCACTACCGCCGATCCTCCGCGATCATCTCCGCGATGGACTTGCCGGGCGTGAGGACAGCCGGCTTCCTCCGGCCAGGCAGCTCACCGCTGCCCAGGGTGACACTGCCTTTCGCCACCAGCGCGGAAAGCAGTTCGGCAGTCTGTTCCTCTTCTGGCATGCCGACGGGCAGGATGCAAGCCACCGGCTTCCCCCGATCCGTGATCCGCACTGACTCGCCGCCTCGGACAATACCGAGGTACTTGCCAAGCCGGTTCTTGAGTTCTTTGCTCGCCACGGTGACCACGTAGCTATTATAGCCCAAAAGTAGCTACCCCGGGCCCCACAGGCGGATTACGGGCCGCCGCTAGCCGCCCGACTTTCGTATCATAGACAATGATGATTCAGGCTCAGGCCACCGATGCGCCGCCGGTCGCCCTCTCCAGGCTCCGCGACCTGGAGGCGGCCCTGGGGGCCGCCATTCGCGGCAAGGCGGAGATCCTGCGCCTCAGCCTGGTCTGCCTGCTGGCTCGGGGCCATCTGCTGATTGAGGATGTCCCCGGCGTGGGCAAGACCACCCTGGCCCACGCCCTGGCGCGTTCGGTCCGCTGCGGTTTCCATCGCCTCCAGTTCACCAGCGACATGCTTCCCAGCGATGTGCTCGGGGTCACCATCTACAACGCCCACACCCAGGCTTTCGAGTTCAAGATGGGCCCGGTTTTCACCAATTTTCTGCTGGCCGACGAGATCAATCGCACCACCCCAAAGACCCAGTCGGCGCTCCTGGAGGCCATGAACGAGCGGCAGGTCACCATCGATGGGCGTCCTTATCCCCTGCCCCAGCCCTTCATGGTCATGGCCACCCAGAACCCGGTCGAGCATCACGGCACTTATCCGCTGCCGGAGTCCCAACTGGACCGCTTCTTCATGCGCCTGCGAATCGGCTACCCGGACGCTGCCAGCGAGCGCGAGATCTTGAGGAATACCGACAGCTTTCTAGATGCGGTGGTGGAACCCGTGCTTTCCGCCGAGGAGGTTCTCCAATTGCAGACCTGGGCCAGCCACGTCACTGTGGATGACTCCCTGGTGGACTATATGCTGGCTGTCGTGGAGAAGACCCGAACGCACGAATCGCTCACGCTGGGTGTCAGCCCGCGGGCGGCGCAAGCGCTTTTCCGGGCCACTCAGGCTCTGGCCATGGTCGAGGGGCGCGACTTCGCCATCCCGGACGACGTGAAGCGCCTGGTGGTTCCCGTCTTTGCTCATCGGGTGGTCATCAATACCCGTGCCGCGCTGGCCCAGCGCAGCTCCGACCTGAGCGACCGCATCCTCCAGGAGATACTCACGCAGGTGGAGGTGCCTCTGTAAGACGTGCTGGCTAGCGGCTTGCTTTCTATGAAAACCGCCATCATCGGCTTACCTCAGGCCGGCAAGACCGCACTGTTCACCATTCTCACCGGCGTGCACGAGGCGGCGCGCATCGGCTCGCTGGCCGTCCGCGTCGGAATCGCCCGGGTTCCGGACCCGCGCCTGGAGGCCGTGGCCGCGCTTTACCCTTCCGCCAAAATCACCCACGCCACCGTCGAGTACCTGGACTGCCCGGCTATCTCCAGGGAAGCCCTGCGCGATCCCGCCTACATCGGCAGCCTCCGCGTGGTGGATGCCTTCGCCCACGTCCTGCGAGTGTTCGAGGATGACAGCATCCCGCACGAACTGGGCTCCGTGGCTCCGCTGCGCGACCTCGAAAACGTCGAGCTCGAACTGATCCTCAGCGACCTGATGGTGGTCGAAAAGCGCCTCGAACGGCTCGACAAAGATCGAAAGAAAGTCAAGAACCCGGAGCTGGATCGCGAGTTCGAACTGCTGGAGCGATGCCGGACCACCCTCGAGTCCAACGCTCCCCTGCGCCAGCTCGAGCTCAGCGAGGAGGAGAAGAAGCGCATCCGGGGGTTCCAGTTCCTCTCCGAGAAGCCCATCCTCTGTGTGTTGAACCTGGGCGAAGCGGACGCTCCCCGGCTCCACGAAATCGAGGCCCAATACCGCAGCGGCGCTCTGGCCGGGCGCACCCACACCGCAGTGGCCGCCATCTGCGGCAAGATCGAAGCCGAGCTGGCGCAACTCTCCGGCGACGAAGCCCTGGAGTTCCTGGCGGCCTACTCTCTGAAGGAATCCGCACTCGAAAGGTTGATTTCAGCCACCTACTCGGTGCTCGGGCTGATATCCTTCTTCACCGCCAGTGAGCCGGAAGTGCGCGCCTGGGCCCTCCCCGTTCACAGCACCGCGTTGAAAGCCGCAGGCACGGTCCACACCGATTTCGAGAAGAAGTTCATCCGCGCCGAAGTGATCAACTGGCAGACCCTGGTGGACCATGGGGGCTATGCAGGCACCCGCGAGAAAGGCCTTCTCCGGCTGGAGGGGAAAGACTACATGGTCCGCGACGGGGACGTGCTCCTGATTCGCCACGGGTAGATCAGGGCCACCGCCGCCAGCGCCGCGCACACCAGCACGAACCAATCCCCGTGGTGCGTGTACGGCGTCACCGCGGTCACATAGGAGTAGCCCGTGCTCACCGCGCCCTCCACATAAGACGGCAGGTGCCGATATACCCGACCCGCCGGGTCAATCGTGGCCGTGATCCCATCGTTGGTGGCCCGCAGGATCCAGCGGCGGTTCTCGGCCGCCCGCATCCTGACGATCTTCAAATGCTGTTCGCGCGCCGCCGACTGCCCCCACCAGCCGTCGTTGGAAATGTTGACGAAAAGCCCGGTGCCCTGATCTGCAAACCGCCGCACCAGATGAGGAAAGGCCGATTCGTAGCAGATGAATGCGCCGATCCGGCGGCGCCCGCCGGCAGCGCCACCACCTGCTTGCCCGGCACAAAATCGCCCACCTCGCTGGAGATTCTCGAAACGAACTGGAAGGGCCAGGGGACATACTCGCCGAACGGCACCAGGTACACCTTGTCGTACCGCCCCAGCGGCTCGCCGCTCGGTCCCACCAGCAGCGCCGAGTTCAGCGGCGCGCCCTCGGGAGTGTGCGCCACTACGTTCAACAACAAGTACGCACCCGTCTGCCGCGCCACGTTCGTCACCAGCTCGCGGAACAGCGCGTTCTCGTAGTAGTACACCGGAGCGGGGACTTCCGGCCACACCACCAGCCGCGGCCCCGGACTGCCTGCCTCCGCCACGGCCCGCTCCGAGAGAACCCGCAGCCTGTGATGCATACGCTGGACCCACTCCGCAGTCCAGTCGGCGCTTTCCGAGATGTTCGGCTGGACCAGCACGGCCCGCTCGCTGCCGCGCTCCACCCTAGGAAGCCGCGGCAATAGGTACAGCAGAGGCAGCAGCAAAAGCCAAACCAACTGGCGGCGCGAGCGGCGCAAGGCCACCAGCGCCAGCGCCGTCCCCAGCATCGCGAATACGAATGACAAGCCGTACACCCCGAGGTAGGGCGCCAAGCGCATCGGCACGCCCATGTCCGCTCCGGCATTCCCCAGGGCCAGCCAGGCGAACCCCAGGGGTCCGTGTGTTCTCTCGATGGCCACCCACAGCGCCGGCGCCGCCACAACGGCCCACCAACGCCGCATCACAATCCCCGCGAGCGCTGCGAACACCGCCAGGTGCAAACCTTTCGTCAATGCGAACAGCGCGAACGTGGCCCAGCTTGCCGCCACTCCCAGCCCGCCGTGCTGATGCAGCACAAACTGGATCCAGTAACACGTGCCGGACCAGTAGACGACACCCGCTGCCCACCCCAGCAGGAACCGGCGCACCACCCGCCGCTCGCGCGTCACCGCCACCAGCAGCGGCGCCAGCGCTACCGGGGCCAGCCACGCCACATCGAAACGGGGGAAAGTCAGAATCAGAAGAGCCGCAGTCAGGAGCGCCAGCAGCAGGTTCAAGAGGCCACCTGTTCCCACACCGCTTCGGCCAGGTACGAACTGCGCACCAGCGGGCCGCTGAACACCAGCTTGAATCCGATCGAAAGGCCGTAGTCCCGATACCCTGCAAACTGTTCCGGAGGCACGAACGCCGCCACCGGCAGATTCCCCAGCGTCGGCTGCAAATACTGCCCGATCGTCACCACATCCACTCCCACTCCCCGCAGGTCGCGCAACAGCTCCTCCACTTCCCGTCCCTGTTCGCCCAACCCCACCATCAACCCGGACTTGACCAGAACAGCGGAACGATAGGCCCGGGCGAACCGGAGCACTCCAAGTGACCGGCCATAATCAGCCTGCGGCCGCACCTGCCGGTACAGCCGCCGCACGGTCTCGAGGTTGTGGTTGAAAACGTCCACGCCGGCATCCAGTACTCGCACCACGGCCGGGACATCGCCGCAAAAATCCGGGACCAGCACCTCGGTTCGCGCCTCCGGCAGCGCCCTCTTCACCTGGCGCACGGTTTCGGCGAAGTAACTGGCGCCGCCGTCTGCCAGGTCGTCGCGAGTCACGCTGGTGATCACCACGTGGCGCAGTCGCATTTCCGCGGCCATGCGCGCCACCTTGGGCGGCTCATCGGGGTCCACGCGAAGCTCCTCCCCTCGCGCCGCCTTCGGCACCGAGCAAAACCCGCAGCCGCGCGTGCACAGGTTCCCCAGGATCAGGAAGGTGGCCGTGCCGCGATGGAAGCATTCATGGATGTTCGGGCAGCGCGCCGATTCGCAAACCGTGTGCAGATCCAGCCGCCGCAGACCCCGCTTCACTTCCTCCAGCGACACAAAATGCGTCTGCGGTTTCCTCACCCATTCCGGAAGGCGCCGAAGACTCCGAGTGGCCTGCACCGGTCAGTACTTCCGTACGAACGACCGGAAGCCGGCCTGCTCCAAATCCGTCTTCGTCTTGGCCATAGTCGCCGAGTCCTTCAGCGGCCCCACCAGCACGCGAAACAGCGTCTCGTTGGGGACCGGCGCGATCAGAGCCGAGAAGCCCTTCTTTTTCAGCACGTCCACGATCAGCTCGGCCTCCGTTCGCTTGACCGCGGCCACTTGCAAGAAAGTCTGACCGGGCGCCGGCTCCGAAGCGGCGGCTTGCTCGCCGGCCACCGGGGGCGGGCTGATGGCTTTGCTGGCGGGCGGCTTGGTCTCGGCCGGCACGGGCGGCTTGGCCGCAGCAGTCGCCGGGGATTTGAGCTGCTCCGCCGGAGAACCGCCGGCCGGCAAAGCTGCCATCGGCGCCGCTTTCGCTTGCCCCGGTTCCACAGCCGGCCCGCTAGTTCCCTCCGCCGCCGCAGGGCTGCTCGGGGCGGGTCTCGGCTGAGTGCCTGCTTGTGCTTTTTCCGCCGCCTGCCGAGACGCCAGGCTGGCCGGCGCAGCTTCCGGCGCGGATCTCTGGCCTACCCAATACCCCATCGAGAACACCAGACCGAACAGCACCATCATGATGAAAACGATGGCCAGCAACTGCTTGTTGCCCACCACCAGCTCGAATTCGCCTTCCTCGTTTCTCGGCATGGCCTTTGCTACGCGGTCTTAGATTCCCCTTCCGTCTGCCCGGGCCGGTTCAGGACTCGGTTGAATGACGAAATGATATCAATCGGCAACGGGAACACGATCGTGGTATTCTTTTCGGTTCCGATCTCGACCAGGGTTTGCAGGTACCGCAACTGGATGGCTATCGGCTCCTTTTGGAGGACCGCAGCAGCCTGGCTGAGCTTCTCGGCGGCCGAGTACTCTCCCTGGGCATGAATGATCTTGGCGCGCCGCTCGCGCTCCGCCTCGGCCTGGCGGGCAATCGCCCGGATCATCTGCTCCGCCAGATCCACCTGCTTCACCTCGACCAGGGTGACTTTCACGCCCCAGGGACCGGTGTGCTTGTCGAGAACCTCTTGCAGCCGCACGTTGAGTTTCTCCCGCTGGCTCAACAGCTCGTCGAGTTCCACTTCGCCCAGCACGCTGCGCAGCGTGGTCTGGCCGAGCTGCGAGGTGGCATAGAGATAGTTGGTTACCTCGATGACGGCCTTGGTCGGATCGATGACCCGGAAATAAATCACCGCGTTGACCTTCACGGTCACGTTATCGCGCGTCACCACATCCTGCGATGGGACCTCCAGGGTCTCGATCCGCAGCGAGATGCGCACCATGCGGTCGATCGGCGCGAACACCAGAAAGATCCCGGGGCCCTTGGGATTCGACAGCACGCGGCCTAGCCGGAAGATGACCCCACGTTCGTATTCCGCCAGGATTCTGATCGAGGCGAGTACATAGAGCGCCAGGGCAATGAGCACGTAAGCCCAGACTGGCATGTTAACCTCCTTGATCTTGGGGCGCCGGCTCCACCTTGAGCGTGAGTCCCCGCACCTCGGTGACCCGCACCCGCGCGCCGGCTTCCACCGGCGCCGTGCACACGGCCTCCCAATACTCTCCGTGAATGAACACCTTCCCGCCCGGCGTGAGCGGGGTGTAAGCCACGCCGACCTCCTCGATCATCCCCGCGGTCCCGGTGACCACCTTACGGACCCGGGCGCGGATCACCAGCGAAACCAGAAACGTGGTGATGATCGCGAACGGCAGCGCCAGACCTATGGCGGTCGGCAGATGGATTCGCATTTCAGGCAGGGGGCTGTCAATCAGCAGCAGCGCTCCCAGGATCATGGACAGCGTGCCCCCAGCGCCCAGGATGCCGTGGCTGGCGAACTTCGC
>CAVRZY010000245.1:0-43439 GCA_963725415.1 uncultured Acidobacteriota bacterium | reverse complement strand
GTGGGCCGGTTTCTTCATGAACGCTGGCTGGGCTGCTTGCCTTCTCGTCTCCACCCATGTGCTCCTCGGTTTGGGCTGGGGGGCCCAGGGCCTCGCTTCTGCTTACTTTGCCGCATATCTCGTGCATGCTTTATGGACCTTCTGGTTCGCCGCGGCCGTGCTCCGGCGGATTCACACACCTTCAGCTACCGCCACAGCAGCGGTTGTGGCACCTGTCTGAGAACCCGTTGTCTGAGAACCCGTTCAACCGTTCTGGGCTCGCTTCGCTTGACGATCTCTCCACGCCGCTGTGGCATTCTCTGTTCTCGCACCTGGAATCAATCCAGAGCGAGTTAACCGCCGCACAACCCCACTGTCCCGATTATCCATGGCCTAGACATCCCCTTCACAACTGCATCAGGGTGTGGGAATACCCTTTCGTCTACCATCATCTGCAATATCTGCAATCGCACTCCGGCAAACCCTCTGGTCATCCGTTGCCTCAGGTCGTGGATCTTGGGTCGGGCGCTACCTTCTTTCCATTCGCTGTCGCCCGGCTGGGTTTCAGCGTCATTGCCGTTGATGCTGATTCCAGGGCAACGTCGTCTGTGAACCGCGCTATCCGCACTGTGTCCGCTGGCCGTGGCGCCGTGACTTCCCTGTTGTCCGACGCGCGCGCAATCGCCTTGGAGACGGCATCCGTTGACTGCGTTTACTGTATCAGCGTACTGGAGCACATACCTGACTTTGAGGGCGTGATCTTTGAGGTTGCGCGAATCCTTCGTCCAGGCGGACTGTTCGTGCTCACGTTCGACGTGGGCCTGTCCGGTAATTGGGAACTGGGCCCAACCTCATATGAGCGCCTTTTGGACTCGCTACAAACCTCTTTCTCCTTGGTTTATCCCGAGAAGGTGGTCCATCCTCTTCGGGTACTGACCACGGATAATAGCATCTATCCCATGTACCCTGCTCGTCGTCTTCTGGATCATCCATTGGTAAGGGCACTTAAGCACTACTTACGTCGCACATACAACTGGCTTCGCCGTCTCGAACCGCCGTCGGGCCGCCTGCTCGCGACCACGTACGGTGCCTGCCTGCGTAGACGTGGTTGCGTCAAGTCCGATTCTGAGATTCGAGCGGTCGAACTAAACCAACCGCTTTGATGGAACGGCTGACAGCGCTGACGACTTCGGGCGCACTCGCGGGCCTCCCCAAGTTGGCGCCACTCGACTACCGGATCCCCCGTTGGGCGCCGGAGGATTTGGCGCCGCGGTTATGTCCGTTTTGTGGGGCGTGGCGTGAAGCGATACTGCGCCGCCCGGATGACCTGCCGGTCGCATACTGCGCCGCGTGCGCGGTCTGGTACGTGAGCTCAATCCCCACCCCGGAGAGGTTGGTCAGTTTCTACCAGGGCTATTGGCGGTCTTTCCGCCCGGCCCGGCTTGATGCGCGGACTGCAAGGGTCATGACACGGACCGCACGCGAGAACGCCCGTGCAGACGTACGCATCAGCCGCTTGACGGCCATCCTGGCGACCTTGGATGGCAGGCGTGTTGTGGACATCGGGTGCGGGCTTGGCAGCTTTCTGCTGTCATTGCAGGTCCGCGGCGCGGAGCCGCTCGGCGTCGAAATTTCTGAGGAGGCCCGTGATTTCGTTCAGCAGTATCTTGGGCTGCTCGTGTATGGCGACCTGTCGGGGTGCCTTGCGGAGGCGGGCCCGGTCGACGCGATCGTGCTAAACGATCTGGTGCAGCACTTGGTCGAGCCAGCGCAATTTCTAGAAACCGCGGTCCGCAGCCTGAGGGAAGGGGGAGTGATCAGCATCTGGACGCCGAATGGTGGGGCTGCCGGCCAGGACCTTAACTCGGCGCGAGAGTGGGTCGGCTTCCGGGTGGATCTGGAGCACCTCCAATATCTCTCGCCCCGGGCCATCGTGTTACTGGCCGGCAAGCTCGGGCTGACCGTGGAGCATCTCGAAACGACCGGGTTTCCGGGCTTGACGGGAATTGACCGGCCGCCGGTGGCCCCTTGTGGTTCAGGAGGCAATTGCAGTACGTGCGAGCCATGGTTTCATCCTCGTGCATCGGCCTCATGGCGAGAGCGTTGCGGACGGCGGCGTGTCACCGACGCCCGCAGGAGAGGACCGCGGGCACATATCACCTGTTTGCAGTCCTCAAGTGTCCAGTGTGCGCATATGGGCAGGCACTTCGCTGCTGGCTGCCGTAGTGAGATTACGGGCTTGGCCGAGACTGGGCTTGGTTATGACAGGTGAGGAGCAGTACATGCCGGTGAAGAGAAAGGTGCCAACGTGGATTCTGGGCCTTGTGGGTGGGCTGGCGCTTCTTCGCGCAGTGTTGCTGTTTTGGCGTTTTGACCGACTACCGCCGATACCGGCGCTGGGGGATGAAGTCTTCCTGAATGAGGCTGCGCTGAGCTGGGCCACCAGCGGGAAGCTGATCTGCGCCGGCATGCCGCATTCACCGCTAGGATTCGACCAGGTTTTCGGACACCATCCGCCGTTGTTTTTCCTCATACAGGGCGTAGTGTTCCGATTGCTTGGTTTCGAGGCCCTAAGCCTTCGGCTTGTCGGTTTGGTCTGCTCGGCGCTGGCTCCAATTGTATGCGTGGCTATCATGCGCCGTTTGTGGAAGGAGGGAATCCTGACGGGCCGGGCAGTACTGCTGACTAGCTTCCTCATGTTTTTGGATGCCACGACGCTTGCGCATGCGAGGTGGGCGAGGATGGAGGCCCTGTGTGTTGTCTTCACCGCGGTTGCTATCTATGCCGTTGTACAGGCCGGGGGACAGGCGAAGCGGAGTACAAAAGTGGCCCTCTTTGCGGGTTGTGCACTGGGACTAGCGTTAGCCACTCACGCATCCGCAGTGTTGGCACTGCCATTTTTCGCGCTTCTGGTATTCATGCGCGTGAAGACGAATCCGGCGCGGTTGTTAGCATGGGTCTCTTGTCTGGTGTTGCCGGTGATCATCTGGGTCGCAGTGCACGGCGAGCAGTCGGTTGCAGCATTGCGGCAGATGCGAGCGGCTTACAGCTACTTGCCGCCGCCGCTCTTGTGGGACTTGTGGCCGCGGGCCACGGCTATTCGGAGCGCGGGTGTGGAAGCGCTCCGCTCGTTTAATCAGGTCGGCGGGACCGTCTTGGGCCTGTATCTGCTGGCAATCGCGCTGACATGCTGGAGGGCGATGTTCGACACCTCCGCCACAAACGCCCGCTACGTTCTTGCCTGCTGCGGCGCCACGCTATGCCCATTACCTGTCCTCCTCTTTTTCATGGCGGCATCCGGGACCCGCTTCCTTCAGTTGTTTCCAGTCATTGTTGTGAGTATAGCGGTAGGCTTGTCCTATGCCACTTCGAGGAGATTCATGCGGGCCGCTTCGGTGGTGGCCTGTGGGGCGGTTCTGATGCAGGCGGTGTCATTATGCATGTATTTTCGCCGTGGGCCGGGTCAGGATCCTCGACGCTACGATGCCATGGTTGAGAGCGTTCAAGCCCACGAGAGAGTGCTTGCGTCACCGGCATTATGGTTCGCTTTCAACGCGCATGCTCAGAGGATTGATCTCATCTATCCGTTCCCTGATAGCGAGACCACTTGGTTAACGCCGGAACATATGGACGTCTACGACGTAATCCTTGTCCAGCGGGGCACTTCAAACGCAGAGCGGATTATGGCATCCGCGGCGAGCGTGTTGCCGCGGCGCACCGAGCAATGCGTTGGAGGGGACTGCTTCGTGGAGTTCCGAAGGCGGTAAGCCGAGCTGGAGAGGCGGGATTCTGGGGGACATGCCTGCCGTGGTTCTGCAACTACGGGAGTTTCGGATACGGGAGCAGCCTGCAATGGTTGTGGGGTGCCTGTATTGAGGTGTTAACCGGATACGACCAGGAGAGAGGAACAAAGTGATTGCCGTCGTTCGGTAGTCATACGCCGATATGAGTGCTAGGGCGCACGAAGCCGCCCTGCGGCCGGCGCCGGCTGGAGGCCTTGACGCTTTGGACGAAACACGTAACGGAGATGCACGAGTAATGTCCAACCACGAGACTGTTCGCCGCTGTCCAGCTTGCGGGTCGGACGCCACAGGACCAGCCGAAGAGTACAGGGGATATCTGCTTGCCGTGTGTGCGGGATGCGGCCTGACCTTCACTCTTAATCCGGACTACAGTCCAGAGCGCTACATGAAGTCGTGGGATGCGCCGGATCCAGGTGGTAGCGGTGGTAGCGGCTTCTCATATTACCCCCCTGTGCTTTCGCGTGTGCAAACGGAGGCGAGGGCACTTTGGCTCCCTCCCCCCTGGTTGTCACCCTCAGAGTCCTGCGCACTGTCCTGGCTGCGAACAAGGGCCCCCCGGGGAGCCTCCGTCGTCGACTGCGGATGTGGCTCCGGGCGGTTTCTTCGTGCACTGAAGCGGCACGGCTATAACGCGATCGGCATCGACGTATCCGAAGCGTTAGTTGCGGCGTTGCAGGAACTGGGTCTCGACGCTCGTCGTGAAATCGCTCCGGATTTCACATGGGCCGGCAGGGCGCCTTATGCGATCACACTGTTCGAGGTCCTGGAGCATTTCCCGGATCCATACTGGTTTGTGTCGGCCCTCGGAGCGAGGTTCCCGGAGAGTCACATTATTGCGAGTGTGCCCTCCCCGATGCGGCCCTGCCTGAGCAGCCGGGAAGGAAGAGAAGATTCAGATTATCCTCCGCATCACTACCTGAGGTGGACACCGGACTCGCTGAAGCTGTTCTTTCAGGGAGCCGGCTTTCCCGAAGTGAGTATCTTCTGCCCGTGCCCGTCCGGACACGAATTGATCCGTTGGGGCGGCGCAATTCGATCGGTTGGGCAAAAGTTGGTGCGACGTGGAGTCAGCGCCGCACCTGCGGATGGCGCGGCGGGCACCCCCCGACAAAGCGCGGCCAAGAACGACCCGCAGACTGGTAGAGCGCGCGCCACCGCCCAAGTTTGGGCTGCACGTTCATACCACGCTCTGCTCGACACGATTGGCCTGCCTCTCGCCTACTATCATGCTCTGAAAGGCCGCTCGTCGATCTCATTCCTGGCCGTAGCGTCCCGATCGTGCGAGTTGCGCCGAGATGTGGAAGCACTCTGAAAAGCGGAGGCGACAGCAAGAACAGGCGAAGCGTGGGGTTTTGATCCTGGCGTACGAAGCCGCCTGGCCTCAACTTTCGTACCTCAGCGAGTTGCTGATTGGGCGCGACTACGAAGTGACTATCGCTACACGCTATTGCCTTCCCGCCCTGGATTTGCCGAGCGGAGTCGCTCTCCACCTGATAAAGCATGGCGTGTTCCGGTGGACGAAGTTCTCCCGGTTTGACCTCCTGTCTTTCGCCGTCACATTCGTCCGATCGCTGCTTTGGCTCAGAAGCAGCACGGTGATCACCCTTGATCCGATTTCGTTGTGTGTCACGGAGCTACTGCGCTGCTTCCGGAGGCAAATCCGGCATATACACTACTGTATCGAACAGCCGCTCATGACCGTCAATAGCCGCTTTGGCTTAGCTAAGAACAGTGCGCGCATACTTTTTCCTCGGGTGAAGGCTGTTATTTTCCCGAACTCGCACAGGGCGCAAGCGACCGAGACGCTGGCGCCTGGAACCACGGCGCGTGTTATGCCCAATAGCCCGACACGCAGGGCGGCGATGGAATGGAGAGGGGTGGCCGCGAGGCAAATACCTCAACGCAATGGCCGGAGAGTGGTTTTGTATCACGGGGAATTGGGGAGCAGCCATTACATATTTGAGATTTGCCAGGCATCGCACTTGTTGCCGCCGGGGATCATGATCGCGATTATTGGGAGGGTTCAACAAGGGCAAGAGGAAGTTGTGCGAAGAGCCTTGGAGGGCGCGGATCCAGACAAGCTGAAGTACTTTGGCTTTCAGCAACGGAACGAGCTGCCTGCGTGGCGCAATGCGGCCGACCTAATGATTACTTTCTGGTCGGATCTTAACGAGACGACGTGGTTGTGTGCGCCGAACAAGCTATACGAGGCGATCGCCTCGGGGGTCCCGCTTATCACCAGCCGTAACCCGACTCTCCTTGAAGTAGTTGAGAAGTTCGGTCTTGGACTGTGCATCGACCCGTCAGATCCTTCCAACATCGCAGCCGCAATAGAGAAAGCCATGTTCGGAGGCGATCTTACCAAGATGGGTTCGCGCTGCAAAGAGCTGTTCGAGTCTTCTCTGAACTTGGATATCGCTGCGACGCCGGTATTGGACGAGTTGTTTCCGACATTGGACGTCTCGTAGCGCGGCAGCGCTGGAGATGAAAGATCGCAGACGAGATCCAGCCTCCATAGTGAATGGCCGATGAGGCGAGGAGCGCGGCAGGTGAGCTGGTTGCGGCCGCCGGCCAGCAGAGTGGTGCCATGAGTGAGGGAACCACCAAACGGATCGTTGTCCACGTAGCCTGTGACCCGCGGACGGGTGTGTGGTCAGTGATGAAGAGCTTGGCAAGGCACCAGGCTGGGAAGGGTTACACGGTCCATCTCGGCCTTTTGCTCCCGCGCGATTGGTCGTACTTCAAGGAGTTGCCGCAGTTGGGCGTACCTTACCTTGCCGGCCACTCGCCACAGATCTTCGGGACAGCCCAGTTCCTCTATCATCGCCACGTCCGCAACCCTCTGGGCTCGTGGGTTTCCCGCCTGCGTTCCGAGGCCCCTGGCGCCTCTGTTGCACTTCACTTTCATAATTCATGGCTGGCGGGGTGCCTTGTTCTTGCCCGGCCGGCAGGGGACAGAGTGCGACAGATTGTTACATTCCATGGGATCGCCGGTCAAGAGGCGCTGAGGGTGCAGCCCGTACGGCGGCGGCTGCATCGGAAAATGGCACAGCGATTGCTAAGTGAGGGCTGCGCATTGGTCTCAGTTGATGAGTCCAACCTTGCGGTGGCAGAGGAGTTGTTTGGCTTGGAGCCTAGCAGGTTCGCTATCATCCCCAATGGCGTCAGCGAAGTACGCCCCTATCGAGAGACCGCTGCCCACTTTGGCGGTCCGCTCAGAGTTGGTTTTCTGGGCGTCATTCAAGAGGGTAAGGGGTGGCATTTAGTCGCCGATGCGGTTGATCGGCTCGTCGCGGAAGGAATTTGTGCCCGGTTAGCTATTGCGGGATCGGGACCGGAGGGGGACACAGCCCGAGCTTGGTGCGCCAGCAGACCACAGTACGCCTCGTACCTCGGGTATGTGAGTGAACCTGTGAAGACACTAATGCCTAACCTTGATGTCCTCTGTTTGATGTCCCGCGTTGAAGGATTCCCAATGGTGGTGCTAGAGGCCATGGCGAGCGGCGTCGTGGTGGTCTCGACGGCTGTTGGTGGGATTCCCGCCGCTGTGGAGCCAGGGGTCACCGGGTTCCTTGTTCCGCGTACCAGCGAGGCACTCGCAGGGGCTCTCGCGAGACTCGCGCGTGACCGACAATTGCTCAGGACTCTTAGCAGGAACGCCATTGACAGAGTCCACAATCGCTACACCCTTGAGATTGTGAGCAGTCAATACGAGGAACTGTACTTTCCGGCACCTGCCCGAGCCGTTTGACACCGTTCGTGACGATGCACAGGTTTGTGGTGGCACAACTGGGCGCGCGTATGCATTACGCGGTGCCGCGGATACTGCATTCCGCTGGAATGTTGGAGCGCCTGTATACCGACATTGTCGCGCCCGACGGCTGGATCAGCGCGGTGGGGGGCTCTGTTGCGCGGTCCCTTGGGGTGGCGTCACTGAAGCGGCTGATGGCCAGGGTTCCGGATGGCGTTCCACCCGAGAGGATCGTTCAGTTTCCGGGTTTCTTTCTCAAGTATCATCGGGACCAGCGAAACGCACGGACGTCGTCGGAAATCACCGCGTCGTACATGAGAGCAGGAGGTGAATTCTGCCGACGCATCATTGCGCGCGGCTTGGGGGGTGCCACGGCAGTCTACGTATTCAACTCAGCAGGTCTTGAATTGCTTCGCTTCGGGCGGGAACGGGGGCTGGCAACGGTGGTCGAGCAGACCAGCGCCCCGTGGGGGATTTACAGACGGTTTATCGAGGATGAGTGGGCAGCTTGGCCGGGTTGGGAAGAGAGACAGACGCGGGACTTGATGGCCGGAGAATACGCCGCCCGGGAACGTGAGGAGTGGCGGAGTTCGGACTTCATCCTCTGCCCTTCGGATTTCGTCCTGCAAGGGATTCGATCCGACGGAGGACCGGTCGAGCGGTGTAGGGTTGTTCCGTATGGAGTAGACGTCCGCCGCGGGCCGCGCTTGGCGCCCAGCGAATCCAAGCTGAGGGTGCTGTTCGCAGGAAGGGTCGGACTCGCGAAAGGCGTGCAGTATCTTTTCCAAGCGGCGCGGCGCCTGAGCATGGAGCACTTTGTGTTCCGGTTTGTGGGTCCTCTCACTCTGTCGCCGACGGCCCAACGCGAGATTCCAAGGAATGCGCAAGCGGTGGGTCCGGTGTCGCGAGCAGAAATGGCTGACCAGTATGCGTGGGCCGATGTGTTCGTGCTGCCGTCGCTGTGCGAGGGCTCGGCGACTGTTTGCTACGAGGCACTGGCCGCCGGCCTACCGATTGTCACGACACCCAACGCTGGCAGTGTCGTAAGGGACGGGGTCGACGGTTTCGTTGTCCCGATCAGGAATAGTGAGGCGATCGCAGAGAGATTAGAGCTGCTCCGGTCCCGCCCAGAAGTCCTGGCCGAAATGTCGCGCAACGCACTTGCACGTGCTTCGGTATTCACGCTCGCGAGGTACAGCGAACGGCTGATAAGCGCTGTGACGGCTCAGAGTTCGACGGCAGACGGAAGACGGCAGTGAAGATCCACCCCAGATATCGATTGAGGTCCGATACCACACTTTTGCACCTTTAGCGTGACCAGTTCCTCCTGCGGTCCGGGCCAAGTGGTTCCGGGGTGAGACTAGATGCCAGGAATGACCAAACCGGAAAGCGCCACCAAGAGTACTCCCCGCGCGGATCGGGAAGGACGTGTTCGCGGCGCATCTCCGGCGAACCCCTGATGACAGCTCATGTCTGAGTCGACCATTGGAGCTATTTTGGTTCTGCTGCTGATCGGGCAAGCCATTGCCGCCTACCGAGGCAGACTGAGTGGTGTGCTGTACTACTGCGCCGTGGGGCCGCTGGGCTACTTTTCAGTGTGGCACTATGCGACCTGGGATCCCCAACGCCTCTGTGGGGCGGTCTTGCTGGCGGCGGAAGCCACCCGCCTGCGCGCGGCCAATTCTGTTCGTGTGCCCCCAGCTTTCGTGGCCCTAGCTTTCTGGGGGTGTCTCGTCACTCTCTTCGGAGCGACAGTGAAGCCAGCGCGAGCGATGACCGGCGCGAGTCCGGTTTACGGGACTCTTCAGCCTTTTGTGAAGATTGCAGAGTGGCTGATCACGATCGGGGTAGGCTATACTCTAGCTTCAGTCTTGCTTGACGTCCGCGCTCGTGCGAAGCTGTGCCGCGTGGTTATGGTGGCGGGAGCGGCGCTGGCGCTTTACGGCATTTACCAGACCTATGCCGACAGAGTGGGGCTTCCGGCGACGGGCATACGCGTGCCTATCTGGAATGCAACGAGTTATGTCGGAGAGCAATTTTCCCGTGTTCAGATTCGTGGCTTCACGGTTCTGCGGGCATGTTCGTTTGCGGGGGAGCCGAAGGGGTTGGGAGGCCTATGTGTTTTTTGGTTGAGCCTGATCTGGGCACAGCTTCTCCTTCGGACCGCGAAGCTGCGGGGAATTATTGGCGCTGCTACCGTGGTTGTGCTGGTCACTCTGGCGCTAACGTTGTCAACAGCGGCGTGGGGTGGCGCGGCGGTTAGTGCCCTATTACTTTTCGCCTGCTCGCACCGATTGGACTTCACCAGGGCTTCCATGATAGTTGTCAGTTTCTTGCTGGCCTGTGGTGTGTTCCTGACCGGCGCGGGCTCGACGGATGTGATAGCAGATATTTCGCGTCAGCGCACCGTTGAGCGCTTTGAGGGCAAAGGCGTGCTTGGAGAGAGTATTGAGCAGGCCACTTTGGAGCTGTTCTCAGAACAGCCGTGGTTGGCTGTGTTTGGGTGCGGCCTTGGTGGAATTGGCCCCCGTCTGGCGGAGAAGTTCAACTTCCCCGGGGGGCTGGTGTTTCCGGATAACGGCTTGGTAAATTGGATCTGCAATACTGGCCTGGTGGGTCTGATTCTTCTGGCGCTGAGTTTTGGACGCACAGTCACCCTGCTTTGGGGCGCCCGGCGTTGCGTGTCTTCAGAAGCGGTTGCCGTGGCGTTCGTGGGGTTAAATGTGCTTGCTCAATGTCTAATCTTCGGCTCGCCATACTTGCAGTCGATCGCGTTTGGCTTCCTGCTGGCCGCCGATCACTTGGGGCGACGCGATGCCTGCGTTCAACGGGTCCCTCAGAAGTACGCTGTGCGGGCGCGGCTCGGCGAGCAATCAGCAGCAAGCAGGTGCTCTGAATAGGCTCCGTTCTTCAATGCAGCCGATCGACAAAGCGCTGGTGTGGACCAACATCCCTAATCATTATCAGGGGCCGTTTTTCGCCGGCCTTCGGGCGGCTGGAGTGGACCTGCGCGTTAACTACTACGGGCACGTAAGGGAGGACAGGCTCCGGATGGGGTGGGCTGCCTTTGAGACGTTACCTCGGGACGAATGTTATGTAAGCCGGAAAATTGTACCGGAAACCTTGGGGAACGACTGGAAGGAACGAATTCACGTTGTCCCCGGCTGCGGTGAACCTTTCCTTCGCGCCCTTGCTGTTTTCTTGAGCAGGAGCGCCGCTCAGTGGGTCCACTGGAGCGAGCCCGCACGCCCGGGCTGGCGATGGTACGCGGGATATCCCATCAAGCGATGGTACGCACGGCTCGTTAACCGGTACGCGCTGGGAGCATTCGGGAATGGCGAGCTCGCCTTGTCGGAATTTCGCAGGTGGGGAGTGCGTGCAGAAAAACTTGCACTTCTAACATACTCTAATCCCCGTCCCGGCCCCGAAGCCAAGGCCGACGCTTTATGTGAGGAGTTTCGGGGCGCGCGTAAGGCGTTTTGCTTTGTGGGCGCGCTGGAGCGACGGAAGGGGATTGATGTTCTCTTGCAGGCTTTTGCCCGGCTGGCAAAGACCTCGGACGAGTGGGTGCTGCTTCTGGTGGGGCCGGACCGTTCAAGCGGCAGGTACGCGCGGGAGATCGCGGCCCTCGGTCTGCAGGACCGGGTCCTGCTGCGCGGACCGGTGGCCTGGTCCGCGGTCACAAACGTCCTCTGTACAGCGCAGGTACTCGTGTTACCCAGCCGCCTGGACGGCTGGGGTGTCGTTCTGAACGAAGCCGCTTCGATGGCGCTAGCTTTGATTGCCACTGATCGCTGTGGCGCAGCTTACCACCTCATTGAGCCTGGCGAGAACGGCTTCCGGGTCCGCGCGGGTAGCGTAGAATCGCTCGCTAGCGCAATGGGTGCATACGGGGGGCTCACCGACCTGGCTCGCAGGCATGGTGAACATTCGCTGCGGCTCTCCCGCGACTACAGCGCCGAGCGAAATGCGCGGAGGTTCATCACGGCCCTTGACACGTGGCGAGCCATGGAGGCGGCAGCGAATGCTAGTGGCAATTGATGCGGTCGGAATCCGGGTGGGTGGCGGGAAGACCCTGCTCAGACAGTTTCTCGTCTCGCTGCCTGCTGCGAGACCGCAGTGGGACTGGCAGGTTTTCCTCCTGCCTCGGGCTGCCCGGCAATTCGATGATCCCCCAGCAGGAGAACGGGTTCAGATTAAGCATGTCTCGCTGGGCAACTCGCAACTGGGCCGGTTGTTGTGGCTACAGGCCACATTGCCCCGAATGTTGCGCGCCAGTTCGGCCACCGTTTTGTTCTCGTTCGCAAACGTGGCTCTTCGAAGGCCTGTCGTCCCGCAGGTAGTCTATATTCATCAGCCGCTGGCCTTTGAGAGCGCTACGGCACGTAACATCGGCATCCTTGACACTATCAAACTGCGGGGGCTCCGTCGACTTATCGTCCGCGGAGCGTCGAGCAGTAGGTTTGTGATCGTGCAGACGCCCGACATGCAGCGAAGGCTCGCGAACCTAGATCCCGATTTGGCTGAGAAGATACGGGTCGTTCCGGGCTGTTTTCCCTCCATCCAGACAGATGGGGAAGTACGACCACAGAAACAGAAATTAATCGACAGCTGCGGATGCCCAAGGCTGTTGTATGTTGCCCACGGATTTCCACACAAGAACCACGCGACACTGATCCGAGCCCTACCGAGGATCGCACAGCGATACCCGAATGTCACGCTACTGCTTACGATAGAAGCGGCAAATGGCGGCCTGAATCCTGAAACTGGTTACATTTCCCGGCTGCACAGGCTCGTGACGGAACTGGGAATGAACTACCACGTGGCTTGGCTCGGAACCCTTTCTGAGAAGGAGGCCAGGTATGCAATGCAGCAAAGCAGTGTCGCCGTTTTTCCTAGCTTGGACGAATCGTTCGGCTCCCGCTCGCTGAGGCTATGAATGCGGGATGCCCTCTCGCCGTATCTGATCTGCCCTTCGGACGGGAGGTGGCCGGTCCTGCCGCCGTCTATTTCGATCCACTTGCTCCACACTCCCTTGCGCAATGCGTCATCGGTCTGATTTCGCGGCCAGAATTGGCCCAGCGTTTGAAGGCGGAAGCTGCGATTCGAAAGTCTGCTTTCGAACCCAAAACCGTGGCAGAGCAGATTGCGTCCATCATCGAGGCAGCAGCACAGCGGCCGTAGACTGCCGGGCCCAACAGCTTGGTCAGACCTGGGTACTGCAACTTGTTTCGGGTCCAGTTCGGGAGTCATGCCCCTCATCACTGGGAACGCTCGGTTCGCTTGCGGAAGCCTGTAGGATTTTCGTTCGCAGGCTCGTCGTAATGGGGTTGCCAGCCAGCAGGGCCTCGCGGCGGGTTGCAGCGCCGTAAACTGACACGACAACCAGACGGGGAACCCGAAAATCGTCCGAGCGCCGTCGGTCCACTTCACAGTTCCAAGAGCGCGCGGCTCCCACGTTATCACACAGGTACGTCAAACAACAGAGGACGCGTGCAGCACCAAGGGTCTGTTGTCTCAGTAGCCACTAGCGCGGAGTACCCCGCGGAGCTGAGGGGCGGCGGCAATGGCCTCAGGGACGCTAGCGAGCAATGCGTTGCCCTAGCTGATCTGGATCAGGGAAACATCGGGACCAATCGCTGGAACCTCTTGAAGAAGCTCATCCACCCCGGCGAGACCGTGGTCCTCAAACCGAACCTCATCAAGGAAGCCCACCCACGCGACCCGCAAGGCTGGCGGTACACGGTGACGCACGGTAGCGTGATACGCGCGGTGGCGGATTACGTGTTCAAGGTCATGGACGGCCGCGGGAGTGTCATCGTCGCTGACGCGCCGCAGGCGGACGCTTCTTTCCAGGCGATTCGCAAGCTTCTCGGGCTCGACAGTTTGAAGGAGTACTACCGGGCTCAGGGGCTTGAGTTAGAGGTGCTCGACCTCCGGCGCGAGGAGTGGGTCAATCGCGATGGCGTGATCTTCGAGCGCAGGAAACTGCCAGGGGACCCGAGGGATTACGTGGCCTTCGACCTCGGCGAGTATAGCGAATTCGCAGACCATGACGGGGCCGGAAGATACTACGGGGCCGATTATAACGAAAGCGAGGTGAACCTCCACCACAGCCACGGGCATCACGAGTACTTGGTCTCCCGAACGGCGATTGACGCGGACGTCCTCATCAGCCTGCCGAAACTGAAGACTCACAAGAAGGCTGGCATTACGGTGAGCCTGAAAAATCTGGTGGGGATCAGCGGAGACAAAAACTGGCTGCCACATCATACCGAGGCCGGGCTCGGCAGGAAGGGCGACGAGCGGCCGGATCTCAGCCTAAAGCACCGAATGGAGCGAACTTTGGCGCGACAGCTCCGGCACATTTCACTCCGGCTGCCGGCACTGGGCACTCGGCTGCACCGGCATGCTCGGCGGGCCGGCAGCCATCTCTTCGGAGACACCGAAGAGGTCATCCGCAGCGGCAACTGGTGGGGCAACGATACGGTCTGGCGCATGTGCCTCGACCTGAACAAGATCCTACTCTACGGCAACCCCGACGGCACGATGCGCCCGCCCACACCGGAGAACCGCAAAAGGCATTTCGTGATCGTGGACGGCATCATCGCCGGTGAAGGAAACGGTCCCATGAATCCCGACCCAGTGCACGCCGGCATCATCCTGTTCGGAACGAACGCCCCCAGCGTGGACGCTGCCTGCGCCATCCTGATGGGTTTCGATCCTGACAAAATTCCCATCGTCCGACAGGCGTTCCAATGCAAGCATTACCCATTGGCGGATTGGGATTGGCGAGATGTGCGGTTGGTGAGCAACAAGCCGGAATGGAACGGCCTCCTACCGCAGATACCGTACGAGAGCACTTTTCATTTCCGGCCACACTTCGGCTGGGAAGGCCACATCGAGCGCCGTTCTTCGCCCCCACTCCTTCGGAATAGCTACTCCTGATCCGGCTTTTTCTACAGTGAACGCATACGCACTGCTAGCGAGGTGGTTCGCGCTGAGTTCCCTCCTCGGGGGGTTACTATTCGGCTTCGCGGGCAGACTCGATTTGCCAGTCCTGTGGGCTTATCTGGCTTTGTACGCCATATCTGCATTAGTGGCTGGCCTCGTCCAGGCAGCGCCCCTGCGGCAAGAGCGCCGACGCCCAGGCTCTGGGGGAAGAGACCGGGTGATGGGCTTCCTGCACTTTCCGATTCTGGGCGCCCACTGGGTAATTGCCAGTCTCGACGTTGGGCGGTTCCACTGGTCTGACGGAGTGCCATCCTCCCTTCAGTCTCTTGGCTTTGCCGCATTTGCTCTTTCTGTCGGTTTGCGTTGCTGGGCGCTAAAGGTCAACCCGTTCTATTCATCGGTCGTCCGGATCCAGAGCGAGCGGGAGCACCACCTCATAACAGCGGGCCCCTATAAGGCCGTCAGGCACCCGGGCTATCTGTCAGGCATCCTCAATATGGTATCCAGCGGCCTCGCGCTCGGCTCCTGGTTGTCACTCGCTCCCATCGCGGTTGGACTCGGGCTTTATCCGCGCCGCATCTTGATCGAGGAGCGCGTTCTCTTGCAAGAACTCACCGGATACCCAAAATACGCCCAGAGAGTAAGGTATCGCTTGGTGCCTGGGCTCTGGTAATGCCGCCTGCCAATGGCTGACCTGTCGGTGATTTACCCTTACCTTCCGGTTGCCTTGCAGAATCTCGCCTGCTGGTACTACGGAAGGAAAGAGGCCCGGGTAAGATTTGGGCCGTTTTTCCGTCGCACGCTGGCCCAGTTGCTGGACTCCGAATACTGCACGTCAGCGGACATCAGCGCATACCAAGACGAAAACCTGCGACAACTTATTGGACACGCTTACCATAGCGTCCCATACTATCGGGACCTAATGGGACAGGCGAAACTGGCACCGCAGGACATCCGTTGCCGCGCGGACCTGCAAAAACTTCCTGTGTTGACAAAAGAGGGCGTCCGTCACAATTTCGAGCGCTTGGTGTCTGAGAAAGCCAACAGCCGCGAGCTCCTCCTAAGACACACGAGCGGGACGACGGGCAAAAGCCTGCACTTCTACTCAGCAAAATCCTCAATTGCTTTTCAGTGGGCCGTATGGTGGCGTCATAGAATGCGCTTCGGCTTACAATGTGACGACTGGCACGCGAATTTCACTGGCAAGCTCGTAGTTCCTCCCAACCAGCAACGGCCGCCTTATTGGAGGTGGAACCGGCCGATGCGGCAGGCCCTGATCAACATGCATCATCTGACCCCGGTCAAAATCGCGGACGTAGTAGGTTTTCTTAACGAACACGACTTTGTTTATTACAGCGGGTATCCCTCGGTCATTCACGCGCTTGCCCTGACCGCGAAGGAGTCCGGCCACAAATTGAAGGCGCCCCCGAGGGTGATTGTGACGGGTGCAGAGAACGTGCTTCAATACCAGCGCCATGATATCGAAGAGTACACCGGCGCCGTCCTTACCGATCAGTACGGCCTTTCTGAGGGATGCGGAAACGCCTCTCAGTGCCCCGAATTCCTCTACCACGAGGACTTTGAGTTCGGCATTCTGGAGTGCCTCGAGCCTCAGAATCTCGCGAATGGGAGAATACGAGGCAAGATTGTGTGCACCGGATTTGCGAACCCTGATTTCCCGTTCATACGCTATGACACCGGAGACACGGGCATCTGGGAGAACAGCGACTCCGTGTGCCGGTGCGGGCGAAAATCGCGTGTTCTCGTCGCCATTGATGGCCGCACCGACGATTACGTTATCACTCCCGAAGGCCGCCGGATCATGCGGTTTGACTACATCTTCAAAGAAGCGTCGAATGTGAAAGAAAGCCAGATCGTGCAGGAGAAACTGGGCGAGATCACAGTTCGAGTCGTGAGACGGCCGGCCTATGGTTCCAGGGACGAGCGCTTCGTTGCCGATGAAATTCACAAATGGATCAGCCCACAGTTGCGGCTCAACTTCGAATACATCGGCGAGATTGAGCGAGAGAACAACGGGAAGTTTAGAGCTGTGAAGTCGCTTCTCAGGGCTGAGGGGCTAGCGACCAGCGACAAGCAACGGGCGGCCACCTAAAAAACGTGCAGCAGATCCTCGGAAGCATCCGTACCAGCGCGCTGCGGCAGACCGAAGTTCCCTGCCCAGAAGCCCAGGGGAACATGGTGCTCATCGGCTCCCGCGCCTCGCTGATCTCCTCCGGCACCGAGCGCATGCTCCTGGAGTTCGGCAGGGCCGGGTGGATCAGCAAGGCTCGCCAGCAGCCGGACAAGGTCCGCCAGGTAATCGAAAAGGTCCGAACCGACGGCCTGCTGGCCACGTTGGACTCGGTGCGCGCTAAGCTCGACCACTCAGTCGCGCTTGGCTACTCCAACGCCGGCCTGGTGCTCGAAGTTGGTCCCGGGGTGACCGGGTTCGCGGCGGGCGACCGCGTCGCCTCCAACGGACCCCACGCTGAAGTGGTTTGCGTTCCGAAAAACCTCTGCGCGCACATCCCGGACAACGTCACCGACCAAGCCGCGGCCTTCACCGTGCTGGGGGCCATCGCCCTCCAGGGGGTCCGCCTCGCCCAGCCCACCCTGGGCGAAACCTTCGCTGTCACGGGCCTGGGCCTTATCGGGCTTCTCACGGTCCAGATCCTCCGCGCTCACGGCTGCTTCGTCGTAGGCATCGACCCCGACCCGCGGCGTCTCGAACTCGCCTGCCAGCTCGGCGCGCGGCCGGCCTCGCCGGCGGACACCGTTGACGGCGTTCTGATCACTGCCGCGACCCCGAGCAGCGAGCCCGTACACCAGGCCGCCCAGATGTGCCGCAAGCGCGGCCGCATCATCCTGGTGGGTGCCACGGGCCTGGAGCTCTCGCGCGACGATTTCTACAAGAAGGAACTCACCTTCCAGGTGTCCTGCTCGTACGGGCCCGGGCGCTACGACCCGAATTACGAAGACCGCGGTCAGGACTACCCCATCGGCCACGTCCGCTGGACAGCCCAGCGCAACTTCGAAGCCGTGCTGCAACTGATGGCCGAAGGCAAGCTGGATGTCACCCCCCTGATCACGCACCGCTTCCCGTTTGAGCGGGCCCAGCAGGCCTACGAAGTGATTCTCGGCAAGGAGCCGCACCTCGGCGTCCTGCTGGAGTACCCGGAGAAACCCGAGGACCAGCTTCGCGCCAGGACCGTGTACCTTGATTCGCCCCCGCCGCCCAGAGCCCCCGCCGCCCGCGTTGCGGTTGCTTTCATCGGGGCCGGGCAGCACGCCCTCAGGATGCTGCTCCCCGCGATCAGCGAATCCGGCGCCTGGCTCAAGACGGTTGCTGACAGCAATGGGGTCTCGGCAGCGCACGCGGCCAGGAAATTCGGCTTCGCCACTGCCACCACCGACAGCGCCGAGGTTATCGCCGACCCGGCCATCAACACCGTGGTCGTCGCCACGCGCCACGATAGCCACGCGCGCCTGGTCTGCGACGCGTTAAAGGCGGGCAAGAACGTGTTCGTCGAGAAACCGCTCGCCATCAAGTCCGAAGAACTGCATGAGATCGAATCTCTATACGCCTCCCTCCCGGCGCCCCCCATCGTCATGGTCGGTTTCAACCGGCGCTTCGCCCCGCATGTCACCAAAATCAGCGAGCTGCTGAAAGGCCTGCCGCAGCCCAAGTCCATGATCATGACCGTCAACGCCGGACCCATACCGGCCGATCACTGGACCCTTGACCCCGAGCAGGGCGGCGGGCGCATCATTGGCGAGGCCTGCCACTTCATCGACCTCTTGCGCTTCCTGGCCGGCTCGGCCATCGCCTCGGCTGCCGCTACCCGGCTGAGCCAGGATACGGTCACCATCACCCTCACCTTTGCCGGCGGCTCCACCGGCGCGGTCCACTATTTCGCGAATGGGCACAAGTCCTTGCCCAAGGAGCGCCTCGAGGTATTCTGCGACGGCCGCATCCTCCAGCTCGACAATTTTCGCCGCCTTCGAGCCTACGGCTGGCCCGGGTTCCGCAAGATGAACCTGTGGCGGCAAGACAAGGGGCACAGGAACGCCATGGCCGCATTTATCGGCGCCGTGCGGACCGGACAGCCCTCCCCCATCCCGCTCGAAGAGGCGATCGAGGTCACCAGGGCAACGCTCGAAGCGGCGAAGTAACTCACCGCAAAGGCGCTGGGGACGCAGAGGGCGTCAGCCCCAGTTTGCAAGAAATTCGACGTGGTTCCGCATGCTGGCAGCAGTCACGGTCGCGCGCAGCCGCAGGATGCGGCGCAACTGCTCGCCGACCGAGTACCGTTGTTGCGGCGCCAGAATAATACCGCCATGCTCTCGCCCGGCACTGACCCACTGCGTGTGAAGCCGATAGAAGTCGGAGACGTTGAAGGTATACAGGACGCAACCGTGCTCGGTGGCGAAGGCCAACTGTTGTTCATCGGCCGTTTCGACGAGGCCGGCGTCGACAGCGGTGATCACCTTGACTCCGCGGGAACGAAGCGCCGCGACAAGGTCGCTGTCCATAGCGTCTTCGTCGATGTAGATGTCGATTTGGCTCACAGGCCGGGATCAGCGCCGGTGCTGCTGTTCCAGCGCTTCCGTCATGTGGGCTTCTGCTTCGAGGTCGGCCTCGATCTCCGCCCGGTTGGCGTGGTAGTAAGCAAGAGCGGCATGAACCTGCGCCAGCGAAAGCTGCCCGAACTTCCGCACGATCTCCTCCGGAATCAGGCCCATGTTGTGCCACTGAGCGATGCGGCGTACGGAGACGCCGGTACCGGCGATACAGGGCCGCCCCCCGCGAATGTCGGGGCGCCGCGAGATCAGGCTGCCGATTTCGGTGACCGTTCCCATCGACTTCAAGTATAGCGCCGCTAGGCCGGTGGGATCAGGCCGGGTGTCAAGTTGGCTCTGCTGGTGTTTCACACGGTTCGGCACCTGAAACCGGTCCAGATCACGAACCGCCTGGTGAGACGGTTTGCGTGGAGGCCGCGGTTCCCACAGCTCCAGTTGCGCGCGCGGCGCGGGCCTTGGATCCGGTCTATCGGGCACGCGCCGGCTCCGCTGAGGCAGCCATCCCGGCTTCGCGAGTACAGCCTGCACTACCACCACATTCCGAGCAGTGAGATCATTGAGCGCTGGATCGAGGAGAACCGGCCGGGGCGAGGACCGGGGTGGGAACCTTATCCGCTGTCGCTGCGCGTAGTCAACTGGATCAAGTACGTTCTCAACGGCGGGGCTCCGGGGGATCGAATGGCGGGCAGCCTGGCGAGCCAGGCCGAGTGGCTGTCGCGGCGCCTTGAGTTTCACCTTCTGGCGAATCATCTTTTCGTCAACGCCAAAGCCCTGGTGTTCGCCGGCTGCTTTTTCCACGCCGGCCAGTGGCTGCGCAAAGGCCTCACCCTCCTCGAACGTGAGATTCCAGAGCAGATCCTCCGCGATGGCGCCCACTTCGAGCGCAGTCCCATGTACCACTCCCTCATTCTCGAAGACCTGCTCGACCTCATCAACCTCGGCCGCGCCTACCCGGGATTGCTCCCCGACTGGTCCCCGCTCGCCGCAGGGATGCTGGGCTGGTTGCGGCAGATGCTCCATCAGGACGGGCGGATTTCCTTTTTCAACGATGCAACCTTCGGGCTGGCGCCCGAGCCCGAGGAGTTGTTCGGCTACGGCGAGCGGCTGGGGGTCGCCGAGAAGGCTGTCCCACTCTCGGACAGCGGCTACATCCGCCTGGAGACCGATACCACTGCCGTCCTCTTCGATGCCGCCCCCATCGGCCCCGACTACCAGCCCGGCCATGCTCACGCCGACACGCTCTCCTTCGAGCTTTCCCATCGCGGGCGCCGCCTGCTGGTCAACTCAGGCATTTCCACTTACCAGAACGGCCCCGAACGCCAGTGGCAACGCGGCACCGCGGCGCACAACACCCTCCGAGTGGATGCTCTGGATCAATCCGAGGTCTGGCACGCATTCCGGGTGGCGCGGCGTGCCCGGCCCTTTGACGTAAGTACCGATCACCGCACCTGGGCCGAAGCCGCCCACGACGGTTACCGCCGCCTGGCCCATCCCCTCACGCACACGCGCCGAATCGAGCTGGCGGACGGATGCCTCACGCTCACCGACAACTTGGAGGGACAGGGCATCCACGACATCGAGGTCTTCTTTCACCTTTATCCCGGCGTCTCCATCGACATACGCCTCGATCCACGACTCACCCCAGCCGTCGAAGAAACCCTCTTCTACCCCCGCTTCGAGCAGGCCGTGCCGAACCGGACGGTTGTGGGTCGCTACCGCGGCCCCTGCCCGGTCACCTTCCGCACCGGGATTCCTCTGCCGTGAAAATCTTCCTGGTCGCCGGCGCCCGGCCTAACTTCATGAAAGTCGCCCCCATCTTCTTGGCCTTCCAGTCCCGAAACCACCGGGAGGTCACCCTGATCCACACCGGCCAGCACTACGATCCCAACATGTCCGGTGACCTCTTCCGTGACCTCGGCATGCCCCAGCCGGCCATCAATCTAGGCGTCGGCTCAGGCAGCCACGCCCAGCAAACCGCCCGCATCATGGTGGCCTTCGAGGAAGTCTGCTTACCGGAGCCTCCGCACTGGGTCGTGGTGGTGGGCGATGTGAACTCCACTATGGCCTGCGCCATCACCGCCAAGAAGCTCGGCATCCGGGTGGCGCACGTTGAGGCCGGCCTTCGTTCCCGCGATATGTCCATGCCCGAGGAGATCAACCGCCTCTGCACGGATGCGATTTCCGACCTGCTTTTCACCACCGACCGCATCGCCGGTGAAAACCTGCGCGCCGAAGGGGTGCCCGAAGCAAGGATTCACTTCGTCGGCAACACCATGATCGACACCCTGCTCCGCCACGTTGATTTCGCCCGCTCCCTGCCGCTGCCCGACGGCCTCACCAGGGGCGCCTTTGCCGTCCTGACACTCCACCGCCCGGCCAATGTGGATTCCCAGCAGGTCCTCTCAGGTATTCTGGACGCCGTCGCAGCCCTCGCCGATCGCATCCCTGTCATCTTCCCGGCCCACCCCAGAACAGCCCGAAACCTCCGCCCAGGGGCTCTCCACCCCAACGTCAGGCTTTGCGAGCCGCTCGGCTATCTCCGCTTTCTCGGTCTCACCGCCAACTCCCGGATGGTCCTCACCGACAGCGGAGGCATTCAGGAAGAGACCACCGTCCTGGGCATTCCGTGTCTCACCCTCCGCCCCAACACCGAGCGCCCCGTCACCTGCCAGATCGGCACGAACATCCTGGTAGGCAACGATCCGCACCGCATCCGCGAAGCGGCCCTGTCCCTTCTCCAAAACGGCCCCACCCACACCGCCATTCCCGAAAAATGGGACGGCCAAGCCGCCGACCGCATCGTGGACGTCCTCCTACGTGAACCTACTGTTTCTTGCTGACAACTTCCCCCCCGAGAGAAACGCCCAGGCCTCCCGTGTGTATGAACGCGCCTGCTACTGGGTTCAATGGGGGCATCGTGTGACCGTAATCACTTGCGCCCCCAACTTTCCGGAGGGTCAGTTGTTCCCCGGATATAGCAACAAATGGTATCAGGTGAGCGAACTCTCCGGCATCCGCGTTGTCAGGGTCAAGACCTTCATTGCTCCCAACGCCGGCAGGCTGGCTCGTATCCTGGACTTCCTTTCTTACATGGTCACGGCCTTCTTCGCAGGGCTGTTTCAGCCCCGTCCCGACCTCGTGGTGGCGACCTCACCCCAGTTCTTCGCCGCTGTCGCCGCCTGCGTTCTTGCGGCAGTCCGCCGCCTCCCTCTCGTCCTGGAACTCTCCGACCTCTGGCCCGACTCGATCGTCGCTGTCGGAGCCATGAACAAGAACTTTGCCCTCCGATGGCTCGAAGAACTCAAGCTGCTCCTTTATCGCCGCGCCGCGCGAATCGTGGCTTTGACCCCTGCCTTCAAAGACAACTTGGTCCGCCGTGCTGTTCCTGCCCCGAAAATCGACGTGGTCCTCAACGGTGTTGATCTCTCCAGGTTCGCGCCGCGCCCCAAGGATCTCGATCTCGCCCGCCAGTGGGGTCTTCTCCAAGACGACTTCGTTGTCGGATACATCGGCACCCACGGCATGGCGCACGCCCTGCACAACGTTCTCGACGCCGCCCAGCTCTGCCCCCCCAGCATTCGATTTCTTTTCGTCGGCGCCGGCGCGGAGCGCGAGAAACTCCTCGCCGAAGCAAAGCGCCGCGCTCTCAACAACGTCATCTTCGTCCCGCCCCAGCCCAAGGAGAACATGCCCGCCTATTGGAGCCTGTGCGACGTAGCCCTGGTCCATCTCAAGGACACGCCGCTATTCGCCACCGTCATCCCCTCGAAAATCTTCGAGGCCATGGGCATGGGCCTCCCCGTACTCCTCGCCTGCCCTGAGGGCGAGGCCAGCCGCATCGTCGAAAACCAACGCGCTGGGCTCTGGGTCCCTCCGGAAGACCCCAGCGCCCTCGCAAACGCCGTCCTCCTCCTCAAGGAAAACCGCTCCCTGCTCCAGCAGCTCGCCGCTCGCAGCCTCGCCGCCGCCCCCCACTACACTCGCGAGAAGCAGGCCAGGGACATGCTCGCTGTCCTCGAACGCGTGGTTCAGATACCCCAACCCGCGCTCCAACCCCTAGCCCCCAGCCCCCGGTGACACCTCTTCCATCTTTTTTTTCTCCCTTGTTTTCTTAAACCTAGCCACCAGCCGCTAGCCACTAGTGCCGACGGAAGATCTCATTCGTGCCGAAACCAGCGGTAGGCATCTTTGCGGTCGCCCACAAACTCGAGGTCGATTAACCGTTGCGCTTTGTAAACCGAATACACCATGCGGTAGTCCCTGCCAATGCGCACGGAGTAGCGATTCGGCCGACCCCTCAGCTTCTTGCCAAGGAAGGGATTCTGCACGATCTGCTCGATGAGGAAGAGCGCTCTCGCGCGAGTGTCGTCGGGAAGGGCCAGCAGGTCCTTCTCGAAGGAGCTGGCGTAGCTACTTTGCCAGCTCATGCCCCAGTTTCTTCAACAGCTCTGGAAGAGGATGCCTGGGTTCGTCGAGACGGGAGTCGCAAAGCGCATTCAAGACCTCGTCCTCGGAAGCGCGCTGAGCTTTCCTTGCTGCTCTGTAAACGCGCTCCGCCACGCGCGTATTCTTTTTACGCGCCAGGGGTTTGACTTGAACTTCTCCCATGCCGCTTTCAATCTACCACGGGTGGCCTTGTGCAGCTATCCGCCATCCGCCAAGCACTTCCGTTCAACATTTATTTCTCCCGCTTTTTCAACACTCTCCGAGCCCACAACCCGTCATCCTTGAAGCAAAGAGGGTCGCCCTCTAACCCAAGGAGCGCCTTGAGGTATTCTGCGTCGGCCGCATCCTCCAGCTTGACAACTTCCGCAGGCTGCTTCGCTACGGCTGGCCCGGCTTCCGCAAGATGAACCTGTGGCGGCAAGACAAGGGGCACGCGGCGTGCGTGGCGGCGTTTGTGGAGGCGGTGCGGAGCGGGAAGGGGTTTCCGATTGCGTTCGAGGAGCTGGTCGAGGTTACGCGGGCTACTCTTGAAGCGGCGGGGTGATTGGCCCCCAGCGGCTACGGGTGCAGCTCGGGCGGCAGGCGACGGAGGATTGCGTCGTATACTTCCCGAGCCAGAGCCTGCGCTTGCCGGGCTTGTTCGGGAGAGGGTTGATAAGGCGCGCCAGGATAGCGAAACCGCCAGGCGAACTGGGTGAGGGCATCCGCCCGGTCAACCAAGCCGGCCAGGGTGGGATCCAGGTCGGCGCACTGGCCCCCGATGAGATCCAGCTCGTGGATTCTCCGAAAGACGATGTCGTGCCAGGTCAGGAATCCCTTGAATGCCTTTTCCGCCGCTTGCTGGCAATGAAACAACGCATCTTCAAAGTCCGGGGGGCTGGCCGCCAGGAGGATTTCCACCCGGCGCAGGTCTTGGCTCGCCTTGGCGAACCAAGCTTTGGCGTCTTCGACCCGGGCCAAATCAGGCGGCATGCAACAGCTTACCTTCCCGCACAATGGCGGAGGGCAAGGAAGCCTTCAGATGGAGGCGCTTGTCGAACTCCGTCCGCCGCCACACCAAGATGTCCTTAGCGATGCGCAGACCCCGCAGGACCCGATATGCCAGATCGCAGTCCTGAAGCTCGGGCGGGGCCTCGTCCGGGACCACGACCATGAAATCGTAGTCGCTGTCCGGCCCAGCATCGCCGCGCGCCGCCGAGCCGAACAGGTAGATCTGGAGCGGACGGTAAGCTTCCACCAGCCGCTTGACGACCTCGGCGAGCACCGGGTCATCGGCAGCAGGCGGTTTGAAGTTCTCGATGGCGACTGTCGGCATGGCCGTCACTCCTAGTTTGCCACAGCTTCGGCGGAAGTGGTGTTGACCGTGCTTCAGACTGTCCGGTATCTGAAGCCGGTTCAACTGATGAACCGCCTGACGCGGTGGTTCCCCAGGGCGCCGCGTTGCCCCCGGGCCGGGTTGCGCGTGCGAGCGGGCCAATGGGTGGGGCCGGTACCCCATCGCGCGAAGCCTTTGATGAAGCCTTCCCGGCTCAGCGATTACACGCGGCACTATCACGACCGGCCGGCGGCCGGTTTGCTCGAGCGCTGGATCCCGGACAACCCGCCGAGAAGCAGGCCAGGGACATGCTCGCTGTCTTCGAACGCGTCGTCCAAACACCCCAACCCGCGCCCCAGCCCCTGGCCCCGAGCCCCCGGTGACACCTCTTCCATCTTTTTTTCTCCCTTGTTTTCTTAAACCTGGCCACCAGCCGCTAGCCACTAGTGCCGACGGAAGATCTCATTCGTGCCGAAACCAGCGGTAGGCATCTTTGCGGTCGCCCACAAACTCGAGGTCGATTAACCGTTGCGCTTTGTAAACCGAATACACCATGCGGTAGTCCCTGCCAATGCGCACGGAGTAGCGATTCGGCCGACCCCCCAGCTTCTTGCCAAGGAAGGGATTCTGCACGATCTGCTCGATGAGGAAGAGCGCTCTTGCGCGAGTGTCGTCGGGAAGGGCGAGCAGGTCCTTCTCGAAGGAGCTGGCGTAGCTACTTTGCCAGCTCATGCCCCAGTTTCTTCAACAGCGCTGGAAGAGGATGCCTGGGTTCGTCGAGACGGGAGTCGCAAAGCGCATTCAAGACCTCGTCCTCGGAAGCGCGGTGAGCTTTCCTTGCTGCTCTGTAAATGCGCTCCGCGACGCGCGTATTCTTTTTACGCGCCAGGGGTTTGACTTGAACTTCTCCCATGCCGCTTTCATTCTAGCATGCCGCCAGCCACTAGCAGATGGCGGCCAGTCACACGCCTCCCACTTTTTTATCTCCAGCATTTCCTTAGGCCTAGCTGCTAACGGCTACCGGCTGCCGGCTCTCCGTCTCTTATCCTGGTACCAGAGAGTTGCCCGGCCGTCCGGGCAACCGCGATGCGCAGACGGCTCCGGAGCCCGTCATCGTCGTTTGGTGCACTTTGCGCCTTCAGGAACTCAGGCAAGGCAGTGCCATTGCTGTGGGGCCCGCCCGTGGGCCTGGCCCCGGGGTAAAAGAAGGCTTGCCGCCCCGAAAATAGGAGGAGAAGGGCGGGACAAGAGGGAATCGGTTCCAAAGCAGAGATTGGGAGGTAGTCGCTCAGTCAATTCGTTCGGTCATAGAACCTGGCAAGAACGCCGTAAAGCCGTTGCAACCGGCCCAGAAGGCCGCGTCGGGTTCCTTCTCCCGGGTTGGCCTGTCAAAGCCGCCCTCCAGTCTTTCGCACCCCGTTGGGTATCCTGATATCGATATCCAGGATACCCAACGCGAGGCGATCACCATTCTTCCCCAACCACCCATCCTGTAGTGTCTTTTGGCTGCATTTTTCTGTAACACCACCCCCCCCAAATCTCACTAATCTACTTACAAGCTACAGGCCACAAGCCACAAGCTACTAGCTACAAGCTACAGGCTACAAGCTACAGGCTACAAGCTACAAGCTTCTTTTCCATGTACTCTCTCCTAACCCTCGCCCTCGCCTCCTTCATCCTCTCCTTCCTCCTCACTCCGCTCATCCGCAACCTCGCCCTCCGCTTCGGCCTCCTGGACCGCCCCGACCACCTCCGCAAGCTCCACATCGCCCCCGTCCCCCGCATCGGCGGCCTCCCCATCGCCCTGGCTTACATCGCCGCCTTCGTCCTGCTCATACTCAGCCCCCTCAAGGGCGGAGAGATCGTCGAGCAGTCCCTCCCCTTCATCTGGAAACTTCTCCCCGCCGCCGTCCTGGTCTTCGCCACCGGCCTCCTCGACGACCTGATCGGCCTCAAGCCCTGGGAGAAGCTGCTCGGACAGCTCGCCGCCGCCTCCCTCGCTTACTGGGCTGGCGTCCAGATCCAGGGTTTCGCCGGCTACTCCATCACCGGCTGGCTGGCCTTCCCCATCACCCTGCTCTGGCTCATCGGCTGCACCAACGCCATCAACCTCATCGACGGTGTGGACGGCCTGGCTGTCGGCGTTGGCCTCTTCGCCACCATCACCACCCTGGTCGCCGCCCTGCTCCAGGGCAACATGACCCTGGCCCTCGCCACCGCTCCCCTGGCCGGCGCCCTGGTGGGCTTCCTGCGCTACAACTTCAACCCCGCCTCCATCTTCCTGGGCGATTCCGGCAGCCTCTGGCTGGGCTTCCTGCTGGGCTGCTACGCCGTCATCTGGTCCCAGAAATCCGCCACCCTGCTTGGCATGACCGCGCCCCTGATCGCCCTCTCCATCCCCCTGCTAGACACCGCACTCTCCATCCTGCGCCGCTTCCTCCGCGGCCAGCCCATCTTCGCCGCCGACCACCGCCACATCCACCACCGCCTCCTCGACCGCGGCCTCACCCCGCGCCGCGCCGTCCTCCTGCTGTACGCCGTTTGCGGCCTCGCCGCCGCCTTCTCGCTCCTCCAGAGCACGCTCCGCAACCAGTACGGCGGCTTGGTCATCGTCCTGTTCTGCGCCGCCGCCTGGCTGGGCATCCAGCACCTTGGATACGCCGAGCTGACCGTCGCCCGCCGCCTCATCTTCCGCGGCACTTTCCACCGCGTTTTCAACGCCCAGCTCCAGTCCCGCACCCTCGAGCAGGCCCTCGCCGCCGCCACCTCCCTCGAGCAATGCTGGCAGATCATCCGCGACGCCTCGCGCGACTCCGGCTTCACCCACCTCGCACTCCAACTGGACCACACCGTCTTCGAGGAGTCCCTGCGCCACGCCGAACCCAGCAATTCCTGGACCATGCGCATGCCCCTCTCCGGCGCCGGCCTCCTCAACCTGACCGGCGAATTCGAGGACCCCGACCGCGCCATGGTCGCCGCCCCCTTCGCCCACGCCATGCGCCGCTCCCTTCAATCCGCCCTCCTCCGCCTCCACTCCAATGACCACCCCTAGCGGCTTCCCCTTTTCATCCCCACGAACGGCCTGTACCCGTTTTGCCTTATCCCGCACTGTTACTACATCCCCAACGGAGGCAACCCAATGACGCAACCATCCCCAGCCGGAGCGCCCAAACCCCGCCCCGGTAACGTCGTCACCGCAGGCCTTCTCGTCTCCCTCCTGGCTCTCCTCGCCATCGTCCTCGTGAGCACCGCCGGGGCCCAGGGCCCGAGAAGGAACACCCCCCTCATCCAGGACTGGAGCCACCGCCACGTCATCTTCCCCAACAACCCCAACCGCCCCATGACCCTCGCCGGCCCCATAGACCCCCGCGCCTGGCTGGCCTGGCTCCAGCGCAACGCCCCCGGCTTCCAGGTCTCCGGCGCCCAGGCCCCCTCCCCTGCCCGACCCCCAGTCTCCCTCTTCCCCAACCGCCCGGTGAAGAAGGGCTTCAAGACCGACTGGGCCATGTCCCTGGGCAGCACCAACGCCGGAGGGGGCGTCGCGCAAAACATGTATCCGGCCAAGTTCACCTTTGACGTCATTTCCGCTCCAAGCTGCACCAACGACTTCGTGGTCTTCCCCATCAACTCGACTCCTGCTCCCGGACCTACCGGACAGGCCAACATCATCGCTTTCAATAACCTTTACCGGGGCTCCGACAGCATCTGGTGCGGCACCGACCTCACCCCCACCACTATGTGGGCCTATCGAGTGGGCTGGGCCCCATCAAGACCTCGCCCTCGCTTTCCCTGGACGGAACCAAGGTCGCTTTCGTGGAAAGCGGATCTGGCTCCGCGACGTTCCACGTCCTGACCTGGGTCGCTGGCCAGGGCACCGTGGAGAACCCCGCCACGCCCGGTAGCGGCGGTTCTTCCCTCCTCAGCGTCACCTACGCCAACCTCGCAAACAACACCCGCTCCTCCCCGTTTGTGGACTACGCCGAAGACGCGGCCTATCTGGGTGCGGATAACGGCATCCTCTACAAGATTAAGCCCGTGTTTGGCGGCGGAACCCCCACGCTCGTGGGCGCTATCACCGTGAACTTCCTCGGTGCTCAACTCACCGCCCCGGCTCGCGATCCGTTCACCGGCATCGTCTTCATCTCGGATGGCACAAGCGTCAAGGCGTACAATTCAGACCTTACCAATACTCTCGGAACGGTAACGCCCTCTGCCTCGGGCGGCATTTCCGATGCCCCTATCCTCGACGTCTCTTACCGATTCGTGTACGCGTTTACCAAGGACAAAGCTGGCAACAGCGCCGCGGCCGCGGTACAGATTCCCTATACTGCCTCCTCCCCTGTCTTCGGCACACCGGTCTACGGGGGCGTCGGCGTCGGCGGCGGCAACCCCCTCCATCTCGGCGCCTTCGACGACAAGTACTTCACCACCGGTCCTTCCGCCGGCACGCTCTACGTCTGCGGCAACCAGGCCGGCAGTTATCCCGGGTCCCCCGGCCTGTACGCGTTCGCCTTCAACGGTGGAGGTGCAATGAACCCCACTGCGGTTCTCAACAACGACATCAACCTGGGTCGAGCTGCGGGTCAGTGTTCGCCAATGACCGAGTTTTACAATCCCAACCATGTCGGCCCTCCGGATACCCGAGACAAGTTCTTCGTCGGGCTTACCGGCGACAACTGGATCCAGATGTGGAACATCACGACTCGAATCACTCAAACTTGGATCACACCTTCTGCCGGTGCGCGTGCGAGTGGCGGCACCAGCGGCATCGTGGTCGACAACTACAGTACGCAACCCCAGGCTTCCAGCATTTACTTCGGCACCCTGGGTACCGCGGAGAGTCCCTGTTCTACAAACAAAGTCTGCGCCGTCAAGATGATGCAACTGAACCTGCAATAACACCCCCGGAGGCAAACATGAGCACACAAAATCAGAGCATTCCTCCCGTCCAGCGGCCTGCTCAGCAGCCGCGCAAGCCGTATCAAAAGCCCGCCTTCCGCCTCGAGCGCGCCTTTGAGACCCTCGCGCTGACCTGCGGCAAGATCCAGCCCACCCAAGCGTCGTGCATGCAGGTCCGCAAGACCTCCTAGCCCCCATGCCCGACCTGGCCCCCGCTGCTGACGCGCTGAAGTGTGACCTTGCCGCCGAGGTCCTCCGTTCCTCCGGCCAGCTCCGCCTGCGCGTCTCCGGCGCCAGCATGTTGCCCGCCCTGTGGCCCGGCGACATCCTCACCATTCACCGCCAGGACCCCACCCAGCTCCGCCCCGGCGACCTGGTGCTGGCGGCCCGCAACGGCGGCCTCGCGGTGCACCGCCTGCTCGCCATCCACGGGCCCCTGGTCACCACCCGCGGCGACGCGCTCCCGCGCCCCGACCCCCCGCTGCCCTCCGAGCACCTCCTCGGCCGCGTCGCCTGGATCCAGCGCGGCGCCGCCTGCCTCACCCCGCGCCCCGGCATCACCCTTCCCCAGCGGCTTCTCGCCATGGCCTTGCGTCATTCCGACGGGTTGCAGTCCCTTCTGCTTCGCCTCCACGCCCTGCGGCGGAGGCGCTGGGTGGAGGTGTGACCGTGGCGGCAGCGCGCGCTCTCGACGTGGTCGTTGACATCGCCGGCATCCCCGTGCGCCTGCGCACCCGCGATCCCGCCTTTTCCCGCATGCTCCGCGAACGCTACGTCAATTTTCTGAGGCTCTCTGCCCCCCCGAGGATCTGCCAGCTCCAGATCCACCTGACCCCCTCCGACCAGCCCCCCGCAGACCCGGACCAAGACGTCCGCGTGACTCGCAGGTCCAACCGCTGGCGCTTCGAACGCGGCGATTTCGTCTCCGAGTGGGATCCCCGTTGGCGCAGCGGCTGGATTCGCCAGTCCCCCAACCCCTATTCCGTCGATTCGGTCCTGCGCATTCTCCACTCCCTGCTGGCGGGCGCCCAGGGCGGTTTCCTGCTCCACGCCGCCAGCGCCATTCGCAACGCGCGCGCCTTCCTGTTTGCCGGTCTCTCCGGCGCAGGCAAAACCACTATTGCCCGCCTGGCCCCGCCCGATGTCACCCTGCTGACCGACGAGATCTCCTACGTGCGCCCGCGCGCCGGCCAGTTCTGGGCCTTCGGCACGCCCTTTGCCGGCGACCTCGAGCGCGCCGGCACCAACGTTTCCGCCCCGGTGGCCGCGCTGTTCCTGCTGGCCAAAGGCGACCTCACCCAGTCCGAGCCGGTCCGGCCCGTGGAAGCCGCCTACGCCCTGCTCCGCAACATCCTCTTCTTTGCCACGGACACCGACCTGGTCCGGCCGGTCTTCTATTCGGCCTGCGAATTCGTTCGCCGCATCCCAATCCGGCGCTTCGCCTTCGTTCCCGATCCCAGCGCTTGGGATTTGGTCAAATGACCCCTCGTTACGTCGCACGCAGCCCCGCCATCGCCGCCCGCCTGCTGGGCGACGAGATGATCGTCATGTCGGCCCGCGATTCCACCCTGTTCACCCTCAACCCCGTGGCCACCGAGATCTGGCAGGCCGCCGACGGCCGCACTCCCCTCGCCGACATCGTCCAGGCCAGAATCTGCGCCAACTTCGAGGTCGATCCCGCCACCGCCTACCAGGACGCCCTGTCCCTGGTGGAAGATCTCGCGGCCCGCGGAATCCTGCTGCTCTCCGATCAGCCCATCCCTTCCGCCCCCCAGCCCTGATGCCCTCCCTGATCGAGGAAATCTCCGACAAGGCCGCCTCGCTCCGCGTGCCCCTCACCGTGCAGCTCGATCTCACCTACCGCTGCAACCAGCGTTGCGTTCACTGCTACGTCGAGCGCGACGACCACGGCGAGATGACCACCGCCGAGTTCAAGGACATCCTCAGCCAACTGGCCGAGGCCGGCACGCTGTTCCTCTCCCTCAGCGGCGGGGAGGTCCTGCTGCGCGAGGACTTTTTCGAGATCCTCGAACACGCCCGCGCGCTCCTGTTCAACGTCCGGCTGAAGACCAACGGAACCCTGCTTCGCGAGCGCGATGCCGAGCGCCTCCACGACCTCGGCGTCGAACAGGTGCAGGTCAGCATCTACTCGCACCGCCCCGAGGTGCACGACGGCATCACCAGGATACCGGGCTCTCTGGAGCGCTCCGTGCAGGGCATCCGCCTACTGAAGTCGCAAGGGTTGAAGGTGGCCGTCTCCGACGTGCTGATGCGCCAGAACATGCACGACTACGCCGGCGTGCAGGCCCTGGCCGCCGATTTGGGCGCCGTCTTCACCATGGATCCCACCGTTACGCCCAAAATGAACGGCGACCGCTCCGTAACCGCCTTGCGCGTCCCCGCCGTCGTCTTGAAGCAGCTTTTCAGCGACCCCAGCCTGGTGGGCAGCGTCAAAGAATTCTGCGCGCCGCCGCCCCCACCGGATGAGCAGGCGCTCAACAGCCACCCTTGCAGCGCCGGGCACACCGCCTGCTACATCTCCCCCTACGGCGACCTGTTCCCCTGCGTCCAGTTCCCGCTGCTGTGCGGCAGCTTGCGCCGCCAGAAATTCCTTGACGTCTGGCGCGGCTCCCCCGTGCTGGAGGAAGTCCGCTCCATTCGGCCCCGCGACTTGCCGGCTTGCAGCGGCTGTGCTCATCTCGCGGGCTGTACGCGTTGTCCCGGGCTGGCCTTCATGGAGGGCGACCTGCGCGGGCCCTCCCCTCTGGACTGCGAGAAGTCCTACGCTCGCACCGGAATCCCCACCCCGTTCTGACCAGCCCGTAGTCGCTTAGCCCCTCCTTCTCGCCTGCCCTCTCCTCCCCCCTCGGGCAGGTCCCTCCCCGTAGTTCCCTTCCCCTGTTTGTCCCCGCCCGAATAGTACTTTTTGTTCCGAATTCGGAACAGAACGCTTGAAATCCGCCCATTTGTGCGGTACAAGGGCAGTTGGGGCTGTTGGTAAATCCGATGGTTTGTTCTGATTTCGGAACAGAGCCTCTGCCCAGAGGTGCGCGACTGGTGGCGGCCGCGGACCAGGTGTTGTCCTGCGACCTGGGAGGCGAGGTCGCCATCCTTCATTTGAAGAACGCCTTCTTCTATGGCCTGACCGGCGAATTCGAGGACCCCGACCGCGCCATGGTCGCCGCCCCCTTCGCCCACGCCATGCGCCGCTCCCTTCAATCCGCCCTTCTCTGCCTCCACTCCAATGACCACCTCTAGCACCAGTGGGAACAGGCCTCCGGCCTGTCCTGCCGCTTTCTGGCAATTCGTTGCCTGTACCCGTCTTCCCCTTATCCCGCACTCATTAATCCCAACGGAGGCAACCCAATGACGCAATCATCCCAACCCGGAGCGCCCAAACCCCGCCCCGGTAAACTCGTCACCGCAGGCCTTCTCGCCTCCCTCCTGGCTCTCCTCGCCGCTGCCCTCGTCACCACCGCCGGCGCCCAGGGACCGAGAAGGAACACCCCCTTGATCCAGGACTGGAGCCACCGCCACGTCATCTTCCCCAACAACCCCAACCGCCCCATGACCCTCGGCGGCCCCGTAGACCCCCGCGTCTGGCTCGCCTGGCTCCAACGCAACGCCCCCGCCTTCCAGGTCTCCGCCCCATCCCCCGCCCCACCCCCAGTCTCCCTCTTCCCCAACCGCCCCGTGAAAAAGGGCTTCAAAACCGACTGGGCCGTCTCCCTCGGCAGCACCTCCGCCGGCAACGGCGTCGCCCAAAACATGTACCCCGCCAAGTTCTCCTTCGACGCCACTGCCCCGCCAAGCTGCCTCGACGACTTCGCGATCTTCCCGATCAACTCGACTCCCTCTGCCACCCAAGCCAACATTGTCGCCTTCAATTACCTCTACCGGGGCCCCGGCAACACCGGCATCTGCAGCCCCGGCACTGCCCCCAATACCATGTGGGCTTACAAAGTAGGCAGTGGCCCGGTCAAGACTTCGCCGGCGCTCTATTGGGACAGTAACCTCACGAACTCCGGCCTCGCAGTGGCTTTCGTCGAAAGCCGAACCAACCCCAACGCCTCGGTCTTCCACATCGTGCCGGCCAAGGGGGCGTCTGGGGGCTCTATTGGTTCACCGATCACGCCGGCCTCCGACCGCTACGTGCAGTACTCCAGTGCCACCAACACCCGCTCCTCCCCCTTTATCGATTACGCCAACGACGTCGCTTATGTCGGCGCGGACGACGGCGTGCTTTACAAAATCGGACCGGTCTTCAAGTCGGTAGCCAACCCTACCGTCATACACCAGACAACGGTGAGTTCCGGCAAGAAACTGACAGCCCCGGTTCACGATCCGGCCTCGGACCGCGTCTTTGTTTCCGACGGTCTCTTGGTTTACGCCTACCAACCCACGGATACCGGCTTCGTCTTTATGGCGTCAATTCAGATCGCCTATCCTAACACGCCAGCCCATATTCTCGATCCGGTGATCGTGGACTCCGGGACCTGGGTGTACGTGTTTAGCGGAGGTAACAATAATGAGGCTGGCACGAGAAAGGCGGTGGTCGTGCAGACGAAGACAGACCTGACCTCCCCGGTCTCCGCCGAGATTGGCGTATATCAAACTGAGAGCGGTTACTCCATCCACGCCGGCGGCTTTGACGACGCCTACTACACCAACCCCAGTACCGGCAAGTTATACGTTTGCGGCAACGCCGGCGGTGGACACCAGGGTGTTAGCACCTTGTACAAGTTCGGCTTTTTAAGCCCTAGTGGCACGATGAACACCACCGCTGAGGTTATGAAGGACGTATCGGACGCCGCCAGTGGGGGGTGCTCCCCGCTCACCACGTTTAACAATTCGACACTCAACCCCCCGGAGAGGCTTTTCTTCGGCCAGACCAATGCTAATGGCACCAAGTCCAACCATGTCCAGATGTGGTACCTGCCAGTAAACTCTGGCGACTCAAGGGTGGCGGGGGACACCGGTGGCACGTACGCTGGTGGGACTAGCGGAATCATCGTGGATAATGCACGCAGCGAAGCCCAGGCGTCCAGCATCTACTTCGGTACTCTCCAAGCGCTTGCGGCGTGTGGTAGTAGGGTCTGTGCCGTGAAGCTGACGCAATCGGCATTGCAATAGAAGAGGTGGAGGCAAACATGAACGTACAAAATCAGAGCATTCCTCCCGTCCAGCGGCCCGCCCAGCAGCAGCGGAAGCCTTATCAGAAGCCTTCCTTCCGCTGCGAGCGCGTCTTCGAGACCCTCGCCTTGCAGTGCGGTAAAATAAGCGCCACCCAGGCGCAGTGCGTACAGCTCCGCAAGAACTCCTAGCGCACGCCATGCCTGACCTGGCCCCCGCTGCCGACGCGTTGAAGTGTGACCTTGCCGCCGAGGTCCTCCGTTCCTCCGGCCAGCTCCGCCTGCGCGTCTCCGGCGCCAGCATGTTGCGCGCCCTGTGGCCCGGCGACATCCTCACCATTCACCGCCACGACCCCGCCCAACTCCGCCCCGGCGACCTGGTGCTGGCCGCCCGCAACGGCGGCCTCGCGGTGCACCGCCTGCTCGCCATCCACGGGCCCCTGGTAACCACCCACGTCTGGCGCGGCTCCCCTGTGCTGGAAGAAGTCCGCTCCATTCGACCCCGCGACTTGCCGGCTTGCAGCGGCTGTGCCCATCTCGCGGGCTGCACGCGTTGTCCCGGGCTGGCCTTCATGGAGGGCGACCTGCGCGGGCCCCTCCCCTCTGGACTGCGAGAAGTCCTACGCTCGCACCGGAATCCCCACTCCGTTCTGACCAGCCCGTAGTCCCTCCTCCCCTCCTTCTCGCCTGCCCTCTCCCCCCGCCGGGCAGGTCCCCTCTCGCAGGTCTCTCCCCCGTTCTGTCTCCGCTCGTCTGCGCCAGCGATCAACGGCTGCGCCTGTATTTCGCAAATCTCGCCCGTCCATCCGCAGGGCGGTCCGTGGTAGCATACTGCTGAATCTGAACAGTCCTTTGAGCGAAAGCATCCATCTGCTGGCTGTTAAGCTGCGCAGTGCGGCGGCGCAGTTGCGCTATCTGCCGCGCGCGCTGGGGCTGGTGTGGGCGGCCTCGCGCGGGTGGACGGCGGGGTGGGCGACGCTGCTGGCGGCGCAGGGCGTGCTGCCTGTGGCCATCGTGTACCTGAGCAGGCCGCTGGTGGACGGGATCGTGGCGGCGGTGCGCGCGGGAGGTGACTGGCCCAGCGTTTATGCGGTGCTGATTCTGGTGGCGCTGATGGCGGGGGTGGTGCTGCTAGCCGAAATCCTGCGCAGCGTGACCGGCTGGATCCGCACCAGTCAATCCGAGCTGGTGCAGGACCACATCAACGGCCTGATCCACCGCAAGTCGGTCGAGGCGGACCTGGCGTTCTACGATTCGCCGGATTTTTACGACCACCTGCACCGGGCGCGCGCCGAGGCCTCCTATCGCCCGGTGGCGCTGCTGGAGAGCTTGGGCAGCCTGCTACAGAACGGCATCACGCTGGCGGCCATGCTGGGGGTGCTGGTCCCGTTCGGGTGGTGGCTCCCGGTGGCGCTGGTGGTCAGCACGCTGCCGGCCTTGTACGTGGTGCTGCGCGCGAGCGTGCGCCAGCATCAGTGGCGGCTGCGCACCACCGCCGACGAGCGCCGCACCTGGTACTACGACTGGCTGCTCACCACGCGCGAGACCGCCGCCGAGCTGCGGCTGTTCGCGCTGGGCGGCCAGTTTCAGACCGCCTACCGGGCCTTGCGCGCGCGCTTGCGCAAGGAGCGGGTGGACCTGGCCCGGGAGCAGGGCCTGGCGGAACTGGGCGCCGGCGGCATCGCCCTGCTGCTCAGCGGCGGCTGCCTGGCGTGGATGGCGTGGCGGGCGGTGCAGGGCCGGGCCAGCCTGGGCGACCTGGCCCTGTTTTACCAGGCTTTCCAGCAGGGACTGCGCCTGACGCGGTCGCTGCTGGAGAACGTGGGGCAGCTCTACTACAACAGCCTATTCCTGGGCAACCTGTTCGAGTTTCTGGCACTGGAGCCGGAGGTAAAGGATCCGGCTCTGCCAGCTCCGGCGCCGGTCGGGCTGCGCAGCGGGATCCGCTTCCGGCATGTCACCTTTCATTACCCCGGGAGCCAGCAGTTCACGCTGCGCAACCTCAACTTGATGGTCCCGGCGGGGCGCATCGCGGCGCTGGTGGGGCCGAACGGGGCGGGCAAGACCACCCTGGTCAAGCTGCTGTGCCGCTTCTACGATCCCGACGCCGGGCGCATCGAGCTGGACGGGGCGGATCTGCGCAGCTTCTCCATCGAGGATCTGCGGCGGCTGATTACGGTCCTGTTTCAGGAGCCGGTGCGCTACAACGCCACAGCCTGGGAGAACGTGGCGCTGGGGGACGCCGCCGGCTCGCCGGACGCCGAGGAGATCGAGGCCGCGGCGCGGGCTGCGGGGGCCGAAGAAGTGATCGCGCGGCTTCCCCGCCGATACAACACTTTGCTGGGAAAATGTTTTATGGACGGCGACGAGCTGAGCGCCGGCGAGTGGCAGCGCCTGGCCCTGGCACGCGCCTTTGTGCGCCCCGCGCCCATCCTCATTTTGGACGAGCCCACCGGAGCCATGGACCCCTGGGCCGAAACCGAGTGGCTGGACCGGCTGCGCCCGTTGGTGGCCGGCCGCACAACTATCGTCATCACGCACCGCCTCACTACCGCCATGCGCGCCGACGTCATCTACGTGATGGCGGAGGGCCGGCTGGAGGAGTGGGGCTCTCACCAGGAGCTGCTGGCCCGCGGCGGCCTGTACGCCCGCTCCTGGAGCGCTCAGGCGAGCTGCGCATGACCGGAAGCCGCGAGTCGCTAGCCTATGTTGCCGGACGTGTGCCCTGAGGTTGAACTTCTGCTGTGCTGCGCCGGGGTGCGCCCTGATGCGGCGAGGCTCAGGGAACTCCTGGCGCGCGGACTGGACTGGACAAGCCTGCTTCGGATGGCGGAGGCGCACGGGCTGGCGCCGCTGGTCTACTGGCGGCTAAAGGAAGCCTGCCCGGAGACGGTCCCGCGTGAGGCCCTTGACCGGCTCGAGGACGGCTTTCGCCGTAACGCCGGGCGCAACCTGTACCTGACTGGCGAGCTGTTCAGGATCCTCGAACTGCTCGCGGCTGCCGGGGTGGCTGCGATCCCGTTCAAAGGGCCGGTGCTGGCCTGGTGGGTCTACCCTCACCCCGGGCTGCGGGAGTTCAGCGACCTGGACTTGCTGGTCCGCGCGCGCGACGTGGCGCGGGCCAGGGAGATGCTGCGCTCGCAGGGCTACCGGCCGCAGATTGCTCTGGAAGGGGCGCTGGAAGAGACCTTTCTCCGATGGAACCGGCAAATGGCGCTGGCGCGCGAGGACGGGCGCGTCACCGTGGATCTCCACTGGGGTCTCACGGCGCGGTGCTACGCCTTTCCGCTCGAGCTGGAGGGCTTGCGGAGCCGCGCTGCGCCGGTTCCGGTGGGCGGCCGCCAGGTGCTGACCTTTTGTCCGGAAGATCAACTCCAGATCCTGGCGCTGCACGGCGTCAAGCACTGCTGGACCTGGCTGGGCCCGCTCTGCGACATCGCGGCGCTGATCGAGGTTTGCCCAATGGATTGGGCGCGCGTGATGGCGCAGGCCGAAGCGATGCGCCGGACGCGCACGCTTTTTCTGGCGCTGCGCCTGAGTGCGGATCTGTTGGGAACGGTGCTTCCCGGCGAGATCTGGAAAAGAATTCAGGCCGACGCGCGCACGGCCGGCCTGGCTGAGGAAGTGCGCGGCCGGCTGCTGACGGAACCTCCCGGCCGCGACGACACGCTGCTCCAGCTCCGGCTGATGGAGCGCCTGCGCGACAAGGCCCGCTTCTGCCTGGGCATGGTCTTCGAGCCCCACCCAGGCGGACTGGGAGTCGCTGCGCATTCCCCCCGCGCTGTTTCCCGCCTACTACCTCTTGAGGCCCGTTCGCCTGGTGGTGAAGCACGCCTTGCGCCAGGCGCGCCGCCTCTTCGGAACGAAGAAGAGCGCGGCGTAGGCCTCCAGCGCCTCGAATCCCCTTGCCTGCAGTTCTTTGACGCTGCCACTGCGCCCTCTGGCGGCACTGTGGTAGCGTATGATCGAAAGCGGCACAGGAGGATTAATGAGCGAGGTGAGCAGCATGGAACGACGGCAATTTTTGAAGGGCGTGACGGGCGGGCTGGCGGGGGCGCCGGCGGTTTTGGCGCAACGGAAGCCCAACGATCAGATTGGGGTGGCGTCGGTGGGCGTGGGGACGCGGGGGTTCTCCCTGATGCGGGAGGCCCAGGTGATTCCAAACGCGCAGATCCGGGTGATCTGCGATCTGTATGAAGGGAACATTAAGCGCGCCAAGGAATTCTGCTCGAATCCCAAGGCGCGCGTGATACGGGAATGGGAGAAGGCAATCGAGGACCCGGAGGTGGACGCGGTGCTCATCGCCACCCCGGATTTCTGGCACGCGCCGATGACCATCCGCGCGGCGGAGGCGAAGAAAGACATCTACGTCGAGAAGGGCTGGTGCCGCACGCTGGACGAGGCCAAGCGCATGCGCAGGGCCGTTAAGGACAACAACGTGGTGATGCAGTTGGGGCACAACTACAACAGCCTGCCGACATTCCACCGGGCGCGCCAGATTTTCCAGTCCGGGGAGCTGGGCAAGGTGCCGCTGGTGCGCATCTACATCGACCGCACGGGGCCTTATCCGGAGTGGCAGTTCTTCACTAACTACGACATCAACGAGATGCCGAAGGACGCCGGGCCGGAGACCATCGACTGGGAGAGGTTCGTCGCCAACGCCCCCAAGCGGTCCTTCGACGCCAAGCGCTTTTTCATGTGGCGGTGCTGGTGGGAGTACGGCACCGGGATTGCCGGCGACCTGATGAGCCACCTGTGGGATTCGGTGAACATGGTGATGGGGATGGGAATTCCGGAAACCGCCGTGACCCAGGGCGGGTTGTATTTCTGGAAAGACGGGCGGGATGTGCCGGACATGTGGCACGTTCTATTCGACTATCCCAAGAAGGAGTTGGCCATCTCGTTTGCGTGTAGCTTCCACAACCGGCACGTGGGCGAGGTGGAGCAGTTCTTGGGACGGGAGAAGACCATGGAGTTGTCGCCGGTGTTCTGCCGTACCTACGGCGCGGAGTGGAAGCCGGAGTACAAAGAAAAGGCGGCGCAGGCGCGCAAGGCGGCGCTGGCGGCGGGCCTGCAACCGCAGGATGCGGTGGTTCCCCCGGACTATTCCTTTAAGCGTGGCGAGCTGGAGGTCACCAGCCACATGCAGGACTTCCTGGACTGCGTGCGCACCCGGCAGCGCCCGCGCTGCGACGTGGATCGCGCCTTCGAGGAAGCGGCGGCGGTGGTGATGTCAGTGGAAGCCTTCAAGCAGGAGCGCAAAGTGCGCTGGGACGCGGTGAAAGAGGAGGTGGTCTGAGCAAGGCGGTATGACGAGCGATCAACTCATCCAACAGGTTGCGAGCCAAGTGCCCGAGAAGGACCTGCGTGAGATCGTGCGCCGGATCGTCGAAGTGGCGGATCCGGAGAAGATCGTTCTGTTTGGGTCGGCGGCGCGCGGGACGATGGGACCGAATAGCGATCTGGACCTGCTGGTGATCAAGCGCGGCGACTATCATCACATTACGGCAGCCCAGGAACTGCACTGTGCGCTGAGTGGTATCGGTTACGCCAAAGATATCATGGTGGTGACTCCGGAAGAGGTGGAACGCTACAGGGATAGTTTCTGCCTTGTATTGTACCCAGCGCTCAGAGAGGGCAAGGTGATCTATGACAAGGGAGCGGTATGATCCCGACGATGCCCGGGAATGGCTGAACCGCGCCAGGAGCACTTTGCACTGGGCGTGTCAGAGCGCTCCTGAAATCTACCTCGAAGAACTGTGCTTTGGCGCGCAGCAAGCGGCTGAAAAGGCGATCAAAGGCGTATTTGTTCATTTGCGCGAACCGTTCCCGTACACTCACGATCTGGACTGACTGCTGATGCTGCTCAGCCAAAAGAGGAATGATGTTCCGGATTCCGTCCGCAGGGCGAGGGAATTGAGCGTGTTCGCATTTGAACTCCGGTATCCTTCTGTGGGGAAGGAGACCACCGAGGAACAGTACCGTAAGGCGCTCGCGATCGCCGAAGCGGTAGAGCGGTGGGCGGAAGAGATCATCCTTGCGGGAGGTCGCCAGCCGGGGTGAGTGAGAACTCCAGTGAGGTGGGCCAAGGAGCGACATGCTGCGGCGGGTCTTTCTGGCTGGGGGAGTTTCGGTGGCGCTGAACCAGGGCCGGCTGGCCGAGGCCGTCGCGCTGATTGAGAAGGCCACGGGCAACGGCGAGGTGGCGGCGGCGAGCCTGCATGTGCGGCAGGGCGGGTTCACGTTAAGCCGGGGGTTTGGGCGCGCTGGAAGCCCGGAGGCGGTGTTTCTGCTGGCTTCGATCACCAAGCCCATGACGGTGAGCGGGGTCATGATTCTGGCGGACCGCGGGGAGCTGGCGCTGTCGGATCCGGTTCGGAAATTCATCCCCCAGTTCACGGGGGGCGAGCGCGATGTGGTGACGGTGCGCCATTTGCTCACGCACACTTCGGGGCTGCCGGACATGCTGCCGGAGAACGTCGAGCTACGGAAGCGGCACGCGTCGCTGAAGGAGTTCGTCGCGGCCACCTGCAAGACGCCCTTGCTGTTCAAGCCCGGGAGCGAGGTGCGCTACCAGAGCATGGGGATTCTGCTGGCGGCGGAGATTGCCGAGCGCATCACGGGCACGCCGTTTCGCGCATTCCTGCGGAAGGAGCTGTTCGAGCGGCTGGGGATGAGGCGCACTTCGCTGGGGCTGGGTGGGCACGGGATTGCCGACACGCAGCTCTGCCAGGTAAGCGGCGATGAGGACTGGAACTGGAATAGCCCCTACTGGCGCGATCTGGGCGCGCCATGGGGCGGAGCGCACTCGACGGCGCCGGAAGTGGCGAAATTCCTCGCGATGTTCCTGAAGCCGGATGGGCGGATCCTGAAGCGGGAGACCACGGCGGCCATGATCGCCAACCAGACGCCGGGGCTCAACACTCCGTGGGGCCTGGGATGGATGGTGAAACCCGGGACATTTGGGAAGAAGTGCTCGGCGCGGACCTACGGGCACAACGGCTCGACGGGAACGGTGGCCTGGGCCGATCCGGAGCGCGGGTTGAGCTGCGTGCTGCTGACCACGAAGCCGGCGGCGCAATCGCGGGACGGGCTGCTGGGGCCGGTCTCAGATCTGGTTTCCGTAGCGGCGTAGCGTCTTCTCGTTCAAGCTGATGCCCAGGCCGGGGCGTTCGGAAAGCGCTAGGAGGCCGTTGAAGAGCTGCTCGGGCGGGTCGATCAGCTCGGCGCGCCAGGGGACTTCGCCGTAGGCCAGCTCGAGGATCAGGAAATTGGGCAGGCCGGCGCAGAGGTGTGCGGCCACGACGTTGCCCACCGGGCTGGCGGGGCCGTGCGGCGAGACGGGCATTCCGGCGGCCTCGGCTAGGGCAGCGATTTTCTTCAGCTCGAGCATGCCGCCGCAGTACTTCACGTCGGGCATCAGGATATCGACCGCCTTGGCGGCGATGTAAGGATAGAAGCCCTTCACTCTATAAATGGTCTCGCCGCCCGCGGTGGGCATCTTGGCGGCGCGGTTGATGGCCGCCAGGTTCTCGAGGGGCGCGGCGGGAGTCACTTCCTCGAGCCAGAACAGGTTGAGCGGCTCGAAGCGGCGGGCTAGATCGAGGCCGCGCTCGAGATTGAAGCGGCTGTGGACGTCGATGAGCAGGTCGCGTTTGGGCCCAATGGCCTGGCGGACGGCGCGGGCGCACTCGATCCCCAGCCGCGTCAACTCCTCGATTCGCGCAGGGTCGGTGAGGTTTCTGGGCAGGTCGTCGAAGGGCGCCAGCTTGACGGCGTCGAAGCCGGCGCGGACGGCGCGTTCGGTCATCTGGGCGAAGCCGGCAGGGCTGCGGTCTTCGGTGGAGCGGTTGATGTTGGCGTAGTTGCGAATGCGGGTGCGCAGCGAGCCGCCGAACAGGTTGTAGCAGGGCACGCCGAAGAGCTTACCCTGGATGTCCCAGAGGCACTGCTCGAGGGCGCTGAAGGCCACCGCGGCGGGCGTGCCGCGCCGCGCGATTTCAGGCTCGACCGCTGCGCGCAGCCATTCGATGTCGAAAACGCCGCGGCCTTTGAGCAGCTCGAAGAACTGGCGGAGCCACCGGACGGTCAGCTCATCGCGCCCGCCGTGCGAGGCCTCGCCGATGCCGCTGAGTGCGGCGCTGGTGTTGAGGCGGATTAGCACCCAGTCGCCGCGGCGGTTGACCTTCACGCGGAAGATCTCCAGGCCGGTGACGGTGACTCTTGAGGGGCCGAAAGCCGCGGCCAGGGGAGCCGCACCGAGGAACTGCACTAGTCCGCGCCGGTTCATGCGTCGCATTCTACTTCATTCGTGGATAGGATAACGATATGAAGCGACGCGAATTCATGGCGGTGATGGGCAGCAGCGTGGCTGCTGCGGGCGAGGTGGTGATCGAGCGGTCGGCGGCGGGCCGGCCGCATGCAGGCAAAGTGCTGGCGGCCATCCAGCCGCATGCCGATGACATTCCGATCTTCGCTGCGGGCACTGTGGCTAAGCTCATTCAAGAAGGCTACACCGGTTACCTCATACGGACCACCAACGACGATATGGCGGGGCCGGGGACGGTCGGTGTGCCGAC
>CAVRZY010000244.1:0-28746 GCA_963725415.1 uncultured Acidobacteriota bacterium | reverse complement strand
TGGGCAGCTCGCGGTGCGCGGTGTGGCAGTCGGCGCAATCAGCGGTCACCGTCAGCCCGCTCTGGAGCAGGCCCTTGCCGTGGATGCTCTCGGTGTAGTGCTCGACCACGTCGAGTTGCTTGCCGGTGTGGTTGACGTAGCGCACCGCGGCCTTCTGGCCGGCTTGGTGGCACCTGGCGCATAGCGCCGGCACGTTCCTGGAGTAGGTGGGCGCGCCGGAGTCGTTCTTGGTCTGGACGGAGTGGCTGCTGCCATGGCAGTCCTGGCAGGCGGGGGCGTCCGGATTGCCCTGGGCGACCAGCGTACCGTGCGTGCTCTCGCGGTACTGGCCGACCACCTCGGCGTGGCAGATCGAGCAATCCACCTTCGGCGTCATCGTCGAGCACGGCCGTGCGTGCGAGGGCGTGCCGCCGGTGTGACACTGCACGCAGGACTTGCGGGCATGGCGCGACCTCTTCCAGCTCCGCCTGGTTGACGAACAGTGAGATGGTCTTGCCGCCCCGCGTCACCTTCAGGTTCGGATCGCCGTGGCAGCGCTGACAGTCCCGGTCCGACATGCCCTGCGGGTAGAGCACCCGCCTCACCTTGTGCGGCTCGTGGCAATCGACGCAGGCCGGGATAAGGTGGGGCTGCTTCTCCCACAGCTCGCCGCGAATTACCTTCTGGTGGACTTCCTCGATGCGGGCGTGGCAGCGCGTGCAGGTGCGGGCGATGTTCTGCTTGGCGATCGAGGAGCGCGGGTCGGTGTGCGGCAGAACGAAATGCGAGGTGTGACAACTGCTGCACACCGCGGTCACGGTGAGGCCGCGGCGGAACAGTCCTTCACCGTGGATGCTTTCGGTGTAATTCTCCAGGATGCGGGACTGCGGGATGTCGTGGGTCAACTGGACGGGAGAGCCCTCGTGGTGGCACTGGCCGCACAGCCGGGGGATTTCCATGGTCGAGGTGGGCGAGCGGGGGTCCGAGGCGCGCAGGATGTTGTGGGTTCCGTGGCACTGCTTGCAGCTCGGGGCCAGGCGGTCGCCGCGCTGGGCCGCCCGTCCGTGGAGGCTCTCGGCGTACTGGCTCTGCTGATCTGCGTGGCAGCTCCCGCAGTCTACGGGGGGCAGTTTCTCGGGATGCGGTGTGGTCTTGCCGGTGTTGTGACAGTTGTTGCACTCGAGGCCGGCGTGCGGCGAGGCGCGCAGGGCCGCGGCATCGAAGGGGGGCGGCATGCCCGGCTCGCGTTTGCCGGTGCGGCGTCCGGTCTCGTGGCAGCCGGCGCATTCCTCCGAGCCGGGCAAGGGCTTGGGCTGCTGGGCGGAGGCGAAGCTGAGCGCGAACCCGAGCAGGCAGAGAATGGGCACACAAGATCCCACGGCGAACTGCGGAGCAATCCAACTGCCACGGGGAAGCCTAGGCATTGCAGTCCGCCATAGCGGAATACCGCGTCATTTCACCCAATCGGGACCGCCCCCCGGTCCAGGATCCCCAGTTTTCGCGCCGCCTGGGTCAACTCGTCGCGGAACTCAGGCTGGGCGATCTGGATGAGGGCCTCGGCCCGCTGGCGGAGGGTCTTGCCATGCAGGTAGGCCATGCCGTGCTCGGTGACCACGTAGTGCACGTCGCCGCGCGAGGTCACTACGCCGGCGCCGGTCCTGAGCGCCGGGGTGATGCGCGAAACCGTTCCGCCTCGGGCCGTAGAAGCCAGGGCAATGATGGGAATGCCGCCTTTCGAGCGCGCCGCGCCGCGAATGAAATCCACCTGCCCGCCGATGCCGCTGTAAGGCAAATGCCCAATCGAATCCGCGCAGACCTGGCCGGAGAGATCGATCTCCAGCGCCGAGTTGATGGCCACCATGCGGTCGTTCTGGGCGATGATGAACGGGTCGTTGGTGTAGGCGGTGGGGTGGAACTCGAAAATCGGGTTGTTGTGGAGGAAGTCGAACAGCGGCTTGGTGCCCAGAACGAAGGCGGTAATCACCTTGTGAGGATGAATGGTCTTCTTCTCGTTATTGACCACGCCGGTCTGAATCAGCTCGATGATGCCGTCAGGAACCATCTCGGAATGCACGCCCAGGTCCTGGTGATCGCGGAGCGCGCCCAGGACGGCCTCGGGGATCTCGCCGATACCCATTTGCACGGTAGCGCCGTTGGGGATCAGGTTGGCAACATGGCGCGCGATGGCGCGGTGGACATCGGTGACCTCGGCCTGCTTGTATTCGGCCAGGGGGTGCGAGGTCTCGACGATGGCGTCGGCTTTGCTGACGTGCAGAAAGCAGTCGCCCAGGGTGCGGGGGACTTGATCGTTGACTTCGACGATGACGTGCTTGGCGTATTGCGCGGCGGTGAGGGTGATATCGACGCCCGCTCCCAGGCTCATGAATCCGTAGTCGTCGGGCGGTGTGCACTGGACCAGGGCCACGTCCAGCGGCATGGCGCCGCTTTTGAAAAGCCCTTCGATCTCGCCTAAGAAGATGGGGATGAAATCCGCGCGCCCTTCCTGCACCGCCTGGCGAACATTAGCGCCGATGAAGAAGGCAGCGTGTCGAAAGTGGCCCTGGTATTCGGGGCGGGTGTAGTCGGCGCTGCCCATGGTGGCCATGTGGACGACTTCGACATCGCGCAGCTCGGGAGCGCGCTTGAGCATGGCGCGGACCAGGTCCTCGGGTTCGGAGCAACCCTGGTGGATCGAGACCCGGTCGCCGGACTTGACCACCTGTAGGGCTTCCTCGGCGGTTCTGATTTTCGAGCGGTAATGTTCTGTCCAGCGCATAGGGCACTCATCCTTGGGCGGTGGCCTGTGGAGGCGCGGCCGCCTCGCTCAAGGCTTCGGCCAGCTCGCGATGCGGCAACTTCCAGGCGCCGGCCAGCTTGGCGTGTACGCAGGCGCCGCGATAGGTGTAGACGCCGCGCGCCAGCTCGGGGCAGTTGCGGAGGGCGCCTGCGACACCCTGGCCGGTAATCCGGATCAGGTAGGGCATCATGGCCTGGGCCAAGGCAATGCTGGTGCTGCGTCCCACATCGGCAGTGAGGGTGGGAACGCAATAATGCACCACGCCGTGGTGCATGAAGGTAGGCTGGGCGATGGTGGTGGGATGGCTGGTCTCAACGCAGCCGCCCTGGTCGATGGCCACATCAATGATCACCGAACCGGGCCGCATGACCTCGACCATGTGTTTGCTGACCAGGTGCGGGGTCTTGGCGCCGGCCACCAGCACCGCCCCGATGACCACGTCGGCGGAGGCCACTGCCGAGGCGATCGAGTCGGGATCGGCCAGGGCCGTGGCCACATGGGGGACATGCTCGATGAGGCGGCGCAGCTTCTCGCTGTCGATATCCAGCACAGTGACCCGAGCGCCGGCGCCGATAGCGGTGCGCGCCGCCCAGGTCCCCACCACGCCGGCGCCCAACACCACGACGTGGGCAGGCGGAACGCCCGGGCTGCCGCCCAAGAGGATGCCGCGGCCGCCGGAGCTGGAGCGCAGCAGGTGAGCGGCCAGGGGAATGGTGGCCCGGCCGGCGATCTCGCTGGCCGTCGCCAGCACCGGCAGGCGGCCGTCGGCGGTCTCGATGATTTCCCAGCCGATAGCCGTGATGGAATGATCCATCAACCTTTGGAAGAAGGCCGGACCGGCGACGGCCAGGTGGAAGAAGGCCATCAGGGTTGTCCCGCCCGGGCTGAGGTCCAGATGCTTCAGGCTGGGAACCGAAATCTTGACCACCAGCTCGGAGCGGCGGATGACTTCGGCGGGCGAGTAGGCGATGCTGGCTCCGGCCCGGATGTACTCGGCATCCGGGAACATGGCTCCCTCGCCGGCGCCGGTCTCCACCCAGACCGTGTTGCCGCGCTCGACCAATTGGCGCACCACCGGCGGCGTGAGCGCCACCCGCCGGTCCAGAACTCCTTCTTCTCGAAGAACACCTACGTTCATGGAACACCTCGTCACAAACAGCTATTAGACTTTAGCCCCGGAGATGTCGTCTCCCCGTGCGCAGTCCCGAGCGCACTGTTGACCTTGTGGCGCAGCCTCTCCAGGCTGCCGTCTCGGCACTCGTGCCGAGACGTGCTGTTCCGGGCGTCGAGACGAGTCTCGACGCGGCAGGCTGAAGCCCGCGCCACATCTTCGCCGGAGCCATGGTTAGTCACCTATGGCGTATCTCCGAATTGTTTCTGCAAGCGTTCGAGTTCCGCTTTCAGCTCCCTGACCACGCTCGCGTAGGCGGGGTCGTCGTAGACGCTGTTCATTTCGTGAGGGATCCTTCTGAAGGTCGAACAGCTCCCACTCGGGCTCGGTGGGTTTGGGGATAGCGCCTTTGGCGTCCAGGGGTTGGCCATAGTAGTAGATCAGCTTGTGGCGCTTGGTGCGCACGCCGTAGTGGGCCGGGACGCCGTGATCGGCCAAGTGCATCCAGTAGCGGTAGTACATCGAGGTGCGCCAGTCCTTGGGGGTGCGGCCCTGGAGGATGGGGCGGAAGCTGCGGCCCTGCATATCGGCGGGAACCTTGGCGCCGGCGTAGTCCAGCAAAGTGGGCGCGAAGTCGAGGTTCAGTACGATGTCCTCGTTGACCGTGCCCGGGCGGATGTCGCCGGGGTAGCGGACCAGGAAGGGCATGCGCAGCGACTCCTCGTACATGAAGCGCTTGTCGAACCAGCCGTGGTCGCCCAGGAAGAAGCCCTGGTCGGAGGTGTAGATGACGATGGTGTCTCTGGCGAGGCCCTCGGCATCGAGGTAGTCGAGCAGGCGGCCGACGTTGTCGTCCACCGAAGCCACGCAGCGCAGGTAGTCCTTGATGTAATAGCTGATAGGCCCACTTGCGCAAGGCGTTCCCCTTGAGGTCGGTGGGGATGTCGCTGTTTGAGGTCGGTCTTGTTCATGTGCTCGCCGACCCGCATGGTGGCGTTGGCCGCGGCGCGGGAGCGGTTGCTGGTAGTCGTCGAAGAGATTGAAGGGCTCGGGGATGGTCGACGGCCGTCGTACATGGTGGCGTGCTTGGCGTCGGGCTCCCAGGGCCGGTGCGGCGCCTTGTGGTGGCACATCAGGAAGAACGGCCGGTTCTTCGTCGCGGCGCTTGAGGAAGTCCAGCGAGAAATCGGTGATGAGGTCGGTGGCGTAGCCCTGGTGCTTCTTCTTCTGGCCCATCTCGATGAGCACCGGGTTGTGGTAGACGCCCTGGCCGGGCAGGATGTTCCAGTAGTCGAAGCCGGTGGGGTCGCTTTGCAGATGCCACTTGCCGATCATGGCGGTCTGGTAGCCGGCGGCGTTGAGCAGCTTGGCGACGTTCTGCCGGCTGCCGTCGAGCCTGTCGGCCAGGGTCTTGACGCCGGTGATGTGGCTGTACTGGCCGGTGAGGATGACGGCGCGGCTGGGGGTGCAGATGGAGTTGGTGCAGAAACAGTTGTTCATGCGCATGCCCTGTGCGGCGATGCGGTCGATGTTGGGCGTCCGGTTGATCTTGCTGCCGTAAGCGGCTGATGGCGTGCGAGGCGTGATCGTCGGCCATGATGTAGAGGATGTTCGGCGGCCGTCTTTTCGCGCCCAGCGCCAGTTGCGGAAACGCGGTTGCGGCGGCGCCTGCCGCCAGGAAGCCGAGCATCTCTCGGCGGTTTAGGTTGTTAGAGGAATTGGATGTCATAATCAGTAACCCTCTTTTTCCGGCTCCACTTTTCCGGCGAAGTGGCGGTAAGCGAAAACGAAGTAACCCAGCACCAGGAGCATGCCGGGAATCCACCAGGCCAGGCCCACCAGGAGCCCGTAGCGAGTGGTGGCGGTGTTATAGATCGTCAGTCCCAGCCGGGGATCGATGTTGGAAGGCAGGACGTAAGGGAACAGACCGAAAGCGGCGCTGGAAAGCATCCCGGCAATGTAGGCGCAGGAGGAGAGGAAAGCTTTCAGGTCCTTGCCTCGGGTGAGGGAACGCAAGGTCCCCAGCAGGCCGGCCAGGGCCAGGGCGGGGAAGAGGTAGCCCCAGGGGTGCCCGTTCAGGTTGGCGGAAACCTGCGGCTGAATGCGCAAAGTCAGGCCGGTGATGATCAGTGTGAGGCCGGCGACGCCCAGCCAGGCGAAGGCGGCCACCCGTTGGGCACGCTGCCGGAGGACATCCTCGGTCTTCAGCGCCACCCACAAAGCGCCGTGCTGGGTAAGGGTGAGAAAGGCGAGAAGGCCGACTAGGATGGTGTACCAGTCCAGAATGCCAACCTCTCTGCCGAGCCGGAAGTCGGTCCACAGCGGCAGGAAGAAGTACCCGGAGGCGTCCAGGGGGACGCCGCGGACGACGTTGCCCGCCGCGATCCCGAAGACCAGGGCTAGTAGCGCGCTGGCCCCGGTGAACACGGCGTCCCAGAAGGGCTTCCAGACCGGATTGTGGATGTGGTTGCGGAACTCGATCGAGAGGCCGCGCAGGATCAGCAGCCACAGCGCAATCATCAGGGCCAGGTAAAGGCCGCTGAAGCTGGAGGCGTAGAGGCCGGGGAAGGCGAAATAGAGGGTGCCGCCGGCGGCAATCAGCCAAACCTCGTTGCCGTCCCAGACCGGGCCGATGCTGCGGAGGATGTGGCGCCGCTGGGATTCGGTGCGGCCCACGCAGAAGTGCACGATGCCAACGCCCAGGTCGAAGCCATCCAGAATGACATAGGCAGCCATCATGGCGGCGACCAGGCAAAACCAGACCGTTTCCATGGGTTTCTCCTTACTCCACCGGGGTCCTTTCTCCGCCGTGCAGCCTTCCCGGCTCGAGGAGCACCTCCGCCGGTTCCGGGCCGTGGTCGAGCTCACGGTAGGTGAGGAACAGGAACAGGATCGACAGTAGCGTGTACATCCCCATGAAGCCGAGCAAAGTGAACAGGGTGTTCCCCGAGGAGACTTGCATGGAAGCGCCTGTACTGGTCCGCATGACGCCGTAAATCAGCCAGGGCTGGCGCCCCAACTCGGCGGTCATCCAGCCGGCGGTGTTGGCGATGAAAGGGAAGGGCATCAGCAGCATCAGGGCCCACAGATAAGGCCGAGATTCATAGAGCCGGCCCTTTCGCAGTTTCCAAGCCGCCAACACCATGGCGGCGATGAAGATGGTGCCGAGTCCGGCCATGATGTGGTAGCTGTAGTAGAGCAGCGGGATGTTGTCCGGCCAGTTTTCCTTGGGAAACGCATCCAGCCCTTTAACCTCCGCCTCCCAACGTTGATAGGTGAGAAAACTCAGCAAGCGAGGGGTGAGGGCGGGGTTGTCGAGCTGGCGTTTCTCGGTATCCGGCTGGCCCATGATGGCCAGGGGCGCACCGCGAGTGGTTTCGAAAAGCCCTTCCATCCCGGCGAGGGCGGCGGGCTGGTGATGAGCGACGTTCTTCCCCTGGCCGTCGCCGGTGGGGAACAACATCAGGATGGAGGCGGCGCAGCCGGCGATGACCCCAAGCCGCACGAAGGTGCGCGCGTACTCCTCGTGTTTGCGAACCAGCAGGTAGAAGGCGCCGACGCCCGCCATGACGAAGCTGGCGGTGACCACGGCGCCGATCATGTTGTGCAGGAACATCCACAGCAGCCAGGGGTTGAGGAGCAGCGCCCAGAAGCTGTCGAGCAGGGCCTCCCCGTGGGCGCCCAGCTTGTAGCCGACCGGGTGCTGCATCCAAGCATTGGTGGCCAGGATGAAGAAGCCTGACAGCCAGGTGCCGACGAACATCAGCAGGGAAATCAACCAGTGGCCTCTGATGCCCAGGCGCCTCTCGCCGAACAGTAGCAGGCCCAGGAAGACGGATTCGAGGAAGAAGGAGAAGACGCCCTCCATAGCCAGGGTCTGCCCGATGACGCCGCCGGCAGCCTTCGAGAAGCGGGCCCAGTTGGTGCCGAACTGGAATTCCATCGGGATGCCGGTGACCACGCCCATGGCGAAGCTGATGGCGAAGATCTTGATCCAGAAACGAGCGGCGTGGTTGTAGTGCTCGTCGCCGGTGCGCAGGGCCATGGTCTTCAGGATGAAGATCAGCAGCGCCAGGCCCATGCTGAGCTGCGCGAACAGGTAATGAAAGGTGATGGTGAAGCCGAAGTGCAGCCTGTGGAGGGCCAAGATTGAGTCCATGCGTTGGGCCTCGATTCATTGTGTAGATTTTGGATTTTGCGCGCAAGTTGCGGGGGAAGGCAGCCAGATGGTGGCGCGGTGACTGAGGGTCGGGCGGATGCCAGTCCCCATTTCTCAAGGCTTGACGGCATCCTGCAAGGAGAGCGCATCCTGTGCCCAAAGGGGCACACTCACCAACAGCATGAGCAATTTGATCCGCATGGATTCCCCAGAGGTTTCAAGGGATAGGTTGCAAGCTTGGCAAAGCGGTGACGGTGGTCACGTTTGCGGCCCGTTTGCATCGACAAGTAAGAGGCTGCCTGCGGTGAGTTACAATCGGCCATGGGGGACCAGGAGGGTTCCCGGTTGGAGTGGCGCAGGCGGAGACAGCACGCGAAAGCCAGTTGGCGCGGGACCTGCTGGCGGGCCGGGCGGAGGCGTTCGATCGGTTTGTGGAGTACTTCCGCGCGAAGGTTTTTCAATACAGCTTGCTGATGTGCGGGCATCGCGAGGACGCCGAAGACGTGGCCCAGGACACCTTGCTGAAGGTGTTCGAGAACTTCGAGCAGCTCCGGGAGCCGGAGCGGGTGCGGGCCTGGGTGTTCCGGATCGCGCGAAACGCCTGCTACATGAAGCGACGCAAGAGCGTGTTCGCACCGGCGCAGGAGCTGTCGCTGGAGGATTTCTTGCCGCACATGGATCGGCAGGGGGGCCAGCGGAAGCTGGAAATCGCAGACTGGTCGGCGCTCCCGGACACGCAGGCGCTGCGATCGGAGTTGAAATCGGTGATTCACCAGGCGATCAAGGAATTGCCCGAGCTCTACCGGGCCGTAATCCTACTGAGGGACGTTGAGGAGCTGACCACTGGAGAAGCCGCTGAGGTGCTGGAGGTCACTGACGAGGTGATTAAGACCAGGCTGCATCGGGCGCGGCTGGCAGTGCGCCAGAAGCTGGACGGGTACTTGCGAACCGTGCCGCGGGCCGCGGCCAAGAAGAATTAAAGGAACACACCATGCAATCGGAAGCCGGCAAGCACAGCGAGAATTGCAGGGAAGTATTCGCTTTGCTTTCCCAATACCTGGACGCGGAGTTGCCCGCTCAGAGCTGCGAGGAGATCGAGGCGCACCTGGCCGGTTGTCCCCCGTGCATCGAGTTTCTGGAAAGCCTGAAGCGCACTATTGCCCTGTGCCGGAGTTGCGAGCCAGGCGAGCCGGCCGGCCCATTGAGCCCCAGCGCCAGGGAAGAACTGCGGAAAGCCTACCAGAAGATGCTGGCAGCGCGGAAGGGAAGCGGGTAGTCCATATCGCGGCGTAGCCGCAACCAAACACCCCAGCGAGCGGCGTCTGCTCTGAGACCGGCCGTGCCGAGGAAATTGACGATTGCGCGATTGACGATTGCTGTGTCTGGCGCCGCGGGACACTGAAATCATCAATTGTCAATGAGCAAATCGTCAATTGGCCGGCCACACCGCAGGCGCTCAACACACGGAATCTTCCCGCGCCGCCAAGAAACGGGGCTATAGTAGTACACTGCCAGCCCCACCGGGTCGTGGAACCGGCCGGAGGGCTGTTCCACAGCGAATCAATTGCTACTGAAATAGTAGCCTTTCTCACTACAGAAATAGTCATATACCCCCAAAAATGGTCGTGCTTTTTTCTCAGGGCTGGGTTAGACTGTTATTCTAAGAAAGGAAAGCCGGTCTGAGATGGCGAAGGCGGAGCAGGCGGCTCGAAGTCGCGGTCTGGAATTGGCACGTGTGTTGCTCGTCGGGGGTGACCTGACCTCCCGTCTGACCCTTCAGACTGTGCTGGAGGCTGGGGGTTATCGGGTGGATGCGGCGGCCTCGGCCGCCGAAGCCGTCGGCAAGCTTGAGGAGCGCCAGTACGAACTGGTCTTGAGCGATCTGGAGATGGAATCGCCCGAGGCGGGACTGAAGGTACTGGCCCACGCCCGGATGATGGACTACAAGCCGGCCACGGCCTTGATCACTACCTACCGAGATGCCAGGCGCCGGAGCGCCTCCAAAAAAGCGGTTGGAACGGTATTGATCGAGCCGGAAGCCCTGCCGGAACTGCTGAGCCAGGTAGCGGAGTTGGTCAGCGGGCGCGCCACCCGCAAAGTGGAGCGGGAACTGCGGCACGCGGGGTCCTGAGAAGGCGGCAAGAGCTCCCCAAAAGATGACAGGCGATGGGCCTGTTCTACCTAGTTGGTGCGGTAGTTGGTGAACTGCATGTCGATGCCGAAGTCCTGGCTTCGCAGCAAGTGCAGAACTGCCTGGAGCACGTCCCGGCTCTTTCCGCTCACCCGTACCTGATCGCCCTGGATGGAGGCCTGAGCCTTTAACTTGCTCTCCTTGATGCGCTTGACGATCTCGCGGGCCTTCTCGATGGGAATGCCCTGTTGAATGGCCACTTCCTGGCGGAGGGTCGAGCCGGCCGCCGGGATGAGAGGGCCGTAGGAGAGGCCTTTCAGGGGAACCTTGCGTTTGACCAGCTTGAACTCGAGGATTTCGATGACGGCCTTGAGCTTGAACTCGTCCTGGCTGGCCAGCAGGATCTTCTTTTCCTGCTCGTCGAGCTCGAGGTGCGACTTGGAGTTTTTCAGGTCGAAGCGGGTCTGGATTTCCTTGCGGGTCTGCTGGATAGCGTTGTTGACCTCGGGCAGGTCGATTTTCGAGACGATGTCGAAGCTGTTGTCGGGCATATTAAGATCTCAACGGGGCGGTCGGCCCAGGGCGGTCAGCAGACGCGTGGTGAGCTGATCGATTATAGAGGGCATGGCGGCGTCCAGGGCCAGGGTGACGGCGGCGCGGAGGCGCTCGGGGTCCAGCTCGGGTGGTTCCGAGGGGGCTACGTCGGGCGGGGGAGGCTCGACCAGAACCTCCTGGCCCAGGGGAGGTCGCTCCAGTTGGGCGGCTTCGGCCAGCGGCCGGACGGTTTGCAGGACCAGGGAGGCTTCCAGAGGTTTCTTCAGCAGGCCGTCTGCGCCGACGCGCTGGGCCTCGGCCTCATCGACCGGCTCCAGCGAGCCGGCCAGCAGAACGACGCGGGTGTGGCGGTGTTTGGGATGGTTCTTGACGTGCCAGCAGATCTCATAGCCGGACTTGCGCGGCAGGAAGACGTCAGCCAGGATGACGTCGGGGTCCACGTCGGCCAGGCGCAGCAGAGCGGTCTCGCCATCGGTGACGGTGACCACTTCGAAGCCCTCTTCGAAGAGGATGCGCTCGCCCATGCGCTGGGCGTGGGGGCTGTCATCGGCTAGCAGGATCCGGCTCATGCCGCTGGGCTATTTTTTCTTTTTCTTCTGGTTCTTCTTGGCCGCCGGGGTTCCCGCGGAGGGAGCCTGCTGTTCCGGCTCGCTGGGCTTGGCCTCAGCCGGGGGATTCTGGCGAGCATCCGGCTGGGTATCGAGCGCCGAGGGGCCGGAGATCGGAGAAACCGTGACGTCGGCGGTGACGCCGGCGCCGGGGGCGACGGGCGGGGGCACGGTGGCAGGGATGCTGGGCCGCAGGCTCTCCATGGGGGGCGAGCCGGATTGGGCGGCCATCGACACATTGGGATTCTTGCGGAAGATGCCCCAGAAGTGACTCATCAGGCCCTGCTTTTCGCGGTTCTCCAGTTCATATTTCATGCGGGCCAGAGCCACCGGGTCCGCCTCCGGGATGGGCAGCTCCAGGGAAGTGAGTTTCTTCTTGGCTGCTTCCGTCAGGGGGCTGAGCGGGTAATCCCGGACGATGCGAGCGTAGGCGTCGCCGGCTTTGTTGCGGAAACGCGGACCCATTCTGGAGTAGGAATCGCCAAGCTTCCACAAGGCCTCGTCCGCGCTGCTGTAAAGAGGGTAGTGATCGGTGAGGTTCTGGAGGCGGTTGGCAGCGGCCGGGTAGCTGCCTCTCTTGTAGTACATACTGCCGACCGCGAATTCGCCTGCGGCCAGCGCTTCCTGGATGTTGCGGAGGATTTGCTGGACCTGGGGAGCGAACTTGCTGTTGGGGAACTGGATCAGCAACTGGCGGCACTCTTCCTCGGCGCGCAGGGCGTGGATGGGATCGCGATCCGGCTTCTCCATCTGCTTGTAGTGGATGTTGCAGACCTTTTCCTGGGCCTCGGCGGCTTCTTCCAGGGTGGGATAGAACAGGATGAAGTCCTTGTACTCGGCTTCGGCCTGGGCCAGGCCATGAGAGCCGCCCTCGCGGAACCAGCTATCGGCGATGGCCAGCTTCGCCTTAGCCATGTACTCGCTGTCCACGTAGGTGTTCATCAGGGTGTTGAGGGTCAGGCGCGCGATCTCGTAGCGGCCCGCGTTCGACATCCTTGATGGCCTTGTCAAAGAGCACCTTGTCGGGCTGTAGCGTGTCCTTGGTGATGGGGTTTTCGTAGCGTCTGCGGCGGCACCCGAACGAACTCACCAGGCCGGGGAGAAGCGCCAGCACGACGCCATAGAAGAGCCAGTTACGATGACGGGTCATAGCTAACACCTGACGGTCTCACTCATCTGTTGGGCGAGGCTGCGCATCTGGGCGACGGTGGCTGCGGGATCGGCGCTGTGGAAGATGGAGGCGCCGGCCACCACCCAATCGCAGCCAGCGCGGAGGACTTCCGGTAGATTCTCCAGCGTGACTCCGCCGTCGATCTCGATAGGGAACTTCAATCCCCACTCTCGCCTGCGGCGCTCGAGCAGGCGCACTTTGTCCAGGGCGCGAGGAATGAATTGCTGTCCGCCGAAACCGGGGTTGACGCTCATGATCAGCACGAAGTCCGCTAGGCCGAGGACCTCATCTAACATTGTAACGGGGGTGGAGGGGTTGAGGACCACCCCGGCGGGAACGCCCTCCCCTTGGATCAGGCGCAGGGTGCGGTCCAAGTGGGGGCAGGTTTCCTGGTGCACGGAGATCTGGTCTGCGCCGGCTTCGATGAAGATAGGGGCGTAACGGTCGGGATCGGCGATCATCAGATGGACGTCCAGAGTGAGCTTGGTGATCCTGCGAATGGCCTTCAGCACCGGCGGCCCAATGGTGATATTGGGCACGAAATGCCCATCCATGACGTCCACGTGCAGCATGGCGGCGCCGCCCTGCTCGACACGGGCGATTTGCTCGCCCAGACAGGCGAAATCAGCGGAGAGAATCGAGGGAACGATTTGGATCATGGAGCGGCTCATCCGATGTTATCACAGCGGCGAAAAAGCCGTCCCCGGCGTCGATGCCGGGCAGCCGGCGCCAGAGACGGAAGCGGGCAGGGATGCCTGTCGCAGTTAACGCCTCCTCGACGACCGCTTCGTTTTCCTCGCGCTCGAGGGAACACGTGGAATAAACCAGACGTGCTCTTGCGGCGAGGCGTTCCAACGCATTTGTAAGCAGTTTGACCTGGAGGTGGTGGAGCTGTTGGAGGTGGGAGGGCTGGAAGCGCCACTTGATCTCGGGGTTGCGGGTCAGAGTTCCCGTGCCGGAGCAGGGCGCGTCCACTAAAACGCGGTCGAAGCGGGGGGCGAAGGGCAGAGGGACGGCGCCGTCGAGGACCACCAGGTCGCAGCCCAGGTCTTTCATGAGGCGGAGACGGCTGAAGTGGACATCGCAGGCTACAGCGCGGACGCCGGACTCCAGCGCCTGTGCGGTCTTGTTGCCCGGTGCGGCGCAGAGATCCAGGAAGGTCTGGCCGGGGGCCAGATCGAGCAGGGGAACCACGGCCTGCGAGCCGATGTCCTGAATGCGGAGACCGGAGGGGGCGCCCTGCAGCAGGCGGAAACAGCCCGGGACATCCGTGGCTTCCAGTGTCAGGCCGGGGGGCGGGGAAGAGTCAGCCGGGACGCGGACATAGGTCTGCGGGGTGGCGAGATTGGCGAGAGCAATCCTGGTTGCAGTTTCTGGGCCGAATTGCCGGTCCCAACGCTCGAGCAGCCAGGCAGGGTGAGAGAGTTCGGTGGAGCGATCGGGCCAGGCGATCGGATTGCGGTTCACCCTGCGGAGGACGGCGTTCACCAATCCGGCGGCGGAGCGTTTCCGGGCGTGCTTCACTAGCTCGACGCCGTCACTGACGGCAGCATGAGCAGGCACGCGGTCCAGATGCCGGAGCTGATAGATGCCCATTCGAAGGGCGACGCGAACCTCGGGGTCGAGGGGCGCGGCGCTGCGACCCGACAGGTGCTCGATCAGGAAGTCGAGCTGGGCCTGGTAACGGAGCGATCCCAGGACGATCTCGGCGGCCAGCCCAGCGTCGCGAGAGTGGAGGCTCGCGGTGCGGCTGGCTAGGAGGTCCGCCGCGTAGCCGCCCTTTTCCACCAACAGGAGGACATCGAAGGCAACCAGCCGGGCCGGTGAGATCACAGTTTCTCTATAATAGAACGTGGACCTAGAGAAGGCTCTGCTGCGCAGGGTGGGCGAAGCGATCGGCCGGTTCAAGATGATTCGGGATGGCGATCGCGTGGCCGTGGCGCTCTCGGGCGGCAAAGATTCTCTGACACTCCTGGAAGCCCTTCTGTTGCTGGAAAAACGCGCGCCGGTGGAGTTCTCGGTGTGCGCCTTTACGGTGGAGCAGGGCAAGTTTCTGCGGCCGCTGGCGCCACTGGTGCAGTACCTAGACCGGAAGGGCGTTCAGTGGACGTACTATCGCGACGCGCCGTCCGTGCGGCTTCTGGAAGAGCAGCCGGAGCACGGCTGCGATCTGTGCAGCCGCTACCGGCGGCGGGCGGTCTACCAAATCGCGCGGGGGCTGGGCGCCAACGTGATCGCGTTCGGGCATACGGCCGACGACTTCTGCGAGGCCCTGCTTCGCAACGCCCTGTTTACGGGCAGAATCAGCGCGCTGCCGCCGGTGGCGCACTCGCGGGACAGGGAATTCCGGCTGATTCGTCCGCTGGTGTTGGTCAGCGAAGACCTGACGCGGCGGTACGTGGAATCGCTGGGCGCGCCGGTGGTGCCGTGCGCGTGCTCGCAGAAGACCGGCACGGTGCGGCGCACGCTGCGCTCGCTGCTGGGCGAGCTGGAGAAGGAGTATCCGCACGTTAGGGAAAAGCTGCTGGCCGCCATGGGGAACCTGGACACGGGACGTTTGTTGGATGTGCGGTTTTTGGAGCTGACGGCCCATGGGCCTGTCCCACTGGGTGGAGAGCAAGGATGTGTGACAGATCCAGGTAGATCGTGACCCACCAGGATCTGCCGTGGGGTGGGCAGATCCTGGGCCGTCAGGGATGACAGCGCCACTGGTGGCAAGAAGAAGATCCTCGGATCAATGTGGGGGGCGCGCTGGGCACGCAGTTGCTCGGGTGTGCGGTAGCCCTTGGCCGAGTTTTCTCGGATGAGGTTGAAATACAGCTGGTAGCTGTAGGCTTGGCGGAGGAAAGCCGCGAGGCTGCCGGAAAAGCGTTCCAGATTGTAGAACTCTGGTTCCATGATGCCGTGCACCGCTTCCACATCACTATTGTAGGTGGGGCGGTGGGGCGGAATGAAGCGGTGCTGGCGGCAGTGGTATTTCTGCTCCACCAGCTTGGTAAAAGGCGGCAGGCCGTGGAGGCGATTCCAATTGCCGCCGAACTCTGAGCCGTTGTCGGTCTGGACGATGAGCTGGGAGAGGTCCAGGCCGTAGCGTTTGAAATGGGCCAGCAGGCGATCACCAAACAGCAGCGCGTAGGTGGAATCGTTCACCGCCGAGTAGGCCAACCAAGTGCCGCCTTCGGGCACCATGCGGGCGGTGAATTGGTAGCGGGGCAGGCCGAAATCGATCAGGGGCTGGTAGGGTGGCAGGTCGATGAGATCCTTGACGTCCATCTGCAGGCGTCCAAAGGCCGGCCAGGCCATCTTCTGCTGGGACAGATCGTGGGCGGGTTTGCGTGGTTTCTTGCGGTTCCTAGCCCGGCCGTGCTGGTGAAGAATGCGACCGATGGCGCCGGTGGAACAGGGCAAGTCGAAGGCTCGCTTCAGGCGCTCTGGCCCGAAGCAGGGGATCTGATGGCGGGTGGCCAGGACCTTCCGCTCGACGGCCGGCGGGGTCTTGTGGGGGATCTTGTGAGGGGCGCGGGAGCGCGCCTGGAGACCTGGCTTGCCTGCCTGGTGGAAGCGGCGGAGCCATTTGCGGACGGTGTTGCGGGCGCAGTGGAAGGCGCGGGCGGCGGCGCGAATGCCATGTTGTTGGGCGGCCAGGGCCAGGCGGTAGCGCAGGTTAAAGTTTGAATCGGCGGCGCGAATCATCTCATAATAGGGTGGGCACAAGGGAGACCTCCGTGAACTCGGCGGCACACACCCAAGATTCCAAACGGAAACGTTCTTGTGCCCAAATGTTTTCTAAACACTTCGGGATCTGATTGTTCCAGAAACATTTCTGAGGGGATTGTTTCAGGAACATTTGTTGGTCGTGCTGTTTGATTCCGCGGATGGGTCCGGGCTTGCTGGGTGGAGCGGGGCGGGGGAGGCCAGCTTGGGGGTTGGCACGGCATGGTCAGCCCCGTCGCCTCCAGGCATCCTCCCAGGGAAGGGAACTGGGCGGTCGGCCCGCTGGCGTCCGTTGGGGGGGCCTTGGCTTCGCCTCCGCTCCCCCGCTCCGGCTTCGCCAAGGCCCCCCAACGGAGCTTCCTGGATCTGGTCAATTGGCACAGTCTTTTCCATACCCCAGGGCTCATCACCCTGAGCCGGGGTGGGTCACCATGTGCCTGGAGAGGAAAGAGAGCAAGGATGTGTTGGTTGACGCGCCGGAGCGGCGGTGAGAAGATGGGGGTCTTCCCCCAATCGCGTGGGGATGTGGCATGAGACTGCTGCCTCGCCAGGAGAAATTCTTCGTTTCGTTCGCCAGTCAAGTTCGTCTGATTGTGGAAGCCTCGCAGTTGCTGGTGGAGGCCGTGAAAGAAGGGAACTCGCACCTCTCGCGTGCGGCCGCGCGGATCAAGCAGCTCGAACACGAAGGCGACGAAGTGATCCACAGCATTTTCACCCGGCTGAACCAGACCTTCATCACCCCGCTGGACCCCGAGGATATCCATGGCATTTCCTCGCGACTGGATGACGTGCTGGATGGGATCGAGGACGCAGCCTACCGAATTGCGGCGTACCGGCTGCAACCGATCCCTCGCACGGTAGTGGAACTCTGCGAGGTGGTCTGTGACTGCGCGAAATCGCTGGAGAAAGCCATCCAAGGGTTGAACAAGGACCAGAGGCTGCTGGAGCATTCCATCGAGGTGAACCGGCTGGAAAACCTTGCCGACCAGTTAGTGCGCAAGGCGGTGACGGATCTGTTCCAGCAGGAGAAAGATCCCGTCTTGCTGATCAAGCAGAAAGAGATCCTGGAGTTCCTGGAGGATACCACGGACCGCTGCGAGGACGTCGCGGACATGCTGCAGAACGTGGTGGTGAAAAACAGCTAGCGCCGTTTCCCTCATCCGATCCCTCATGCTGGCTCATTGGCTCATTTGTGGAATCGGGTTGGATGCCCGGTAAGGAGGACTGACATTGCCTGACGAATTCAGCGGAAAGACGGCGCTGGTGACGGGGGCCTCGCGGGGCATCGGCTCGGCGGCCGCTATTGGGCTGGCGCGCGCGGGAGTGCGGGGCGTGGTGGTGCACTACCACAGCTACAGAGAGGGGGCGGAGGCTACGCTGGCGGCGGTGCGCGCAGCGGGGGCCGAAGGGCAGATGATGGCGGCCAACCTGGGGACGGTTGCCGGAATCCATTCCTTCGTCACGGAGCTGAAGACGGCCGCGCCGGAGGTAGACATTCTGGTCAACAACGCCGGCTCGCTGGTGAAACGGCCCCGCTGGTGGAGTTCACCGATGAGCTGTTCGACGAGGTCATGAATCTGAACTTCCGCAGCACGTGGGCCATCACGCAAGCGGTAGCGCCGTACATGATCCGGCAGGGCAGCGGGGTGATTGTGAACGTCAGCTCGATTGCGGCACGGAACGGCGGGGGACCGGGGGCGACGGTCTACGCGGCCGCCAAGGCCGCGGTTATGACGGTCACCAAGGGATTAGCGAGAGAGCTGGCGCCCAAAGGGGTTCGGGTGAACGCCGTCAGCCCCGGGACTGTGGACAACTATTTTCACCAGCGGTTCTCGACGCGGCAGATCCTGGATTCGGTGGTGGCCATGACGCCGGCCGGGCGGCTGGGAACCAACGAAGACGTCGCGGACACGATCGTGTTTCTCTGCTCGGATGCGGCGCGCTACATCCACGGGCAGACCATCGAGATCAACGGTGGGATCCTGGCGCCGTAGAAGGCTGCGGGCTGTAGGCTTGCGGCGTCCTGGCTTTGTGCCGAGGAGTCGCGGTGAAGAGGCCGGGCTAAAGAGTCTCAGCCGGGTGCTGAACTGACTTTCGCAGTCTGAGCCAGGTGGGGAAGACAGCGGGGTTCTCCAGCCAGGTGAGCATCCAGAGGATCATCTCTTCCTTTTCGGCTTTTTTCTCGGGGCGGTTTTGGGATTGCGCAGAGCCCAGCGGGCGTGGTCTTTAGCGAGGATGACCAGGCGGCGGCAGGCGCGGGAGCGGGCGCGATCGCCGGCCGCCTGGGCGCGGGCGTATTCGGCGCGTATCTCCAGCAGGGTCCGCTCAAGCTGCTCGAAGGAGTCCTGGCGAACGCCGCCCACCAGGGGGACCAGAGGAATCCCGCTGGAGCGCAGCAGATGGCGCAAGTAGGACTCAGAAATGGGGGCGAGGTGCACCAGCAGGCGCTGCCACTCTGTTTCCGTTATGAGGGTTGGCCGCTGCTGGTCCAGGTACTCGCTGAGTTGGTTTCGTTTGGAGCGCTTGGTTGAGCCCACGACGATACTTTCTGACGGCCCGCTCGTGCGTCGCCATCTCCTTTGAGAACTGATGCCGGCCGGAACCGTCCGGGCGGAGCACGAAGTAAAGATAATCAGTTTGTACCGGGCGCAGAATGGCCTCCAGCGACGCCAGGCCGGGATTGGCGATGGGGCCGGGTGGAAGCCCGGCGTGCTGGTAGGTGTTGTAGAGCTGCCTGCTCTGAAGGTCAGAGCGGTGAATAGCGCCGCGGTAGCGGTCTTCCAGGAGAGCCGCGTAGATGGTGGTGGGATCGCATTGCAGAGGGAGGCGGAGGCGCAGGCGGTTGAGGAACACCGAGGCGATCAGAGGCCGTTCGTCGTTGAGGCGCGCTTCCTTCTCGACCAGGGACGCCAGGGTGACGGTGCTGTGGAGGTCTACCTTGGGTGTTCCCAGCCGTTGCCAGGCCCAGCGGAAGCGGTCCGTCATGAGGCGGCAGAGCTGCGAGGCGGAGGTGCGGCGCGTCAGGCGGTAGGTGTCGGGGAACAGATAGCCTTCCAGTGTGGGCGCCTTGGGATCCAGCTCGCGGATCAAGGAGGGATCGCGGGCGGCTTCGAGGAATCGCTCGGCGGGCATGATGCGGCGAGCTTCCAAGGTAGCCGCGATGTCGAAGATGTTGTTCCCCTCGGGAACGGTGAGATGGTAATAGAAGACGTCGCCACGGGCCAGGCGGTCAAAGACCTCCCAGGGGCTGGCGGGCTTCCGGAAGAGGTACTCGCCGGCTTTGAGGCTGACGGCGGGGCGCAGGCAGCGGACCAGCAAGAACTGCCACTGGTAGCGCACCACGCCCTCGCGGGCCAGCTTCCAGGCCAGTGCACGGCTGGTGGTTCCTCTGGGGATATCCACGAAAACTTGTTGTCGGAAGCCCGCATATCTCTGGGTAAGGGAGGTGGCCAGCAGGACAGCCGCAACGATAATCAGCAAGGCAATGGCGAGGAACCGTTCGAATCTCATTGCGGTGTTTCACCCCAGTGGGAGGAATGCGCCAGGGAATCCAAGTAGCTCTGGAGCAGGATGACGGCGGAAAGGCGATCTACCGCGCGGGCACGGCGTGCGATGCTGGCCCGGCTCTGGCGCAGCACTCGATGGGCTTCCACGGTGGTTAGCCGTTCGTCCCAAAGTCTGTAGGGCACGCCGGTACGCACTGATAGGAGCTCAGCGAACAGCCGGGCCGACTGGGCCTGACGGCCTTCCTCGCCGCTCATCCTCAGAGGGTACCCGATCAGCAGCAGGGAGACGTTCCACTGGGAGATGAGCTTCGCCAGGGCGGCGAAATCCTGGCGGTTGTTCGCGCGTTGGAGGGTTTCCAGGCCCTGCGCGGTCAGGCGCAGGGGATCGCTGACGGCCAGCCCGATGCGGCGCTGGCCGAGGTCCAGCGCGAGGATGCGGTCTTCTCTCACGGGTTCGAATTCAGGCGCCATATTGGCGAGCCGGCATCCAGACGAGTCTGGACGCTGCACACACCCGTCTGTGCCAGGGCTTATGTTCATTATACGGTCGGTCATGTTAGAGTAGCCATTAGCAGCCTTACTTCCAGCAGGTCAGTCTCGTGGCAGTGATTGCTCGGCCGCTTCGAACTTTGAAATCGAGAGGGGTCGCCGGCTTGATGCTGGCGCTGGCGGGGATTATCGGCCTGCTCTATTACGGGCGCGTGTTCCTGATCACGCTGGCCACGGCGGTGATCATCGCGTTTATTCTGGAGCCGTTCGTGGGCCTGCTGATTCGGCTGCACGTGCCGCGGGCGCTGGCCAGCTTCGTGGTGTGCTCGTTTGCACTGGCGGTCGTCTACATGCTGGGCCTGGGGATCTACACGCAGGGGGCGGGGCTGGTGGAAGATCTGCCCAAGTACGGGGAGCGGGTCAGCCAGATCTCGGAACAGGTGCTGAGCAAGATGGAATCGATGGAACGCTCGGCTTACGAACTGCTGGTGCCCAAGCGGTTCCGAGAACAGGAGCGGCAGGCGCAGCCGGCGGCGCCCAAACCCAAGCCGCAGACCTCACGGCTACGGCGCTCGGCAGAGCCGCCGGCGCCGCTACGCCGCCCGCGGTGCAGGAAGTGCGGATCCGTCCGGAGCGGCCGCCGCTGGTGGACTTTCTGTACGAGAACTTGGGGTCGTTCTACGAGATCCTGCTGATGGCTTCCTTTGTGCCCTTCCTGGTGTACTTCATGTTGAGCTGGCGGGACCACATCCATCGGGGCTTCTTGCAGTTGTTCGAGGGGGAGGGGCGGGCGGTGGCAGCGCGCAGCTTGAACGGGATAGCCAGCATCACGCGGGCTTTCGTGGTGGGAAACTTCATTCTGGGGCTGCTGCTGACGGCTGCCAGCACGCTGGTGTTCTGGCTGTTTCGGCTGCCCTACCCGCTGCTGATCGGGCCACTGAGCGGGTTCTTGAGCCTGATACCCTACGTGGGGTTGCCCCTGGCGGTGCTGCCGCCGTTTCTGGCCGGCCTGACGGTGTACAAGGCGATGGCTGCTTACCTGCTCATCGGCACGGTGGTGGCGGTCTTCCACCTGCTGGCGATGAACCTGCTGTATCCCAAGATTGTGGGGCCGCGGGTGCACCTGAATCCGCTGGTGGTGACGGTGGCGCTGATGTTCTGGGCCACCCTGTGGGGGGCGGCGGGCCTGATCCTGGCGATTCCGCTGACCGCGGGGCTGAAGGCGGTGTGCGACAACGTGGAGAAGCTGCAACCGTACGGCAAGCTGTTGGGGGACTAGTCAAGACGGAAGGGGGAGCAAGTGACGCGAAGAGAATTGTTGGCGGCTGTGGCGGCGGCCGGCGTGCTTCAGGGGAAGAACCGCATCGGTCGGTCCAGGATTAGCGCGATTTCCGATGAGATTGCTCGCTCGCCGGCTGGGGCGATTGCCTTCGCCAGGCAGTACGGCCTGTCGTGGTTGGAACTGCGCGGGGTTCCGGGCGGCAAAGGGGCGTATGAATCGATGCCGGAGCCGGAACTGCGGGCCGCGGCCAAGGAGTTCGCCGAGAACGGAATCCGGATTTCCTACCTGGATGCCTCGCTGTTGAAGTTCTCGCTGCCCGGCACGGAGCCGGTGCGGCGAAAGCCGGAAAGCCAGGAAGCGCGGGCCAAACGGCTCAAGCGCGATGGGGCGCAGTTCGAGCGGCGCATGGACGACCTGGCGGGCGCGATCAAGGCAGCGCACATCCTGGGAACGGACAAGATCCGCGTGTTTGCCTTCTCGCGGGTCGAGGAGCCGATCAAGTTGCTGCCCCGCGTGGCGCGGATTCTCGAGCCTATGGTGAATCTGGCGGCTAAAGAAAAAGTGCACCTGCTGGTGGAGAATGAAGGCTCGTGCAACGTGGCCACCTGCGCCGAGCTGGCCGAGCTGATGCGACTGCTGCCTTCGAAGTGGTTCGGCGTCAACTGGGACACGCTGAATGGGACAGCTTACAAGGAGGTTGCGTTTCCGGATGGCTACCGGCTTCTTCCCAAGAAGCGGATCGCGAATATTCACATCAAGGGGCGCAGCGTGCTGGACTACCCGGGGCGGCAAGACTGGCGGGCCATCCTCAAGGCCCTGGCCCAGGACGGGTATCGCGGCTGCTGCGGGCTGGAGACGCACATCTTCGGGGAGACCCAAATTGCGGCCTCGCACGCTTCGATGAAAGAGATCCTGCGGATCGTGGGGCCGGCCTGAGTGAGGAAGCAACTCCTGCCATACGTGGGTATCGGGGTGGTGGCGGTGGCGGCCCTGGTGGCGGCCATTCTCTACATCCAACGAGGCGCGCACCTGGAGTTGAAAGGGTCGATCCAGAAAGTGCGCACGCTGGCGACGGACGACGCCAGCGCGGTGGTGGTGATCGATTTCCGCTTTGTGAATCCCTCGGACTACCGGTTCGTAGTGCGCAAGGTGGAAGTGTCGATGGAGGACCAGCAAGGGCGGGTGCTGGAGGGGGCGGTGGCCTCGGAGGTGGATGCCAAGCGGCTGTTCGACTCCTACCCCGTGCTAGGCCAGAAGTACAACGAGACTCTGCTGATGCGGACCAAGGTGGGCCCGCGCGAATCGATGGACCGCATGGTGGCGGTCCGTTTCGAGATTCCCGAGAAGTTGCTCCAAGCCCGCAAGCAACTGCGCATCCGGGTGGAGGACGTGGACGGGGCGGTCTCGGAGATTTTCGAGGGAGAACGGTAGGGAGCTATCGGGAGTTCCACAGCGCGGCATGGCCGCAACCGAACAACTGTTTCGGGAGAATTGATGATTGTGGGATTGACGATTGACGATTGCTGTGTCTGGCGCCGCGGGACACTCCAATCGGCAATCGTCAATGAGCCAATCGTCAATTGGTGGTCGGAGTCAGAAGGTGATCCGTGCCCCGAACTGGAGGTTGCGCGGCGGACCGGCCGCGCTGAATGACCCGAAGTCGGTGTTGCTCGTGGTCACGTTCAGGCTGCGGAAGTTAACGTGGTTCATCAGGTTGAACGCGTCGGCCTGGAACCGCAGCCTCCAGTTCTCGTGCAGCCTGAACTCCTTGCGCAGCGAGACATCCCACAAATAGAGACCCGGACCTCGGATGATTCCCACGCCCGCCGTGCCCAAGCGGTCATTCGGAGCCGTGCGGAAGGCAGCCGTGTCGAACCAGCGGTTCGGTCCCCGCTCGTCGGAGGGCAGGGAGACCTCGCCGCCGATGTAATCGGCCCGCCGCGTGACACCCGTGGCGCTGCCCGTGGGGGTCAGCGGCTGCCCGGCTTGCCAGCGCGTGATCCCGCTGATCTCCCAACGTCCGAGCCCCGCACCAACAAACCCGCGCCGCTTCCGAAGCAGCGGAATACGGTACGTGTAGGTGGTCACAAAAACGTGCCGCCGGTCATAAGTCGTCGAGCCGCGGAAAAAGCGCCGGTTGGTATACTCCAACCCGCTGTCGGGGTTCTCCGTGTCGCTGCTCGCATCCGCGATGGCGTGCGACCAGGTATAGCTCACCGTCAGCACCAGGTTTCCCTTGCGCCTCGTCAGGTACGTCTGCAAGCCGTTGTAGCTCGAGTTGGCATCGCTCAGGAACATCCGGATGGCCGAGTAGCCTTTGTACGGCCGGATGGCATTCGTTACCGGCCGCTGCGCGCTGGGGATGGTGTAATTCTGCGCCAGGACCACGAACGGTGGGAAATTGATGTCCGGCTGCCGCAACAGGTGATGGCCCACATTGCCGACGTAGGTGGCATCCAGGAAGAATCCCCACTTCAACTCGCGCTGGATGCCGAGGTTGTAACTGTAAACCGTGGGAATCTTCAGGTTCGGATCGATGGCGTTGATGCTTCCCATCACCGCCAGCGCCGAAGTGACGCCGCCCAGCGGATTCGACAGATTCCCGCTTTCCAAGGAAACCTGCTTGGAGAACGGTGGAATGTTGGTCTGCGAGTAAATCAGGTTTCCCTGCATCCGGTCGTGGTAGGCGCCGAATCCACCCCGCACCGCCATCCGGCTGTTCGCAAACGGCGCCCACGCGAAACTGAACCTCGGCATGAAGAGGTTGGCTGTGTTGTAGAAGCCACGCGGAGCGCCCACGGGCACCGCCAGCACCTCCGGACTGTTCGCTCCCAGTACGCGCCCAAGCTGGCTCTTCGGCACCCCGTCACCGGCCAGAATCAGCCCGTTCAACGGATTCCCCGAACCCGGTACGATCAGCCCGGTGGACGTTACGGACACGGCTTTGGCCGGATCGTATAACGCCAGCACGAGATTCACAATGTTGTTCGCCGCCGTGTAGGTGGGGATGTAATGGCTGTACCGCAGGCCCACCTCGATGCTGAAACGGTGAGTCAGCCTCCAGAAATCCTGCACGTAGGCGTCGTACTGAGAGAAACGGAAGAACCCTATCGGGTCGCTGGCCGCTTCGGTGTAAAGCTGGAACTGTCCCAGCGCCGCATCCGCCAGGGCGTAATTGGTAGTGCCATTGTTCGCGCTCGTGTTGAAAGTCACGCTCCCGTCATAGACCGACCGCCCGTTCTGGTCCTTGCGGTTCCGAATGATCATCACCCCGCCTTTGACGGCGTGTCGCCCCAGGATGTAGGAAAGGTTGTCCGAGATCGAAATGTCCGTGGTCGGGGCCATCAAATACACCCGAGCCGGCCCGTTGAAAGTCGCAAAGCTGCTGATGCTTACGTCCGGTATCCCGCTCGGGTACGGGCCGTTGCCGCCGAACACCAGCGGGAACTGGAAGGCGTAGGTGCTCCGCAGCCAGTTGGCGCCCTGGAGCGGCGTGCGCTGCCCGTGCCACGAAGCGTTGATCTTGGCCTCGTTGTACAGCCGCGGGCTGATCATCGACAGTAAACTGAGCTGCGGACCGTACCCGGGCCGGTTCCGGGCGGTGGGCGTGGTGGGAAGTTGCGAGCTGTTAAAGGTGCCAAACGGATCGATGAGATCGTAGCTGTCGTGAATCCACCGGAAGTAAACCGACTGACGCTCGCTCGCCTTCCAGTCGATGCGCACGATGTCCTGGCGCCAGTTGAACGGATTCAGCACCTGGAAGACCGCGTTGTTGGTGGTGGGCGTGTCCACATAACTGGCCGTGTACTTCTCCATCGCGTCATAAACCTTCATGATCGCGCGCCCGTCCGCGGTCATCAGGCTCGACAGGTTCTTCTCCGGAATGGGCGTGCGGGTGCCGGGGTAATAGATGTTGTTTGTGCGGCGCGAGAAGTCCCCTACACGCTCCGCGCGCGTCGGCAGCGTCCGGCGGGTCGGACTCGTGAACCGGCGGATCTTCTTCCACTCCTCGCCGGCGAAAAAGAACAGTTGGCCTTTCTTCAGCGGACCGAATGCGATGGGGCCGCCCAGGCTGAAGCCGAAGTCGTTGAAGCGGAAGGCCTGCTGCTGCGGCGAGAAATAGTCCTTGGCATCCACATAATCGTTCCGGAGAGTATGGAACAGGCTGCCGTTGTAACGGTTGCCGCCGCTCTTAGTCACCACGTTGATCGAGGCGCCCGAGTTCCGCCCATACTCGGCCGAGAAGGCCGAGGTCTGCACCCGCATCTCTCGGATGAAGTCCACTCCGACGTTGCTGACCTGGCTCCCGTTGCTGCCGGAATCCAGGTTCATCCCGCCGTCTACCATCAGATGGTTGCTTCCCCCGCGAGTTCCGTTCACCGATTGATTGGTCACGCTCAGACTGGTCGTCAGCGCCATCTGGTCCTCGTCCAGCAGCACTACGCCCGGAATCAGGGAGACCAGTTGCAGGTAGTTCCGTCCATTCAATGCCAAATCTTCGACCTGCTCGGAATCGATGGTGCGCGCGACTTCCCCGGAAATAGTGTTCACCGTCTCGCCGAGCACCTCGGTCACCACCACGGACTCGGTTACCGTCCCCACTTCCAGCTTGAAGTCAGCCGTGATTCGTCCCGCGTCCGGCAACTCGTAGCCGGCCCTTAGCGCCTTCCGGAATCCCGCCGCCTCCGCCTCAACGTCATAGGTGGCTGGAGGCAGGTTCGTCACCACGTAGAATCCGTTAATGTCCGTCGTCGTCTTCCAAGTCAACGACGTCGCTTTGTTGGTCACCACCACCGTCGCCCCGGGGATGACGGCGCCGCTGTTGTCACTCACCGTTCCGGAAATCCTTCCCGCGAGGCTTTGTGAATAAGCCGCAACGGCCGCGAGCAGGCACATTGCGCAGACTACTTTACATCTTTGCAAGGTTTTCATATCCGACCACCCATTCGGTTCCCCGGCTGCAGCCCAGTATACACCCACCGGGCTGCGTTTCGAATTTCCAGCGCGATTCTCTGGCCCCCAGGTCCGCGAAAGGGCCACGTCTGCCGCTCCTTCACCGCCTGGTTCTCGCCCCTGGGCAGGCGGTCCTGGTGCGGGTTCGTTTCCTTGAGGGCTGTCTGAGGCGTTGGTTCTACCAGCAGGTCTGGTACGCCCGGCGCGATTCGAACGCGCGACCTCTTGCTCTCGGAGACAGCCGGGCGCGGTCTGGTCCGGGGGCTGCCAACGTGCCCGTTCCTGACTTTCAGTCGTTCTTCATGCCCGTCTTGCGCCTGACCTCTGACGGGAATGAACATACAATGGCCGAACTGCGAGAGCGGATAGCCGAAGACCTGAAGCTGACGCTAGAAGACCTGTCACAGAAGGTGCCGAGTGGTGTTCCGGGTGTCTTCGCGAACCGGGTCGCGTGGAGTACGGTTTACATGACGAAGGCTGTCGCTCTGGAGCGAGTCAGGCGTGGTGTCTTCAGGATCACTCGCCGGGGGAAAGACCTTCTGGATTTGAAGTTGGCGAAGCTCACTATCCAGCATCTGTCGAAGTACGCCGAGTTCGTCGCCTTTCACAGGGGCACGCAAGACGGGGGCGAAGACGGTGGTCAGGAAGTCAAGGTAGGGAAGACGGAGACGCCCGAAGAGCAGCTAGCGAGCGCCTACATGGTCCTGAGGAAGGCGTTGGCAAGTGATGTGTTGGAGGCCGTCAAGAAGGCGCCTCCTACGTTCTTCGAGGAACTTGTCATTGGACTGCTGGTTGCCACGGGGTACGGCGGCTCCGTCGAAGACGCAGCAAAAGCGGTTGGCAAGACCGGTGATGGAGGCATCGACGGGACCATCGGGGTGAAGCGTCTCGACTCCGACTGCTTCGAGAGGGCCTAGAGGCTCCCAGCATCCCCGGATGGCCCTCTATGCCGAGAGATCCAAGGGGAGGCCGAGCTACTGGAAGGAAAACGGAGGCAAGTGCCCGCTCTACAGAGCGGATACCGTGGCCCGAGGGTCACGCACGACTAAGAGAGCGGGGCTGACAATGGTGGCCCGAGGTGCAACGACCCGTCACGGAGGCCGTCCAGTGAGGGGTTACCTCACAATCGGCGTCACAAACCTTCTCCGGGTGAGTCACGAACCTGCCGGAACTGCCTTAGCAGGGCGCATTCTGAGTGCAGCCCGCTGACCATGACGGGCGGCCTTGCAGCGGAAACCGCCCTATGCTTCTACTGTCCGGACGGTCGAGGCAGACAATCCTGTCCGTGCGCGACCTCTCGAAGCGGCTCCTACAGATCCGGTCAGTGGCTCTTCCGACGACGCAGAAAGCAGAGGGCTCCAAGACCCACACTCAAAAGCGCGAGCGTCGAAGGCTCAGGCACAGGCGCGCTGTCAATCCGGGTCCAAAAGCCAGCGGGTACTCCACCGGCCCCGTTCCCCACGACCACGAGGGAGTGGGGGCCTGCGGCCAGTTGAACCGACCCCTTGGCGTAGCCAGCATTGAGCCACCCAAAGGGATCGGGACCAGGACCACCGAACGGAGGCATCGCGCCCCAGTTGGCGGTCATCAGGATCTGGGCCCCAAAATCCGAAACCGTGTACACGTCGCCCACTATGAAGTCATCGGTGATCGTGAAAGTGGCCGGGAACGCCAGATTGTAGACATAAGGGGAATCCAAAGAGGGTACTCCAGCCGCATTGATTTGGTCGGGTGCCCAGCCAGCATTCAGGACCGGGGCCGGCGCCGGAAGAGACGGGTCCCAATTGCCAATTGTCCCGGCATGCGCTGTGAGCGCCCCCAAAAAGAGTACCAAAGCGGCCAGCAAAAAGCGGGCCCTCGAAAACTTCATGACAGACCTCCTACTTTCGTTTGTGCGCGTCTTCTATCGATCTCGGCAATCGTCCAGTGTAGCAATACTGGGAGCAAAAAACAACAAAAACTTTGCAGAAAGTTCCCGTGATTCCGATGGCTGACACCGACGCAGAATCATCGCGTGGAATCTCCGTGGACAGAATCTGCGCCGAGCAAGGGGTCAAGCGTGATTTGCGCCGCTCGCCGGCTAGCGCGGGCTGCTGATCCTAAAAGTCCGACTGGTACGCCCGGCGCGATTCGAACGCGCGACCTCTTGCTCCGGAGGCAAGCGCTCTATCCATCTGAGCTACGGGCGCACTGAGGACTATTGTAGCGCTTGCGGGGCGCTGGCGGAAGCGGACTTGCTGGCGGCAGGTTTCTTGCTTTTCGAGCTCAAGGGGCTCTTGGAGCCAGGCTCC
>CAVRZY010000243.1:0-71524 GCA_963725415.1 uncultured Acidobacteriota bacterium | reverse complement strand
GGCTGCAAGGTTTTAGCATCTTTTGCTGTTGGGTTACGGCGTCATCGAATGCGCAGCCGCTGGAGATGGTCTGCGCCAGGCTGCCGCTGGTGCCGGTGGCCTCCAGGTCCGTACGGGAGGCGCGGAAGACGGCCTGCGGGGTTCGAAAGCGCTCCAGCAGTTTCTGCGCGGTCCGGGCCCCCAGGCCGGGAACCAGCGTCAGGGCCAGCCAGTACAGTTCCTCATCGCGTTCCAGTTGCGGAGCAACCATGGGCACGACTCCTCATCAGAGTTGGTGCGCCATGGGTGGCGGGATTCTCAGCCGGATCGCAACATGAGATGCGCGAGCCGGGCTATACTGAACATAAGGGCATGATTCCACGCGAGTTACGTCCGTTATTTTGGGACATCAACGCGAATGAGTTCAGCCCCGCTTCTCACCCCGAGTACACCATCGCCCGCGTTCTGGAATGCGGCGATGGCGCGGCAGTGGCGTGGTTGCAGCAGGTGTTCCCGGCGAGCGCGATCGCGGAGGTCATTCGCGGGGAACGGAGGCTGTCCCGGAGAACGGCGAACTTCTGGGCGCTGGTGTATGAGATACCTGCGGGCGAGGTGGCGGCACTCAGGCAGGACGGCGAGAGGCCTTGGAATCGCAAACTCGATGTGAATGAGTCATGTTCTGCGTTGACGGCCAGAAAAAGCAAAAGGCAAAGGGCAAAAGTCAAAAGGCCGTTAGGAATGCGGGCCCGAGTCCGTGAAGGCGTAAGCCCGGCAGGGCCGTGCTATCCTGAGATTTAGTCCTCACTTTGCTCACCGGATAGACACCTTGAAGGTCGGATTCGTCAGCCTGGGTTGTCCCAAGAACTTGGTGGATACGGAAGTCATGATGGGGCAGCTCGTGGCGCGGGGTCACGAGCTGACGGCGCGTGCGGAAGAGGCCGAAGTCATCGTGGTCAACACTTGCGGCTTCATCCATCCTGCCCAGCAGGAGTCAGTGGACGCGATCCTGGAGATGGCCGAACACAAGAAATCCGGGGAGTTGAAAAGACTCATCGTCGCAGGCTGCCTGGTGGAGCGCTACCGGGGCGAGATCCGCCGGAGTCTGCCGGAGGTGGACGCGGTAATCGGAACGAACGAGATTGAACAGATCGCCGCGGTATGCGAGGGGCGGCCGGTGGCTGCCCACTGCGTCGGGCCGTATCTGTACAACGAGCTGACGCCCCGCGTGCTTTCGACTCCGGGGCATTATGCCTACATCAAGATCGCCGAAGGGTGCGACCAGCCATGCAGCTTCTGCGTGATCCCGCAATTTCGGGGCAGGTTCCGGAGCCGGCGTGTCGAGTCGGTGGTGGCGGAGGCGCGGCGGCTGTTTGCGCAAGGCGTACGGGAGATCAACCTAGTGGGGCAGGACACGACCTCCTACGGCGAGGATGTGGGAATCCAGGACGGCCTGGCCCTGCTGCTGGAGCGGCTGGCGGAGATGGAGACTGCGCCGGGCAACTGGATTCGTTTTCTGTACGCCTACCCGAACAAGGTCACTCAGAAGCTGCTGGATACGATCGCGCGGCATGCCTGCCTGGTCCCCTACATCGATGTGCCCTTGCAGCATGCCAGCGCCAGCGTGCTGAAGCGGATGAAACGGGGCGGGTCGGGGGACATTTTTCTGCGATTGCTGGAGAGGATCCGGCGCACTATTCCAGGGGTGGCGATCCGCACCAGTCTGCTGGTGGGGTTTCCGGGGGAGACGGCGGCAGAGTTCGAGGAGCTGTGCGAGTTCGTGGGAGCGGCGCGGTTTGACTGGCTGGGCGTCTTCGCGTATTCCGACGAGGAGACCAGCGCCAGTTACCGGCTGGAGGGCAAAGTGGACGGGCGGACGATCTACAACCGCAAGCGCCGCCTGCTGTCCATCCAGCGCAAGATCTCTCGGGCGCGGAACCGGCAACTGGCGGGGCAGGAAGTCCCGGTGTTGGTGGAAGGCATCTCGCCCGAGACGGATCTGCTGTGGGAAGCGCGGATGCCGGCGCAGGCGCCGGAAATCGATGGGGTTTGCCTGGTAAACGATGTGGCCGGCGCCGCGCCGCGCTCCGGCCAGATGCGCCGGCTGCGCGTTACGCAAGCGCTCGATTACGATGTAGTGGGGACGTTGCTAGCGGCATGAAGTGCCCGGTTTGCAGCAAGGACGCGGATCGGAGAAATCCCGACTTTCCTTTTTGCGGCGAGCGGTGCCGGCTGATCGATCTGGGCAACTGGGCGGCCGAGAGATACCTGATCTCGACACCGCTCGAGCCAAAGACGCAGTCGAAGGAGGAAGACGGACACGCCGAGGAAACGGCGTAGCGGCCGGGGGGTGCTTGTGTTATGCGCGGCAGGGTGTTTCAATCTTTATTGACTATGCCAATTCGGAAAGAGCCGGACGGAAAGCCTCAGATCTCTGAAGTAGCGCCCTTTGCGGCTATCGCGGGAGGCGAGCTCCAGATTCGCGGGCGGGGCTTTGGTGGATTGCAGCGGCCGCGGGTGACGCTGGGAAATGTGGAGGCGCCGATCATCATTGGCTCGGACTCGTTTGTGATCGCGCGGGTGCCGGAAGGCGTCTCGGTGGGTGAGGTGGTGGTGGAGACCGGCGAGCGTGCCAGCTCCTCGCGAGCCTGCGAAATCGGTGTGCAGATCGCGGACGGCCTGCACCCGGTCGCGAATCCCGCCGTGGACCGCGCGGGGAACGTTTACACGACTTTCAGCGGATCGCGCGGGCAGAAAACGCCGGTCTCCGTTTACAGGGTCGATCCGAACTTCAATGTGAAGCCCTTCCTGTCGGACGTGATGAACGCTACCGGCCTGGCCTTAGACCGGGAGGGCCTGCTGTACATCTCCAGCCGGCACGACGGGGTGGTGTATCAGGCGGACTCGAAGGGCAACATATCCGTGTACGTGGAGGGCATGGGGGTGGCCACGGGGTTGGCCTTCGATGAGGAGGCGAACCTGTACGTGGGCGACCGGAGCGGCACCATTTTCAAGATCAGCAGCGCGCGGCAGATCTACGTGTTTGCCACCTTGGAACCTTCCATAGCCGCTTACCATCTGGCGTTTGGCCCGGGCGGGTATCTTTACGTCACCGGGCCGACTACCTCGAGCTTCGATTCGGTGTACCGAATTTCGCCGGCCGGGGAGGTGGAAGTATTCTATCGCGGGCTGGGGCGTCCCCAGGGTCTGGCGTTTGACGCGGAGGACCGGCTCTACGTTGCGGCGTCGCTGGGGGGACGGCGGGGGATCGTGCGGTTGGATGAAAGCCGGAGCCCGGAGCTGTTCCTTTCCGGTCCCAATATCGTAGGGTTGGCGTTCACGCCTTCCAGCGCGCTAATGGTAGCCACCAGCAGCAGCCTCTATCGGGTGGACGCCGGGATCCAGGGCAGACCGCTTCCGTAGCTCAGGCCAGCATGCCCGTATCAACATGAACGCCGAGATCGTCGCTGTTGGCTCCGAGCTGCTCACGCCCCAACGGATCGACACCAACTCGCTCTACCTTACCGAGCAACTGAACGGGCTGGGAGTGGAAGTGGTGGCCAAGAGCGTGGTGGGCGACGACCGGGAAAGGCTCACGGCGACCGTAAAGGCCGCCCTGGCGCGTTCAGAAATCGTGATCCTCACAGGAGGACTCGGCCCGACCGAAGATGATGTCACACGCGACGCCGTGGCAACGGCGCTGGATCGAAGGCAGGTGTTCCGGCAGGAGATTCTCGAAGCGATCGAGCAGCGCTTTCGCCGGCTGGATCGGAAGATGGCCGAGATCAACCGGCGGCAGGCTTTCGTGCTGGAGGGAGCGGAGGCGCTGCGCAACGATCACGGGACTGCGCCGGGGCAGTGGATCGAAGAGTCGGGACGCGTGGTCATGCTGCTGCCTGGCCCTCCCAACGAGATGAAGCCGATGTTTGCGGAGGGCTGCCTGCCGCGGCTGAGAAAGATGCTTCCGGAGCAGGTGATTCGCACGCGGGTGCTGCGGGTGGCGGGGATGCCGGAGTCGGATGTGGACCAGCGAATCTCGCCGGTCTACACGAAGTATCAGAATCCGGCCACAACCATTCTGGCAGCGCCGGGCGATATTCAAGTTCACCTGCGCGCGCGCTGCCGCAGCGAGGCGGAGGCTGAGTCGTTGCTGGAGGAGGTGGCTGCTCAGATCGAGCCGATTCTGGGCAACCGGATCTATTCCAGGGACGGGTCGCCGCTGGAAGTGGTGATCGGCGCTCTGTTGCGGGCGCGCTCCGGGACGCTGAGCGTGGCTGAAAGCTGCACGGGCGGGCTGCTGGCGGAACGCATCACCTCGATGGCGGGGAGTTCGGATTACTTTGTCGGCGGGTTTCTGGTCTACACCGATCGCATGAAGGGTGAGCTGCTCGGGCTGGACGAGCAGCTCCTTCGGCAGCACACGGCGGTGAGCGAACCGGTGGCCGCGGCGATGGCAGCCGCTGCAAAGCGGCGCACGGGTTCGACGTTCGCGGTCTCGATTACCGGGGTAGCAGGCCCGAGCGGGGGGACCCAGGAGTCGCCGGTGGGAACGGTGTTCATTGGGGTGGCCGGGCCGGCGGGCTGCCGCGCGCATCACTTCCGGTTTCTGGGCGACCGGGGCCGCGTACGCACGCTGGCGGCGCAGACGGCCCTGGACCTGCTGCGACGAGAACTCGCGGGATCCATCACCGCAGAGGCGCAGAGGGCGCAGAGGTAGCGCAGAGAACAACCGACAGGATTACTGCTACATTCTTACGATTTCGGGGAGGGGGGCCTCTTGCGGCGGCGGGGGAGGAGCCTCGAACTTCACGGAAACCAGCTTGGAGACGCCGGGTTCCTGCATGGTGACGCCGTAGAGCGCCTGGGCGGCTTCCATGGTGCGCTTGGCGTGGGTGATGATGATGAACTGAGTCTGAGAGGACATCTCCTGGAGCAGGCGCGTGAAGCGCTCGATGTTAGGCTCGTCCAGCGGGGCGTCTACCTCGTCGAGGATGCAGAAGGGACTGGGCTGGTACCTGAAGATGGCCATCAGCAGGGCCAAGGCGGTTAGTGCCTTCTCGCCACCCGAAAGCAACAGGACATTCTGGAGGCGTTTGCCGGGGGGCGAGGCCACGATGTCGATTCCGGACTCGGCCGCGTTGTCTTCGTCGGTGAGCCGCATTTCGCCGGTGCCGCCGCCGAACAGGGTCACGAAAAGCTCGCGGAAGTTGGCGTTGATGGCCGTGAAGGCTTCCGAGAATCGCTTGCGGGACTCGGTGTCGATTTCCTGGATGGCTTTCTCGGTATCGCGGATGGAATCCAGCAGGTCCTGGCGCTGGGTATTGAGGAATTCGTAGCGCTGCTGGGTCTCGCGGTACTCCTGGAGGGCCTCAGGATTGACCGGACCGAGGGCCTCGATGCGGGCGCGGATTTCCTGGTACCTCTGATCCGCCTGCGCCAGGGCCTGATCGTCGAGCGCGAGTTCTTCAGCGGCGGCCAATTCCGCAATGGGTGAGCTCAGCTCTTTGCGGCTGGTTTCATCGAGGAATCGCAGTTCGGCCTGGCGCTTGACCAGCTCGAGTTCGATCTGAGAACGCTTCTCCTGGGCCTCCTGCAAGTCCAGGCGCAACTGCCTGAGTGCTTCCTCCAGGGCCGCGAGCGCCGCACGCAGGCGGTTTTCCTCTTCGACCAGCCGATTGACCTCAGTGTCAGCCTGCGAGACTTCATGGGAGAGCGAGGTGAGGCGGGCCTCCAGGGCGAGGTTGTCCTCCAGGAGGCGGGTTTTTTCGGCGGCCAGGCGCTCGAGGTCGGCGACGATTTCCTGGCGCCGCGCGGTCAGCTCCTCGAGCTGGGCTTCGAGCCGGGACATGGCGGCCGCTTCGGCGCGCTGGTGCGCTTCCAGGCCGGCCAGCTCGGCGCGCAGCGTGGAATGCTCCTCGCCGGTGCGAGCGGCTTCCGATTGCAGAGTGCGGAGCTCGCGGCGCGCCGTTTCCAGCGCCTGTTCCTGCTCCAGGCGTTTGTGTTCCCGGTCCGCGACGGCCTGGCGGTTTCGCTCTCGCTGGGCGACCGCCCGTTCCTTCTCGCGCCCCAGGCGTTCCAGTTCCAGGCGAGCTACGGAGAGCCGGGTAGCAGCGCGGGAATGCTCCTCGGCCAGCTTTCGCATTTCGTGATCCAGGGCCAGGGTTTCCTTCTCGCGGGACTGTTGCGTGGAACGGAGGCGTTCCACCTCGGCCTCCAGCCCTTCGATCTGGCACTCGAGTTCTCCGATGCGCAGGGCGGTTTCATCGAGCTGCTTCTGCCGGGCCAGTACGAGTGATTTGGTTTCGCGGAGTTCGCGCTTCAGAGCCAGCGGGCCGCTGGAGGTTTTCTTGCCGCCGCTGACGGTGTGGCCGTGGTAGCAGACGCCGTCCGGGAGCAGGAAATAGAGGTCAGGGTACCGGAGGGCCAGATGCTGCGCGACGGCGCGATCCGTCGCCAGGAAGCACCAGCGGAGGCGAGGCAGGCACTGGAGGGCGGAGCTGGAGAGGCCGTTGGTGAGCCGCAGAACATCGCTGAGGCGTGCTATCAGGCCAGATTCCGGACTGACGGGGGCTCGGCGAACGGCGCGGGCGGGGCTACCGAGCCCGGCTCGAAATGCACCAGAAACGTCGCGCGGCCATCGACGCTGCCGCGCACCAACTCGAGGCCGGATTCGGCCTGGGACCAGTTCTCGACAACGATGTACTCCAGCTCGTCGTGGAGGAACTCCTCGGCCGCTTTCTCGTAGGCAGCGTCTACCTCGACGAAATCGGCCAGCACACCGGCGGGCCGCAGATCCCGGGCCTGCCCCCGCTCGATAGCGGTGAAGAGGCGCTTCACCGACTCGGTGGTGTAGGCGCGATGAGAGAGGATTTCCTCGAGCGAATCGCGGCGTGCTTTGATCCGGGAGAACTCCGCGCGGACGCTGTCGAGTTCGTGGCGCGCCCGGGCAACCTGAGCCTTGCGAAGGGCCAGGTCCTCTTCGGCGCGACGGCGCTGTTCAGCGATGGATTCCAGGTCGAGTTGCTGCGCGGCAAGCTTTTGGGAAAGCTCCTGCCTGGAGGCTTCGAGCCACTCGAGGTCCGCCGTCGCGGCCTGCTCCTCTTTCTGGGCCTTGGACACGTCGCGGTCCACCGCGGCGAGGTATTCCTCGATCTGGGCAAGCTGGTTGCCCAACTCGGAGGACTCGCCCAACAGGCGCAACACGGCGTGGCGCGCCTCTTCCAGGGCGCGTTCGCGCTGCTCGACCCAGAGACGCAACTGCTCTCGGCGGGCGTCCTTGGATTCGAGACGCAGCCGCGCAGCGTCGGTTTCGCTCTCCAGTTCTGCGAGGCTTTCCTGGTGGGTCGAGAGTTCGCGCTCGAAACTGGTGAGACGGCCCTCGAGATCCTGGGACTCGGCTTGGCCCTGCGCCAGGCGCTGGTCGATCGAGCCGACCTGTTCGGTCTGGAAGTCGAGGCGCCCGCGGGCGCGCTCCAGTTCGAGGTTCAGTTCCGCCAGTTTCTGGCGCGCGGCGGTCAACCGGGCTTCGGCCTGATAGCCCTCCGCCTGGCAGCGGCCGTGAGCCTGCTCCTTTTCGGAGGTCTCGGCGGAACGGGACTGGAAGCCGGACGAAGCTAGGTTGAGGTCCAGCGCGATCTTGGCCGTTTCCCGTTCCAGCATCTGGAAGCGGCCCGCCAGAACTCGGCGCAACTGGGCGTTCATTTCCCGCCGGAGTTCTTGGTAGCGGCGGGCCTTGGCGGCCTGACGCTTGAGCGAGTTGGCCTGGCGCCCGACTTCTTCGAGGATGTCGAAGACGCGCTCCAGGTTGTGCTTGGCGCCCTCCAGCCGGGCCTCCGCCAGGCGGCGTCGGGCTTTGAACTTCGAGACGCCAGCGGCTTCCTCGACAACGGCACGGCGGTCCTGGGGACGGGAAGAAAGGATCTGACCGATACGCCCCTGTTCGATGATGGCGTAGGACTCCGGTCCCAGGCCGGTGCCCATGAAGATGTCCTGAATGTCGCGAAGCCGGGCGGTGCGACCGTTGATCAGATACTCGCTCTCGCCAGACCGGAACAGCCGGCGGGTAACGGTGATCTCGGTGGCCCTTTCGCCGGTGGACAGGCCCTTGCCGTCCCATGGAGAGTTGCCCGCCGCACGGATTAGGGATCCGTTGACCCTGGGGGTCCCATTGGTCTTGCCGGGCTGGAGCGCGCGGTGCACTTCCAGGGCGGGCTCGGCCAGGGTGAGCGTGACCGAAGCCAGACCGAGGGGTTTGCGGTCGCGGGTGCCCGCGAAGATGACGTCCTCCATGCGGGCGCCGCGCAGGATCTTGGCAGATTGTTCCCCTAGCACCCAGTTGATGGCGTCCGCCAGATTGGATTTGCCGCAGCCATTGGGGCCGACAATGGCAGCGACCCCCATGCCGTGGAAGCGGAGTTCTGCACGCTCAGGAAACGACTTGAAGCCGTGAAGCTCGACGCGCTTTAATCTGAGCAAAGCCTATACCTCTCTCCAAGGTTCATTCCGCGCCCACCGGGGCTCGGCTCGGGGGATTACATCCATGCTAGCCGGGAACGGCGGAAAAGTAAAGCGCCCTACAGCATGCGGGGCCTATTCGGAATGAGGCCCAACATCCGGTGGCCAAGGCGCCAAACTCCCAGCGAGCTGTCCGAAGGCGCCTCCCCCTGCCCCTCGATTCTAACGATGCCACGGGTCAACGCCAAAAAAAGTCCGCCGCTGGATTGACTGTGGCATTGAGAGGCATAATGGGTTACGGCATAGATGGAACACAACCGGCCGGTGGGCGCGGCGCCGTACGTGCCCTTTAAGACGTTCTTGACGGCGATTGAAAGCTTCCAGAGGGGCCTGCCCGACCGGGTGGACCGTTCGGTCTGGCCCTCGCATTCCGGCGCCACGCAGGGGCAGTTGCTGGCGGCATTCCGGTTCCTGGGGCTGATTGATGAAGAGGGCTGCCCGAGTGCCGACCTGCGCGAGCTGGTCCAGAACCCAGAGCATAGGAGGCGGACGCTGCGCAGGATTCTGGAGAGGAGCTACACGGAGCTGGGGGCGCTGGATCTGGCCAAGGCCTCCCCGCGCCAGATCGAAGAGGCCTTGCGGCGCTACGGCATAAGCGGCCATACCCACCGCAAGGCGGTTTCGTTTTTCCTCCAGGCGGCCAGCTACGCCGAACGCCCACTCTCGGTGCTGCTCCAGAGAAAAACGCGGGAGCCCGGTTTGCGGCGGGCCGGCGCTCGCACTCCTGTGGCCGCCTCCACGCCAGCGCGGCGCGAATCGAAAACCGTGCGGCTGAGAAGCGGCGGGACCCTGACCCTGGTGATGGACGTGAAGCTGGCGGAGATGGCACGCGCGGATCGCGAGTTCCTCTTTGGGCTGCTGGACCAGATGGCGGCCTACGAACAGAAGGCTTCCGAGCCGCGACCGTCAGGGAACGATGTGGGCGCGACGCAGGACCGGTCTGATTCTCCATAAGGCTACAATCCCAGGTGGGATGATGCGACGGAAAGTTGTCTTGGGGCTGTTGGCGAGCATCTGCTGGGGCGGTGGCGCCGCCACCGCTGGCGAGGCGCTTTACATGGGCTTTCGCAACCCGCCGCGCGCGTACTCTGTGATGCCGTACTGGTATTGGAACGGGAGGGTTACGCCCGAGGAGACGCGGCGGCAGATCCGGGAGATGATCGGCCAGGGGGTGTATCAGGCTATCGTGTTTCCCTGGGACGGCATGGAGGTTCCGTATCTGTCGGAGGCCTACTGGCGGCAGATCGGCGCGGCGCTTGATATCGCGAAGGAGCTCGGCTTCACGCTCAACATGGCGGACGAATACGACTGGCCCAGCGGGCACGCCTGGGATTTCTGGTCGGGGAAGCCGGAGCTGAGCCGGGTCTTGCAGCAGCACCCGGAGTTTCGCATCGAGCGGTTGAAGTATGAAGAGCACGCAGTGAATGGGCCGCGAAGCTGGGCGCAGGAAATCGGACGCGCGGCGTTGGTGGTGGCGGCGAGGCAGAACGAGTCGGGCCGGCTCGAAGAGAAATCCCTGCGACTGCTCCAGCCGGACGGTACGACGTTGCGCTGGGAGGTTCCGGCGGGGGAGTGGCTGGTCACGGTTTACCGATTGGAACCCGCGGTGGGCGGGCACAACACCCGCGTGGACCTGCTCAATCCGCAGGCGGTGAGGGCCTACCTCGACATCGTCTACGAGGAGTACGCGCGGCGATTTCCGCAGCACCTGGGGAGCACCCTCCAACTTACGGTGGCCGACCACGAGGGCGCCTACGGCGTTCCAATCGCCTATACGCCCCGGTTGTGGGAGGAGTTCGAAAAGCGCAAGCAGTACGACCTGAGGCCTATGCTGCCGCTGCTGGTGCACGACGTGGCGGACGCGACGCTCTCTGGCAAGGTGCGCCGGGATTACCTGGACGTCGTCTCGGATCTGTACGTAAACTCGTTCACGGGGCAAGTTGCGGAGTGGTGCCGGCGGCACGGGCTGAAGCACGGGACCTCGGCGTACGAGGAGCAGCTCTACATTCAAGTGGGGCAGGCCGGGGACATGTTCCGCCTGTGGCGCTCGGGAACGCTGGTGGAAATCGACGCGCTGCTGGAGCGAGCGCGGATGCCCATGGATTTTAAGGAGGCGGTCTCGGTGGCGCACTTCGACCGCAAACCGCTGTTGGTCGAGAACCAGGGCTTGCAGGGGCACGATAGCTTCCTGAGCCCGGAGAAGATGCGGCTAGGCACGAACATGTGCCTGCTGTGGGGCGCCAACACGCTGGTGCCGTATTTCGACTATGATCCGCGCAAGATCACCTGGCCGCCGCAATGGTTTTTGGGACAGCCGTTCTGGCGGTTTTTCCACCACTACGCAGATTACGTCCGGCGGGCCCAGTACATGAATGCGCAGGGGCGGCACGTGGCGCCAATTGCGATCTACTACCCGCTGGAGACCGCGTTTGCGAACTCCGCAACTCTGTTCAGCAACAAACCCCACCGCGACCTGTTGTGGAGCAACGCGATGGATCATGTCCAGAACTTCTACACGGCGCTCGAACTCGAACTGGCGCGCGGCGGCTGGGATTACCACATTGTGGACAGCTACTACCTGGAGCAGGCCAGAATCCAGGACCGCGCGCTGCACCTGGCGGACGAACAATTTCGCGTGCTGATCCTGCCGCCAATGACCGACATGGAGGAGCGGGCCATCGAGAAGGTGCGGAAGTTCGTCGAGGCAGGCGGGATGGTGCTGGCGGTGGGCGAGTTGCCGCGCGGGCTGAGCGGCGCGGGCCTGCGGCGCTTCGTGGTGCGCGAGCACAAGCCGTTCATGGATCGGCTGGACTACATGCGCCCCATCGAGGCGCCGGCGGAAGTGCGGGCGGATCTTCGCCCGGTGCTTGAGGCGCTTCGTTCGGTTGAGCCGCCGCAGGTGGAAGTCGTCGCGGGCGACCCAGCGGACCTTTATTTCTCCCACCGTCAGGGTGAGGGCGTGGATTGGTACTGGGTGGTGAACGACACGCCGTGGCAGCGCGACCTCACCCTGCGATTTCCTGGCGGGGGCGCGTTCGAGAAGTGGAATGCGGAGACGGGCGAGCGGTCGAGTTTGCCGGCGGAGGGGGCGGGACAGGTCACGCTCAGGTTCGGGCCCTGGGATGCGTTTTTTGTGGTGACGGGCGCGACAGGCCATGGGCCTGTGCTACTGAAGCCGCGGTCTGAATCGGTGGCGATGACGTTGCCGCGGACCGGCTGGCGATTGACGCTGGAGGCGCCGGAAATCCGCGTGCCCTATGCGCAGCGGGCCGATGATCCGGAGCCGGTGTGGCTGGCGCCGGAGCGGCTCTCGAATCGCCAGTGGTGGCTCATCGGGCCGTTTCCGTATGACGATCACCAGGGCTTTTTCCGCGCCTATCCTCCGGAAGGCGAGTTCAAGCCCGCGGCGAAGTACCAAGGAGCGCTGGGGGAGGTTGGCTGGAAGTGGAGCGAGTCGCCCACCTACTCGGTGACGCTGCGCGACCGCACGCCGGGCGTGTATTATGCCCACGCTTTCGTCTATTCCCCGGTGGCGCGCCGGGCAAATCTCTTGACCGCTTTTGCAGACAGCATGAAGGTCTGGTGGAACGGGGAACTGAAGTTGGACATCCACCGCCATCCCAAGTGGTCGCTGATGCGCGATGCCTGGGCCGAGCGCAGGCCGATCGAGGTGCGCCGCGGGTGGAACCGAGTGCTGCTCAAGATCGGCCCGAGTCTGATGGCGCCGACGGCGTTCATGTTCCGGATCGTCGATGAGGCCGGAGCCACGCTGCAAGACTTGGCCTATGCGCGGGAGGAGACTCTGCCGCCGGTCGAGATGAAGCGCGAACGCCTCACGGTGGCGATCCCGCCAGGCGCAGGGGCCGGCACCTTCACCATAGACAGTGCGGAGGAGCCGGAGCATCCAGTCGCTTTTCGCACCAAGACTGTGCCGTTCACACTGCAATCGTGGACCGATTGCGGGCTGGCGCACTACTCGGGCTCGGCCATTTACGAAACGGAATTCGATTTCCAGGGAACGGGCAAGCAGGTCTTCCTCGATCTGGGTGAGGTGGGCGTGGCGGCGGAAGTGTGGCTGAACGGCGAGAAGGTCGGAGAGCGCGCCTGGCGGCCCTTCCGCTTCGACATCTCGCGCCAGGTTCGCCGCGAGAACAAGCTACGAATCCGCGTGGCCAACTCGGATGCGGGCTGGCAATCGCAAGGCGATACGATTTACCCGCGTGGAAGCTGGGGGCTGCGCTATAAGACGGAGCGGGACCGCCTGCAAGCGATCCGCCCGAACGGGCTGGAGGGACCGGTGCGCATCCTTCGAGTCAGCGGAGCGGTAGCTCGACGTGAGAGGGGCGGCGGGCGTCGTGATAGACGGTGTTCTGTGCTTTCACGCGGCGGCTCCAGCGGTTCACAGGCTCGCCGGTGTTGGGATTGGGCTCGAACTTAGGGTAGTTGCTGGAGGAGATGTCCAGCCGGATGCGGTGGCCTGTCGAAAACAGATTGCTGGTCGAGCCGAGGTCAATCGCCACCCTGTAGACTGCGCGCGGTTTCATCAATTCCGCTTTTTCGAAACTGCTCCGATAGCGGGCACGGATCTGCCCATCCGCGAGGATCAGCGCATAGCCGTTGGGATAGACATCCATCAGCTTGGCGGTGAAGTCGGTGTCCGGCTGGTCGGAAGAGATCCAGAGCGCGGCGCGGATCTTTCCGGTGACTTCGACGGGCGATTCCAGTAGGCCGGTAGAGAACGAGAGCACGTCGGCGCGGCGGTTGAGAGGGGAGGAATCCTCGCAGCCCAGGATCTTCGGAGAGCAGACCTGGTCCTGGGCGCAGTTGGGGGTCCAGGCGCCCAGGCCGTAGCGCCCGCCGATGGTCGCCACCGGCCGCTCGGGATCGAAAAGAAAAGTGGATGGTTTTTCTTGAGCGGGCGGCGTCTGGTTCAAGGCGCTGTCCGCGTGGATGTAGTGTTTCGAAATCCGTGAGCCGGGCAGCGGCCAGGAGGACGCCGTGCGCCACGCGCCTCCATGATTGAACCGGCCGGCCGCAGTGCGCGAGCCGTCGCCTCCACCCATGCGGAACAGTTGCGCGGCTTCCGCGCCGATCTTCTCAAAGGGCTGGCCTTTCATCCAGTGGTCGAACCAATCCAGCGCCAGCGCGCGCTGGTCCCGGGCGGCGTCCGGTCCGAAAGCCGCATCCCCGCACTCGGCCAGGCCGGTGCCGTGCGGCCAGGGGCCCACCAGGAGCATCTTGGGAGACTTCTGGAGGCGCGAGAGGGCGGAGAAATTCTCCAGCACGCCTTCGGCGAAGTAGTCGTACCAGCCGGTGACGAAGAAGACCGGGACGTCCTTCATGATCTTGTAGTAGCCCTTGGTATAGAAACCCTGCTGCCTCCACTCGGCCTCGAACTCCGGGTGATCGAGGAAGTCCTGGTACATCTTCAGGTGCGCGGGGAACTTGCGGAGGATCTCGGCGCGATTCTGGGGATGGAGGGCGAGCCAGGGAGCCGGACCGATCTTCAGCAATTCCCGGAGCGGCTGGGCGGCCGCCGGGTCGCGCAGGCCCTGCGGGCTGGACTCCGCGGATCGCAGGATCCACAGCGGCCAACTAAGGTTGGGCACCCCGCCCGGGTAGCCGTACTCTTGATAGAAATCTGCGCCGCCCACCAGCGCGAACATGGCCACCAGGTGCGGCGGGCGGTACATGGCCGCGTGGTATTGGTCCCAGGCCAGATAGGAGGCGCCGATGGTGCCGACCTTTCCGTTCGACCAGGGTTGCGAGGCGGCCCACTCGATGGCATCGAAACCGTCCTTACCCTCGTTGACGAAGGCGTAGAACTCTCCCTGGGAGGCGAAGCGGCCGCGGCAGTCCTGCGACAGCACCACGTAGCCGCGCTGCGCGAAGTAAGCGCCATCCTGGCGCTGGCCGCTCTTGTTGTAAGGCGTGCGATAGAGCAGCACAGGAAACTTGCCCTCGACTGGCGTGCCGGCTCGCGCCGGCCGATAAACGTCCGTGGCCAACTGCACCCCGTCGCGCATCGGCGCCATCACGGTCGAGACGGCGTAGGAATCGAACTGCTCCGGCGGGGCGGCGGGCAGCAGCAGGGCGGAGAGAAGAAGGATACAGCCATCAAACCATTTGGTCATGAGTAAACATCATGTCAGAGTTCGATCGCGACGCGCAGACTCTGAGCGAGGAAACTGGTGGGTTCTCGCGCCAGGTCGTCGAACTCGCTTCGAGAATAGACGAGCGTGTCGGTGGGGATCAGTTTCGAATGGATCTGGTAGCGGCTGCGCTCGAGGAGGTCGGGGAAATCGCGATCCGCGACGACGATCAGATCTGCGTCGCTATCGGCAGTCCAATTACCGCGAACCAGGGAGCCGAACAGAAACACTCGGAGGATCTCGGGGTGGGCAGAGCGCGCTTCGGCGGCGGCACGGCGGAGGTCGTCCAGTATCTCCTCGCGATCAATGAATCGCACTTCGACAGAACTCGAGAATGGTTCGGGCATGATGGTACACTTTCAAGACTGCAATCGACGGCCGAAGCGCTCCAGGCGGCGGATGGTTTCCTCGAGGTCGTCTTCGGTAGTGCGGGGGTTGATGGTGCACAGCCGAAGCACGGTGCGGCCTCGCAGAGTGGTCGAAGTGAGGATGGCGTAGCCGTCTGCGATCATGGCTTCGACCAGGCGCTGGTTGACGGCCTCCAGCTCTTCGGCAGATCGGCCTGGGGCGGTGTAGCGGAAGGAGACGATGCCGATCTGCGCGGGGGTGACGATTTCGAAGCAGGGCGAGTTGCGCAGCCGCTGCTCGGCCAGCTCGGCCAGCCTGATACCCCAGGAGACGGCCTGGCGGAAGGCCTCCAGCCCGAACACCTTGAGCGACATCCACAACTTGAGAGCGCGGAAGTTACGGGTGAGCTGGATGCCGCGGTCGCAGAAATTGACCTCTTCTTCGCTCCGGTGTACGTCGCGTAGATACTCGGGCAGGATACGGAACGTGTCTTTGAGCCAGCCTTCCTCGCGGACCAGCACGCAGCCGCTCTCGAAGGGCTGGAAGAGCCACTTGTGCGGGTCCAGGGAGAGCGAATCGACCAGCTCGAGGCCGCGCAGGAGGGCGCGGCCTTCCTCGGAGAGGACCGCGGCGGCGCCGTACGCGCCGTCGGCGTGCAGCCACAAGCCCTCCTTACGGCACACCTGCGCCAACTCCGGCAGCGGGTCGATGGCGCCGGTGTTGGTGGTCCCAGCGTTGGCCACCACGCAAAAAGGAGTCTTCCCGCCCGCTTTGTCGTCCGCCACGGCGCTCTCAAGAGCCGCCAGGCCCAGGCGAAAGGCCTCGTCGCAGGGCAGTCTCCGGATCTGGTGGGGCTGGAATCCCAGCACGCGCAACGCCCGCTCGATGGAAGAGTGGGTCTGGTCGGAGTAGTAGATGACCGCGCCGGCCATCTCATCGTTGAGGCGGACGTGCCGGGCCACGGCCAGCCCAGTGAGGTTGGCCATCGAGCCGCCGCTGACAAACAGGCCGCCCGCCGTCTCGGGCAAGCCGCAAAGCTGGCGCAGCCAATCCACGGTGACCAGCTCGATCTGAGCCATCCCGGAACCCGCGAACCATGTGCCCACGAAGCCATTCAATCCGCTGGCCAGCGCGTCCGCCATGGCGCCGACAAAGTTGCTGGGGCTGGGCACGAAGGCGAAGAAGCGCGGGTGGTCTATGTGCATCATGTTGGAAAAGACGTTTTGCTGCAAATACCGAACCACGCTTTGGGCGTTCATCCCCTGTTGCGGCAGCGGCTCGCGCAGCAGGGTTTCGAGCACCTTGCGGTCGCCCCGGCGGCAGGGAGACTTATCGCGCAACGTCTCGAAATGCTCGACCACGGTGTCCACGACCAGGTAGCCGAGCGCCCGCATCTCTTCACTGGATAATTGCAGTTGTCTCATGTTACTGGTTCTCGAACTGATGGACGACTTCGAAGACCGTCTTGGCTGCGCGGCGGCGAATGATGATTAGCGGCACGCGCTCGGCCGGGTTCTTGCCAGGCGCGACGCCGGTGAAGACCTCGGTTCCCGGAGCAGCCTTCACGCGCAGGGTCAGGCGCGCGTTCCCTGTTTCCCAGCGGGCCCACCAATCTTCGTCGGTGCGGCCCTCAGACAGCTTCTCGATGTGCTGATAACCGTTGCTGTCGCCGAGCGGCGCCGAACGCGGGGTGAGGCTGGGGGAAGTGGTCAGGCGACCGGGGGCGTGAAAGGCCCAGTCGTAAGTGTGCTCGCCTTCCGCGGAACACTCGAAACGGTCTGTGATCTGGCCGGCGCGCACGGTTAGCGACCGGCGCAACTCGACGCCCGGGTAGACCTTGTCCGCGGCGGCGACGAGCGTGGTGACGCCGGATTCGACGGCCCATTTCTCCAGCCTGCCGTCAGCGTTGGCCTGGACCTGCTGATCGATGGAAACGGTGTTGTGGGCGATGGTGCTGCGATACCACTCGCGGTGCAACGGAACGCCGTAGTCGATCGAGCCGGGATCCAGGCCGAACAACTGCCCGGCGCCGAAAGTGACGATGTTGAGCTTGTCGGGATGGCCGTGTCCTCCGCCGTGCATGCCGAAGCGCACGGCGACCGTGGTTCCGGGCGCGCGCAGCATGGCAAAGCCGGCCGCCTTCAACGGGACGCTCTCTTCAGGGATCAGCGGGCCGGAGGGGACCTCTTCGCCGCCGTACAGCAGCGCCTGCAAGGATTCGCGGCGGGCTTGGGAAAGGAGGCGCCCGTAGGCCGGCCGCCGCCAGCGCGCGTAGGCGATTTCGTACAGCGAGCCGGCGCCGATGACGTTCGATCCGGCGCTGTCGTTGAAGCCGGGCGGGTCGCCGTTGGGCAGGGCCAGCGCCAGCGGGGCGTCGTAGAGCGTGCGATAGCGGTCGCTGTACAGGTCGATGCCGGCGTGGCGGGCGGCTTCGGCCAGCGGCCACAGCGCCTGCATGGTATAGGCGTGGTAACCCAAGGAGCCCTCGTACCACAGGCCGTCGTCAGTGACGCCTTTAGCGATCTGAACGCGAAAGCCCCGGTCCGGATCCTCGATGGCTTCGCGCACCAATTCCTGGTTTCCGGTGACGAACCCCACCAGCCCCACGGCGCTGTTCTTCCAGCACTGTATGTTGTGGATGCCCATCTTGTGCTCGCGGATTAGGTCTGCGGCGGCGAGCAGCAGATCGCCTTCGATGTGGCGGCGGTCGGACTCGGAGAGCGCGTCGCGGATGAGACTGTAGCCCCAGGCTACCGGAATGAGCCAGACGCTCTCGTCGAGGGTTTGCGCCATGATGCGCCCGCCGCCCACCCTGTCTTCCCCGTTGACGTTGTGGCGAGGGTAGCTCTTGTAGCGGTCGGCGTAGCCAGTAAGGATTTCGCCGGCGCGGCGGGCGAACTCGGCCCGCCCGGTGAAGCGGTAGGCCAGGCCCAGGTCGCGCACGGCGCGGCTGAAGCGGCTGTGCACGGAATAGAGCACCACCGCATCGTACGGGTCGCCGCGGTAAACTGTGCCGCAGACCGGGCAGCGGTGCTCGGTCGGGGACACCGTTCTAAGACGGGCGCCGTCCTTCTTGCAACTGTACCAGTGCGGCCACTGCCCGCCGCGGTCCGGCAGCTCCACGGGTTGCTTGAGGGCCTGCTCGGCGTCGGCCAGCAGCCGCTCGAGCGCCGCCCGCGCCCAAGGATACTTTTCGGCTTTGCTCCGCGCGGCCTGGATCTCGGCGCCGTCGATGAGCAGGAAGTTGTCTTTGGTGGCGGCGCAGGCTGGAACCAGCAGACACGCGCAGGCCGCCAGCGCCTTCAGCGTTTGCATGAGGACATAGTACAACGGGGCGGACCAATTGAGGATTGATTCATTGACGATTGAGTCATTGACGATTGAATCATTGACGATTGCACTGCGACCCCCGGGCTAGCGTCCGCCAATCGTCAATGAGAAAATCGGCAATCGTCAATTTCCCCCGGTAGGGCCGCTCCGAGAGCAGGCGCCGCTCGCCGCACGGTGTCTCTGCGGTTCCTTTCAACTCTTCTTTCTGGTGACGGCGAAGAAGCCCGTGATCTGCTGCTCGACTTTCTCGCTGCCGCACTCCGGACACTTGATGCCGCCCCTTTCCAGGTCGGCGACGTGTAGGATTTGGGTAAAGGTGTGCTGGCAATCCTTGCACAGGAAAGCGTATTGGGGCATGGCGACCTCCGCTGGTGATCCGTGTCTTCCGGTAATATTTTAACAGCGGACCAAAATCTATGGCAGTGTATCAAAAGAGCTTCCGAATCTCCACGCGGGGCCAGTGCGATGTGCTGGACATCACCCCGCAGGTGGGTCGCATACTGGCCGAATCCAAGCTGAGGAACGGGGTGGTAAACGTTTCGGGGATGGGTTCGACGCTCGGCATTACGACCATCGAATTCGAATCGGGCGCGGTATCGGACCTGCGGCGGGCGCTGGAGCAGGTGGCGCCCACCAGCCACGACTACGCCCACAACGCCCGCTGGGGCGACGACAACGGCTACGCCCACCTGCGCAGCGCGCTGATGGGGACGGCCAAGAGCTATCCGGCGCGGGACGGCGCCCTGCATTTGGGCACCTGGCAGCAGGTGGTGCTGTGCGATTTCGACAACCGCCCGCGCGACCGGGAGATTATGGTCACGGTGGTGGGCGAGTAGGGGGCACTTGGGGCAGGGCAACAGCAGGCTCCGGGATCTTGCCGGGAGCTACACTGAAGGGGTGAATCTGACCATCGAGCTGGACCGGGAGGTAGATGGGCGCTGGATTGCTGACGTGCCCGAGCTCAACATCCTGATCTACGGGGCTACCCGGGAAGCCGCGATCGAGGCGGCGGAGGCGGCGGCACTAGAGATTATCGCCGATCGCGTCGCCCGCGGTAGCCTGCCCGCGGAGGCAGCGCATCCCCGGTTTGCGATTGCCGCGTGAGCAGGTGGCCCGCAAGCAAGGGGAGGCGGGTGTTCGCTGCCCTGAAGCGGATCGGCTGGAAGCATGACCGCACGGTGGGTTCACATCGCATTCTCGTGCGTGAGGGCTGGCGCGAGTGCCCATTTTCGTTTAGGGATGCAGAAGAGATCGGCCCCGCCATGCTGGCGAAAATAGGGAAGCGGACCGGGCTGAGGCCGGAAGACGTGTAAGCCTGTACCTTAGAAACCAAGTCGCGGCCGGCCCAATAGGGTTTAACATCAGTGAGCGGCCTGCCGGTCCACGATCCACGTTCCACGATCTATAATGGAAGTCGGCCGGCCAGTTCAAGGGCAATTACTGCAAGGAGTTTTGGTGGGGAGCAATTACCGCGCTCAAGCGTCGTTTCGCGGCGGGAATGACAACCAGGCGCCGTTGCGGAGCGTAGACCGCTACTTCGAGCTGAAGTCCGAGATCCACCGCAAGCTGATCGGCGTGTTGAACCTGGATCGGGTGTCGTCGGTTCCCAAGGACCGGGTGCGCGCCGAGATCGGACGGGTGGTCGAGCGGCTGGTGGAGGACGAGCGCGTGCCCATGACCACGGCCGAGCAGAACCGGATCGTCGAAGAGGTGCTCGACGAAGTGCTGGGGCTGGGGCCGCTGGAACCGCTGCTGAAGGAGCCCACCATCTCCGACATCCTGGTGAACGGCTACGGCAAGGTCTACATCGAGCGCAACGGCAAGCTGGCCCTGACGCAGGTGCGCTTCCGGGACAACGCGCCACCTGCTGCACATCATCGAGAAGATCGTCTCGCAGGTGGGCCGGCGCATCGACGAGGCGCAGCCGATTGTGGACGCGCGGCTGCCGGACGGCTCGCGCGTGAACGCCATCATCCCGCCGCTGGCGCTGGACGGCCCCACGCTCAGCATCCGCCGCTTCGGCCGGCACGTGATCACCTCCGAGGAGATGCTGGCCAACCGCACCATGATGCCGGGCATGCTCCAGTTCCTGGCAGCCTGCGTAGAGGCGCGGATCACCATCCTGATCTCCGGCGGAACCGGCTCGGGCAAGACCACCATGCTCAACGCGCTGTCGCGGTTCATTCCCGAGGAGGAGCGCGTCATCACCATCGAGGACACGGCCGAGCTACAGCTTCAGCAGCGGCACGTGGTGAAGTTGGAGACGCGCCCGCCCAACCTCAACAAGGAAGGCGGCATCAATCAGCGGCAGCTTGTGCGGACGGCGCTGCGGATGCGGCCGGACCGGATCATCGTGGGCGAGTGCCGCGGCCAGGAAGCGCTGGACATGCTGCAAGCCATGAACACCGGGCGTGGAGGGTTCGATGAGCACGGTGCACGCCAACACGCCCGCGGGACGCCTTCTCGCGCCTGGAGGCCATGGTGCTGATGGCGGACCTGGAGATACCGACCCGCGTGATCATCCAGCAGTTGGCCAGCGCCATCAAGCTGGTGGTGCAGCTCTCCCGGCTCCAGGACGGCTCGCGCAAGATCCTGGGCATCGCCGAAGTGCTGGGGGTGAAGGACGAGCGCATCCAGATGCAGGACATCTTCGTGTTCGATCGGGCGGGCGTAACCGATGCCGGGAAAGTACAGGGCCGTTTCCGCGGCACGGGCGTGAGCCCGAAGGTGATGGAGCGGCTGAAAGTCAGCGGCATCAACCTGCCGGGCTCGATCTTCGAGGAGACCCTAGCGGTGAACCTGTAGCGCCAGCGCGCTGCCGCGTTACAATGAAGGCGAGCATGAAGGCCATCGAGTTGATCGGCGATGTGGACGAACAACATCATCTCCACGCCCGAGTCCCCAGCGAACTTCCCACGGGTCCGGTGCGCGTGCTTCTCCTGCTTCCGGAGGAGGACGAGGCCGGCTTGTCCTGGGCCGGCGGGGCGGCTAGGGAGTGGGCCGAGGAGCTAGCCGACCCGCGGCAAGACATCTACACCCTCGAGGACGGCCAGCCCATCGATGCGCCCCGGTGAGATCTACCTGGCGAGCTTCCCCTTCGGGGATGCACCCGGGATGAAGCTTCGGCCTGTGTTGCTGCTGACCGCTCCCGTCGGGCCGACCCCGGAGGTTCTGGTGGCCTACATATCCTCAGTGGTGCCCCCTGTGCTGCTTCCGTCCGACATCCTGCTGGACCCAGCCCGGCCCGAGCATCGTTCCACCAACTTAAAGACCGCTTCGGTCCTGCGCCTGCATAAGCTGGCCACCATCCACACAACGAGCGTCGTGCGGCTCCTGGGCGTGCTGGACTCGCCTATCCGCGCCAAGGTGGCGGCGAGACTTAAGGCGCTCCTCGAGCTGGGGTGAACCGCGAGCCTCACACTTGGGTAACCGCCCGAGGACCCGGATATCCTTGCGGCGGAGGTCCCTGGGTCAGCACGCCGGGTCCGCCGGAGCGTGGTCCGTTTCGCTGGGGCCTGCCCGAGGGTCCCGGGCTGCCGCGGGTGCTACCGTTGCTCGATGCCGAGTCAACTACAAGGAACGCGGGATCAACCAGCGGCAGCTTGTGCGGACGGCGCTGGGGATGCGCCCGGACCGGATCATCGTGGGCGAGTGCCGCGGCACGGGGGCAAGCCCGAAGGTGATGGAGCGGCTGAAGGTCAGCGGCATCAACCTGCCGGGCTCGATTTTCGAGGAAGTGCTGAGCGTGAACCTGTAAACGGTTTGGCGCGCGGAGCGTCCAACCACGTAATGGCCCAGAGAATTCTACTGATCGAAGATGAAGCCGGGCTGGTGATGGCGCTGGGGGACCGGCTGCGCAGCGAAGGCTACGAGGTGGAGAGCGCCGGGGACGGAGTGGCGGGGCTGGCGCAGGCCACCGGGGATTCCTTCGATCTGATCATCCTGGACGTGATGCTGCCGCGTATGAGCGGCTTTGACGTATGCCGCGAACTGCGGCGGCGCGGCCTGGAAGTGCCCATCCTGATGCTGACGGCGCGTGACCAGGTGGTGGACAAGGTGGTCGGGTTGAAGCTGGGCGCCGACGACTACCTGACCAAGCCGTTCGACATCATGGAACTGCTGGCGCGCATCGAGGCGCTGTTGCGGCGGGCGCCCAGCGAGCCTGCCAAGCCCGCGACCTGGTATCAATTCGGGCCGGTTCGGGTGGACTTCCGGCGCGCCGAAGTGACGCGGGAGGGTAGACCGCTCACCCTGTCGGCGCGCGAGTTCCAATTGCTGCACTACCTGATCGATCACCGCGGCGCCACCATTTCGCGCGAGGAGCTGCTCAACGAGGTGTGGGGCTACCAAGCCATGCCCTCCACGCGGACCGTGGACGTCCACGTGGCGTGGCTGAGGCAGAAGCTCGAAGAGAATCCCAAGCACCCGCAGTTCATACACACGCTTCGCGGCCTGGGATACAAGTTCACAGGCTGAGGCGCTGCCCCAGTGTAAAGTCTTTGTAAAAACAGTCCTTAGCCGGGCGGTGTCCGAGCAAAGCGGGTTTTAGAATAGTAGCATCAGATCGGATTTCGAATGCACATGCGCTTTCGCGCGGGCTGGAAAAAGTTACTTTCCCCAAGAGTCTGGATGCTGGTGGTGCTGCTGGGCCTGCTGCCGGTGCTGGCGCTGATGCAGTACCGCTGGATCGGTCAGGTCAGCGAAGCGGAACGGCAGCGCAGACAGGCCGCTCTGGAGGCCTCGGTGGCACAATTCGTCACGGATTTCGACAGCGAAATCACGCGCGCCTACCTGACGTTTCAGCCGGTGGCTGCTCGGGAGGGCCAAGGACTGGAGACCCGCTTCGCGGAGCGCTACAGGGAGTGGAACAGGCTGGCGCCGTACTCGCGGCTGATGCGCGGGCTGTACGTGATCGAGCGCAACGGCGAGCTGCGATTGTGGCAGGCCACGCCCGCAGGTGGCATCACCTCGTTGAGCAAATGGCCGGAGGAGATTGCGGACCTGAGGTCAAACCTGCTCGAAGCCGGCAGACCCGGCCCACCGGGTTTTCGACCCTTTGGAGCCGGAGCCCTGTCCGCGGAGCGGCAAGCTGTTTTTGTAATGCCGATTCCGGGGCCTCGCCCTGCTCCGAACCGGCCGCGCACCCCGCCTGCACCGCGCGCCATGGGCTGGACAATCGTAGTTCTGGACGCTGAATACATCCAGCGGGAGTTTCTGCCGGACCTGCTGAGACGGCATTTCATGCCAGGCGGGGAATCGAACTACGAGATTGTGGTGGAGAGGGCGATCGAGCGGGGCGAGGTCGTTTTTCAGTCTGAATCCGGGCTTCGACCAGGGCAGTTTGCGAAACCGGACGCCAGCGCAGGCTTTTTCGGGATCCGGCCGGAGTGCTTTCTGCCGCCGGCGCCAGCCGGGGGCGGGATGGGCCCACGCAGATTCAGCAACGGGCTGTTTCGGCCCGGCGCCGTGGAGTTTCCGGAGGTTTTGGGTAAGAAACCGGTTCCGTGCGGCCACGGGGCGGGACCGCCTGGCCCTGGGGGCGAGAGATGGAGGTTGCTGGTGAAATACCGCGCCGGCTCGCTGGACCGGGCGATTGCCACGTTTCGCCAGCGCAGCCTGCTGATCAGCTTCGGCGTTCTGCTGGTGCTGGCCGGCGGGATCACGATGCTGGCCATCTCGGCGGAACGTGCTCGGGCACTGGCCAGGCGGCAGGTGGAGTTTGCCATCGGCGTTTCGCACGAGCTGCGCACCCCGCTGGCGGTGATCCGCGTGGCCGCGGACAACCTGGCGGACGGAATTGTGGGGGAGACCGGGCAGGCACGCAAGTACGGCGACCTGATTCGCACCGAAGCGCGGCGGCTTCATACCATGATTGAACAGGTGCTGGCCTTCTCACGGTCGCAATCGCTCCAGGGAAGCTGCGATCTGGCGCCCGTGGCGCCGGAAGAGATTGTCGAGCGGGCGCTGGCCGCGTCGATGCCGGCGCTGCGCGAGGCCGGCTTCGAGATCGAACAGACCGTTCAGCCGGATCTGCCGCCGGTGCGTGCTGACGCGGGGCTGATTAGCCAGTGTCTTCAGAACCTGCTGAACAATGCGGTGAAGTACGGGCGCGCGGGCGGCTGGGTGGGCATGCGGCCGAGAGCTCGACAGACCGGCAGGGCGCCAGGGTCAACTTCATCGTCCAGGATCGCGGCCCAGGCATCCCGCCAGAGGAGCTTGCGCAAATCTTCGAACCCTTCTTCAGGGGCCAGCAGGCGCGCGAGTCCCAGATTCCTGGAATCGGACTAGGTCTCAGCTTCGTCAAGCGCGTTGTCGAGGCGCACCACGGCGCCCTGGAGGTGAAGAGTTCCGGTCTCTCCGGCACCTCCTTCATCCTGTCCTTGCCGGTCGAGAACACGCGCTGAAATTGGATTAGCCCGAAGTTCCGAATTTGCCTTCACTCGGCGGCCACGAAGGGGAGCACCGAGCCGGTGCTGGGACTATCGACTCCGCCCACGCGAACTGTCACCAGCAGCTTGTCCCCTTTGATGTGGGCGCCGGGAACGCGCAGGTTGACCTGGTAGACTCCGACCAGACCGGGCGTCAGGCCGCTCCATTCCACGATGATTCCAGCTTCCTTGTAGTGGGGGTCGCCGAAGAAAACCGAAACCATCTCGGTGACCGCGAGGGGATCGCTGGGCGCGGGCTGGCCGGCGACCACTTTGCCCCCCTTGGTGGGGCCAAGGCCGCTGGCGAACAGTACCAGCCGCTCGTCTCGCTTGGCGGGTCTGGCTTTGGTGACCGGGGCGCCGTCCTGGTGGTAGATTGCGGCCTGCCCGGTCTGTGGATCGATGAAGACTGCCGGGGCGTATTTTGAGACGGTGACCGATTGCGCAGGCGAAGCGGTCTTCTTCTCGACGGAGCGGACCACCAGGGGATAACGCCCGGCCGCCAACTCAGGCGGAATCTGCGCATTGACCTGCTCCGGAGAAGCCAGCACCAGGGGCAGGGCTTGATTGTTGAGGGTAACGCAGCCGCCTCCCAGTAAGGTGGGCAACGGAGGCGCGGGCGCCGTGGCCGAGGCAGCCAGGTTGCGGCCAAAGATCGAAACCACACTGCCTGAGGCCAGATTGGGCTGATAACTGGCGATGTTCACTACCCCGTTCTGGTTCACCTGCGGCCGGCCCGCAACGCTCGCGGCCTCCATAGGCACGATGCTGAGCCCGCTGGTGGTGAGGATGTAGGCGGCGCCGGTGGAATCCACAGCCATGGTTCGCCCGGAGACATTCACCCGCTGGGTGCCGGTCTGAGTGGCCAGCGGGCCTTCCAGCGCCGCGGAAAGCCCACGCGTAGCTCCCGTGGTCGTATCGACCAGCTCGACGGTTGGCGCTTCGGAGACCACCGCACTGGCAGTCGAGCGGATCGGCTGGATGAAGCGGGCGAAGGTGTTGGCGTTCACTGCTGCCACTGCGGCCACGGGACGGGAGGTGGTCACCACCGTGGTGCCCGACGGGACCCCTCCGCCGGGAGGCAGCGGGAGGGTGTCCGGCCCGACTTCCACCCCCACGCTGCCCACCGAGGCAACCGGGGTGAGGGACTGATTGAGGACCATCCCGTTTGCCAGAAAATACTGCCCGTGCGGCCCGGCCGCTAGGGGACCGTAATAGCCTTGAATCGGGCTGCTGAAGATCTGTTTCTTCAGTACGTATTCGTCGGAGGAGGCGTCGTACAAGTATGCATAGCCGCTGCCATCCAGCAGGATGGCGAATTCGCCATTGGGCGTGGCGGCCATGGAGAACGGGGCGGGGATGGTTTGGGGGCGGCCTTGGGAATCGGCGCCGATCACTACACTCACGCCGCGCGGAAGTGCCCGGTTTCCAATGACCCTCCACAAGGAGCCATTGGTGGCGTCGGAGGCAATCACCTGAAGCCCGCGTTGGGTGGCGGCGATGAGCCTGGGAGTCATGATAGAGGCGCTGGCGTTGAAAGGCAGCGGCGGGAACTGCACCCTGCCGCTAACTTCACCCTTATCCAAATCGATGATGCTGATGCTCTCGCCGCCCGTGTTGGCCACGTAAAGCGTGTTGCCGTCCGGGGAAAGAGCCAGGGATCGGGGCAATTGGCCCACCTTGACCGGCGACAGGAACTGCTTGCGACGCGTGTCGAAGACTTCCACCCGGTTCAGGCCGGAGTTGGCGACGTACAGGCGCTGGCGCGCAGGGTCAGCTACCAGGTCCACCAGCCCTTCGGTGGCTGACACACCGGTGGGCACCGGTATCAAGTCGCCGCTGGCCTCCGCATTGCGATTGTTCTGATAGACCCGCAGCAGGGAGGGGATATTGATCGCTTCCTGGGATTGGATCAGGTACTCGTGCGGGGCAACGGTCCCCAGCGAGCGGGCGTTGGTGGAATTGAAGGAGAATTCGAAGACCGTTCCCGACTCGGTTAGCCTGGTGAGGAGGCGGGGCGCGGTCTGGGCGATGCCGGTCTGCTGTGTGCTTGTCAGAGCTGCCTGACCGGTGCCGCCGGGCTGTGCGGGCAACTCCACAGGCAGGTCGGTGCCGGGCAGAACGATGACGAGACCAGCGCCAGGGGCTCCTCCCCCGGCGCCGCCGGCGCCGCCCAGCCCCGGAGTCGCTGTCACGCCGGTCGCGGTGCGGAGTTGTGCGCTGGCCGTCAAGCGCCCCTCGCCCTCGTTGCGCACCCTCACGCTGGAAGAGCGACTGTCGGCAGTCACGCCGCACTGGTCGTTAGCCAGCAAAACAGTGGAGGTTGACAGAGCCGCAATAGCACGCCGGTTTATCTCCGAGACCGGCAGGATGAGGAATCCGGACTCGGACAGACCATAGATGGTGGCGCCGTCGGAGGCGATCACCAGCTCGCCGGTGAGGTTCTCCGGGACCTGGAGGGCAAGCTGGATCAGGAGGTTGTCCGGGTCGCTGCGCATCAGTTGGCTCACGTTGGCGCGCGCGGCAGGCTCCTGCACCGGGACGATGTTAAAGGCGCTGTAGAGCGCCGAGCCGTCCGGAGCGAACACGCTGCCGCCCTGGTTCTGGCGTGTATTGAAGTTGACGTTCTGTGGGAAGGGGTAGGACGCATTGGCCGCGTTTTGCTGGGCCAGGACTGCCAGGGTGTCAGTCTCGAACAGGGTGAGGCCGGCCATGAACTTCGCGCCATCCGGCGAAATGGACAGCACGCTGGAGATGCTACTCACGCTGCGGCTGCGCAGCACGGTGCCGGAGGCGGCTTCATAGACGAACACAGTCCTGGTGGAGCTGGTGGGGTTGTTCACTCCTACGATCAAGCGGCCGTCGCGGCTCGCCAGCAGCCGGCTACGCGAGGAGTTGTAGACGCGGGCCGAGGGCGGCGGGAGCTCCGGAGACATAGGCGCGGGAGGCGTGAGCACCACGCTGGCCAAATTGTTGCCGGGCGCATTGGGATCGTAGATCAGGAGGCTGTTGGCGCCGCTCGAGCCGGTTCCGATCGTGGAGATCAGGACGCGATCGTCGGCGCCAACAGCCACTCCCTCGGGCGCAGCAGGGAGGCTTACGCGACGGCTGACGCTCAAGGAATCCAGATCGATCACCTCGAGCGCCGAAGCGTTGTAGACGGTGACATAGAGGTACTTCCCGGTGCGGGAAATGGCCGCCGAAATGGGCAGCGAGCCGGTGGAAACGGCGTTCAGAAATCGCCGCTGGGAAATCGAATAAACCTCGATGCGATTCTGCGGCTGATTTACCACGTAGAGCTGGGCGCGTCCCTCGTCCAACACCAAATCCGAACCTCCGCCGGAGATGGCCACGGCGGTGCCAAACGTGGCGCCGTAACCGACACACATCGAGCCAAGCAAGAGGGCGAAGCTGCCCAGAAAACGAGCGCGAGTCATTTCAAGGCCTCTGGACCGTGACAACGATTGGGTCGCTTTGTTGCGCCAGCGCCAGGGACCTCACCTGGACCACGTAGGTTCCAGGCTGAAGGGTATCCGGCAGTTGCGCCATGATCTGGCTGGGCGAGGTCTGGAGAAGCGGGATCGGAACATCGCTGAAGGTCACGCAGGAGCCGCCCAGCAGGGTGGGAGCGGGAATCTGCTCGGCGATCGCTGTTGAGGCCAGATTGGTTCCGTTGACCAGCAGGAACGCCCCGTGCTTGTACGTGGAGCCTCCGTCGGTGGCATTGACAATACCAGAGCGCCCGTCGGCGATTTGCGGCCTGCCACTGCCCGCGGGACTGAGCGGGATGACGCTCAGCCCGGAAAGCGTGATGGCGTAGGCCGTTCCGCTGGAATCCACTACCAGTTGACGCGGGGGGACATTGGCGCGCGAGGTGCCGAACACGCTGGTTACCGGATTCTCGGCCACGGCGCCTGCGGAGCTGACCGAGTAGTTGCGAAGATCGACCAGCTCCAGGGTTGGACGGGAATCGCCGGAACCCGTGCTGCTGACGTTTTGCCGGGCCTGTACAGTGAAGCGGAGGAAGGTGTTTTCATCGATTCCGTAAACCGCGGCGACATGGCGCCGGCTGGCCAGTGGAGCTGAGGTGGTGGAGGAAGGATTCTCCGAGCCTCCCAGAATCGCTAGTGACGAGTTCAACACCAGGCCGTTCACCAGGAAGTAGCTTCCTTCGGGTCCCGCGCCCAGCGGCCCGAAATAACTCTGGATGGGCTGCTGCGTGTACAAGAGGCTGGATACCGTGTAGGTATCGGCCAGGGCGTCGTAGAGGTAGGCCGTGCCGTTGCCTCCCAGAGTGATGATGGACCGGCCGCCGGGCGCCGCGATCATTCTGGGAGGCCCTTGCGCGGAGGTCGCCGACATCTGAGTGGGCGTGACTGAATTGGCAGGCCGCACGCTAGCCTGGTTATTCACCACCTTCCACTGCGAACCGTCCGACTTGATGAACTGCAACCCCGAGAGTCCCATGGCCAGCGTCTGCGGGGTGACCGGATTGGCGCTCCCGGACCGCGGTATGGGTGGGAACTCGACGCTGTTGATCACCTTGCCTAAGTCCAGATCCACCAGGCTGATGGATTCGCCGCCGGTGTGGGCTACATAGAGCGTTGCCCCGTCGGTGCCCATGGCCATCTGGTGCGGGAGTTGACCCACCTCGATGGGTGCCAGGAAGCGCTGCTTGACCGTGTCGAACACCTCCAGGCGGTTGTAGCCCGAGTTGGCCAGGTAGACGCGGCTGCGGGCTTCGTCCACCAGGATGTCCTGTAATCCTTCGGAGGCTGTAGGCACGGTGGTGACCGGGTAGATGACGCCGCGTTGATCGTTCTGGCGGTAGTTCATGTACACCTTGATGGTGTTGGGGATGTTGATGGCCTCGGGCGAAGCCAGATCCAGGGTGAGCGCGGCGCCGCTGTTGCTGGCGCCGCCGGTGTAGAGATTGGTGCCGGGTTGGCGGGTCACACCCGTTCTCCCGGGCTCCATCAGGAAGGTAATCGTGGTCGGCGCCACGCCGGTAGTCAAGTAGGCAACCAGGGCGGCAGTGGTGTTAGGAACGCTGAAGGTCAGCTTGCCCTTCCCCAGGTTGGTGATCCGCAGAGTGCCCCAGGCCAGGCCGCGATTGCAGTTGTCCACCGCCAGGAAGACCGTCGTAGTCTCGGGCTGCAAGATCGGGTAGTCATAGAGCGTGGCCAAGGGCAGGTGGAGTAAGCCGGATTCGGAAAGTCCCCAGGCATCGGCGCCGTCCGAGGTGATCACCATCTTGGCGATGAGGCTTTCCGGGATTTTGATGCCCAGGCGGGCGCCCAGGTGCCGCGAACTCGAGATCAGCAGCGTGGAGGCCTGCGGGCGCGTGGCGGGCTGGGAGAAGGGAGCGGAATTGAACGCGCTGTACAGCGTCTCTCCGTCGGGAGAAAAGACGCTGCCGCCCACGTTTTGCAGGGTGTTGAAGCTGGCGGTGCCGCTGGAGCTGAGAGGAAACGGCAGATTGGCGGTGTTCTGCTGCGCGATGACCGCCAGGGTCGCCGTGTCGTAAAGCGTAAAGCCCGCCATAAAGCGCGAGCCGTCGGGCGCCATCGACAAAACCGTGGATTGCCCGGTCACCGTGCGGCTGCGTAGGATCGAGCCCGAGGCGGTCTCATAGACGAACAGGACAGTCGATTGGTTGTTGTTGATGGTGCTCAGGCCCACAATGAAACTTCCGTCCGGGGTGCGCAGGAGCTTTCCGCGGAACTGTGTGATAGGGCGAGTCAGGGTTACCCCAGGCAGGGGCGAGGGGGTCGGGGGGGGCGGAGGAAACTGCACCGGCTGCACTTTCTGCGCCTGTTGCTGGGATGGGTCGAAGATCAGCAGCGAGTTGACCTGGTCGGTGCTGCTGGTGCCCTGGGTAGTGATGAGTACGCGGCCGTCCGAGCCCACCTCGACTCCCTCCGGATTGGCAGCCAGGCTCACGGTCTCCACCACGCTGCCCGAGCTGAGGTCGATCACGCTCAGCGAGGCGCTCTGGGTGTTGCTCACGTACAGGAAGTTGTTGTCCATCGAGAGAGCGGCGGCCACCGGCGAGTTTCCCACGCCGATGGAAGAAATCAGCCTCTTTTCCAAATAGCTGTACACATCCACGCGGTTTGCGTTGGGATTCACCAGGTACAAGCGGCCCCGCGACTGATCCAACACAAGATCGGAGGGCGTGCCGCTCAGGCGCACTACTTCGCCAAAAGTCGCCCCGGTAGACTGAGCGTAGACTGCCGGCAGCGCCAGCAAAGCCAACAGAAGTAACAACACCATGTCCTGTTTCGCCTTCTGTTACTTAAACCCCATACGATTGAGGTGAGTTGGTTAAGAGCAAGTAAACAGAACGTAAAGAAGGTAAGGCAATTGCAGTAAGCAGCTTCTGTTTACGTTTTTGACGGACTCTTTTCGTCCTTTTAACAGTCCTCGTCGCGGGCTGTACGTCCAGTTACATGACATGTCAGCGACACTGGTCTTCGAACCCGACACCCAACTGATGCTGCTCCTGAAAACAGGACGAACGGGGTGCCTGGATCTGCTGCTGGAGAAACACCGGGCGTCCGTGGTCAGGTTCTTGTTCCGGATGGTCCAGAACCAAGCTGTCGCTGAGGAACTCGCGCAAGATGCGTTTCTGCGGGTCTACCGCTCGCGGGCCACTTATCAGCCCACCGCAAAGTTCACCACCTGGCTGTTCCGGATCGCGACGCATGTGGCGCTGAACTGGCTGCGCGACTACCAGCGTGAGAGGAATCAGGTAAGCCTGAATTCGCGTCTGCACCGTGAGTCAGAGCGTGTTCGGGACACCCGGCCCACAGCCGACCAGTGGATGATTCAGCAGGCGATAGCGGGGCAGGTGCGACGCGCCGTGGCGGAGCTTCCGGCCCGGCAGCGCGCGGTGGTGCTTCTGCACAAGTACGAAGGTTTGGAATACACGCAGATTGCTCAGGCCCTGGGATGCTCCCGCCAGGCCGTCAAATCCCTGGTGTTCCGGGCGTATGCGACCCTGCGCGTGCGGCTGGCGCACTTGAACGGCGAGGGGGGCTGGAGGCCAGTCTGTCGAAGCGCAGCGCATCCTCCTTCATGAAAACGTTGTGATTCGTTCGTGTCGCCAGATGTCTCTCAAAAACATCGCTACGAGCGTCGGTCTGATTGCAGGTAAACGAGCCGTACAGGCACGCCTTCTCGACGCGGGCCATGTCACTGAGCAGCTCGCGGACCCGGTCCGCCGCTCCGGCCGTCTTCAGCACGATGCGGCGGTATTCCTGGTGCGGCGGAAATACTTCTGACGGCCGCGGGCGTGTGAAACGAAAGGCCCCTGCCGCTCGAGGGAGGGAAGCTCGGGCGAGAGGTTGGCTGCGTCCACCTCGAGGCGCTGTGCAGGCTCCCGCAGCTACTGGGTGGCACGCGGATTTGTGAAGCAGAAGCTGAGCAGCCGCCTGCGCAGTTCTGAGCGCAACTAGGTTATGTTGTGTTATTCCACAACACTTGTAGTCGAGATATACCACGGTCTCAAGTGCGTGGCAGGGCTACTTGTGAACATCCATGGCCACCTGGTACGGTACTAGTACCCGTCTGGCCGCTCCCAGCAGAAAAAAATTATTAAGGGTCTTTAAGCCCTTGACCATGTCGGGGGCTCACCAGTACAATGGGGAGCGCTGATCGTGAGCCGTTGAGTCCGATCACGTTGCGAGGGAAAGCATGAAAACATTTCGGGCGTTGTTTCTGGCCAGTGTGGCCATTTTCTGGGTGTGCTGCGCCAATGCCGGCGTCATCTATGACAACGGACCGCTGATCACCCACCCGGGCGGGGGCTTTGGCGGGGCGGATGCCAGCGCGGTTCAGACAGCCCTGGGGTTTACCACTTACGGCTTCGGCGCTCAACAGTCGGCTGGGAATCGTCTGGCTGACGATTTCACGGTGCCCGGGGGTGGCTGGACCATCGGCTCGGTGATTTTGTTCGTTTATCAAACGAACGCGCCGACGGCTCCCTCGACGATCACCGCAATCACGCTGCAAATCTGGAACGGACCGCCGGGCGCTGGGGGCAGCGTCATTTGGGGCGATACGACGACCAACCGCTTGCTGTCGTCGGGCTTCTCTAACATTTACCGTGTGCTGGACACGGGCCTCTTGGCCACAAGCCGCCCCATCATGCAGAACACGGCTTCCCTGGGGGTGAGCCTGGGGCCAGGCACTTACTGGTTGGATTGGGATTTCGCGGGCAGCGGCTTGTATGGCGGCCCGTTCAACCCGCTGGTCACGATTCTGGGACAGACCACCACCGGCAACGCCCGTCAGTACACTGGAGCGTGGGCCAACGTCAGTGACTTGGGTACGGGGACGGCACAGGGTCTGCCGTTCATCCTTGAGGGATCCACGGGGGCTATTCCGGAACCCTCGACCTTCGGGCTGCTGGCTTTCGGTGTGGGCGCCCTGGTCCTGATGTCGCGGCGCAGGAAGCGCTGAAGGCCGCGTCCAGCCGCAAGGCCGGCCGCCTGCGCCACATCAACAACTTGCCAGATTTGTGGGGCAGGTCCCCGAACTGCCCTGGCATTTTTTCAAACCTGCTGAGGCATTACCGTCAGGCCGTCAAATCCCTGGTGTTCCGGGCGTATGCGACCCTGCGCGTGCGGCTGGCGCACTTGAACGCCCAGGGGGGCTGGACGCCAGTCTGTGGAAACGCAGCGCGTCTTCCTTCATGAAGACGTTGTTGAACATCACGTAGACGGGATCTCTGCCGAGGTCCTGGTAGCGCAGAGCGAGGTCTCGAAGCCACAGCAGTTCTTCCTCACGATACTGGTAGTCGTAGTTGTAGGCGTCGCGGCCGTGCAGGCGGAAATAGACCGCCTGTCCCCAGGTGGGTTCCGTGAGGAAGGGATCGACGCAATGCACCAGGTCCAGGCGTTGGCAAAGGTCGCGCACTACGGCCGGCTCCCAATCCCCGCGCGGCTCCCAGGCCAGCAGCCTGCCCTCGCGCTCGATCAAGCCGAAGAAGGTGGCCAGGTTTTTCCTGTTTTCCGCGCTCTGGCGGAAGCTGGCCGGGCACTGGAAAACAATGACGGCGGCGCGCAGCGCCCGCGCGATGGCGAGCGTATGCTCCCAGGCAGCCCAGACTTCGGCAGTCGGGCGGAAGCCGCCATAGGCGCTGCGTTGAGAAAGAGGGATGGGGTTTTTCAGCCGCCGGTAAGTGGGACTGGAGGGCGCGTGGGTGATCAGTTGCCAGGCTTTCAGGGAAAAGATGAATTCCGGCGGGGCCTGGCTGCGCCACTTTTCGGCCAGCTCTGGTGAAGGCGGCTGGTAGAAAGTAGTCTGGAGCTCGACCACCGGAAAATGCTCGAAATACCTGGCCCGCGCTTCAGGCCAGCCGCAGCAGCCGATCAGCATCTCATCCAAGTCTCCTACGTTCCTGCGTGCGACTTCTTCGTCCGAATCTCGTCTCGGAGCCTCACCAGGTATTCTTCAGCCGTGGCCAAAGCCTGTTCGGCTTCGAGTCGCGAGATGAGACCCGTCACGTCGTAGATCGCCTGGTGGCGCTTTCTTCGCATCCGGTTGAACAAGGCAATGAGGTTCCTGAACTCCGTGCCCAAGTTCTCCTCAGCAAACTCGATGATGACCATGTGGTGTCCCGGCAGGCTCCTAGGACGAACGCCGAAACTCAGCATGAAACCCAGCGAGGCTTTCAACATGGACTCGTAGCTTTGCAGCGCTGTCAAGGAACCGGCTGATCTGGTCCCAATCGACGGGTTGAGGTCTGAACTTGTTCATGAAGCCGCGACCAGCGCGACTCGTTCGTGTCGCCAGATGTCTTTCAGAAAGCTGTCGCCACCCGCCCGCCGGGTAGTGAACTCCCGGGGACTCATCAGAACGTAGTTGATGTCCCGGTCGAGTTGGCGCTCGAGCTTTGCGATCGCCATCTCGAGCTGCGCAGGGTCAGGCCGGCCTACCACGAGGACATCGATATCGCTTTGCGCGTCCGCGCGATTGCGGGCAAACGAGCCATAAAGATAGGCCTGCTCGACGCCGGCGAGGTTAGCGAGCACCTCGCGAAGCCGGCCCGGCGCTCCGGCCGTCTTCAGCACGATACGGCGGTATTCCTGGTACAGCGGGTAGTCGCGGTTGAGGTGGAAATACTTCTGGCGGCCGTGGGTGTGCGAAAGGAAAAGGCCCTCCCGCTCGAGGGAGGAAAGCTCGCGCGAGAGGTTGGCTGGATCCACTCCGAGGCGCTGTGCAAGCTCCCGCAGGTATTGACTGGCGCGCGGGTTGGCGAAGTAGAAGCCCAACAGTCGGCGGCGGAGTTCTGAGCGGAGGTTGATCACGTTGTCACCTTCTACAACAATTGTAGTCGGAACCTACAACAATCTCCACGCCCCTAAGCTACTTGCCCGTGTAAGTGATCCACATCGGCGAGACCCAGACCAGCTCGCCGTTCTCCTGTTCGCCGCGGACGTAATAGTAGCTGGTCTTGCCGCCCTGGGCGGCGTTGTCCTTCCAGGTGAAATCCACGCTGGCCTGTTTCGGTTCGGTCGAGTAGACGTACTTGTTGTCTTTGATCACATGCACCTTGGCGAAGGGCGCCGTGCCGGTCAGCCGCACGCGCAACTCCGGCAGTTGGGCGGTCGAAAACGCGTCGCCCATCATGTAGTCCCCGCCGGTCACGTAGGCCAGGATGTTGTCCGTGGCCCCGTAGACATGGCGCTGCCGGAAAGCCGCCATGATGGCCTCGCGGGTGGTGTCGGTGACGAACAGGTTGCAGTAGCTCATGTGGGTGGAGATGTGGTCGGAGCTGGCCTGGAAGCCCAGCTTGTAGCCCATCTCCAGGGCCAGGTTGACAAAGCCTTTGGGCCGCCAGCCGCCGATGGAATCCTCGGCCGAGTTGGAGCGCGGGGCGCCAGGCATCTCGTAGTTCTGCCGGTCGCCCTGGTAGATTTCGACCACGGGCTCTGTGGAGGGATCGTTATCGCGCCAGTCGGTGCCCATGTTGGTGGCGCTGGTGTGGGAGGCCACGATGCCGCTAAACTCCCGCAGATACTTGTAGAACATCTGCGTATCGGGGGCGTTGCCGGTGGACTCCGCAGCGACCTTGGGGAGCCGCGGCAAGGGCCGCACGCCGCGCTGCACAAAGACCGTGTTACGGTGGCCCTCCGGATAGGCGATGCTGCGCTCGTAACTGAACATGGGCGAAAACTTGCCGGGCACATAGAAGATGTCGGTCAGCTTCTGAGTGATCCACCAGGAGTACTCGCGCCCGCCGCCGTTGTCGTGGTCGCAGCAGCCCACCCACTCCATGCCCGCCGGGTCGATGATGTAGCGCCACTGGTCGATGATGGTTCCGTCGCCGCCGCCGTCCATGGAGATTTCACTGTGGCGGTGAAACTCGCCGCGCGCGATGCGCAAGGCGCCGTACCGGCTGGGCGCGCGGAACTCGCGGATGGTCGCGATGGCGGATTTCTCGACGCCGTCCATGGGATCGGAAGCCGGCGGTGCGGCGGCGGCCGCTTCTTTGAGCGCGACCGGGCCGCGCACCGGGGGTAGCGAGACGACATTGAGATGCAGATCGTTGTTGTAGGGATCCGGCGCCACCACGCGGTCCGCCGGAGCGGGCGCGGTGGCCGCCCGCTGCCGTCGCGCCGCGGCTTGAGCTTGTCCCGGCAGATGCTTTTCGATCAGATGAAACTGGCGTCGTGAGTCCGACGAGCCGATGACCATCAGCTCGCCCGGGCGTGTGGAAACCAGGGCGGGCCGGTTGTCCAGAAGGTTGTCGCTGTGCGACAGGAAGATGGGGCCGGTCCATTCCGAGCCGTCATAGGAAGCCAGGTATTCGGACCACACTGTGCCGATGGGGTTCCAGCAGACGGGCTGCGGGCTGCGCGCTGCCAGCCACAAGCGGCCTGAAGCGTCCACCAGCAGCTTGGGCAGGCTGTTCTTGGGACCCCGTGACGCAACTGGAGTGCGGCTGGGCGGGCGCTTCTTAATGCCCTCGGGATCCGGCTTCAGCCAGGCATCCGAGTCGTTTTGCCGGGCGGTGGAATCGACCCGCTGGTTTGCCGCACCCGGCAACACTGCGGCCAAATCGGTCTTGGTTTCCATCACGCGGCCGGCGCGGTCCAGAGCCACCAGCTTCACAGCGCGCCCCTGGTAGATGGCGACGCCGTTGGTGTCGTAGGCCCCGAAGTCCTTGCCCCACCGCTCGGCGCCCACTTCGTAAGCGATCCAGAGCCGGCCCTCGCGGTCGTAGGCGATCGAGGGGTAAGCTTCATAGAGCGCGCTGGCCGCCACGGCAGTTTCCTTGCCCCAGTTTCCGGGGGCGTTGGCGGTGCGAACGTAAACATCGTAGTTGCCGTTGCGATAGGAATCCCAGGCGACGCTGACGCGCCCATTCGCATCCGCCGCGATGGCCGGGTTCCACTCGTTGCCCGCGGAAGAAGCGACCGTGTAAGGGCGGGAGAAGCGATTGCCTTCCTGCCAGGCTGCGAAAACGCACGCTCGACCGTTCCGCCAGCCCTGCCAGGCCACCCAGACGCGCCCCTTGGTGTCGGTGGTGGCGACCGGGTTAACATCGGATCCCGGCGCGCCGGACAATTGCAGGGCGCCACCCGGCTTGCCATTCTCGATGGCCCGGGCCCACAGGTTGAAGTTCCCCTTCTCGTTGACGGACCAGAAAACCCAGGGGCGATCCGAGCCGTCCACCGCGATGGCGGGGCGATAAAGATCTCCGCCCGGAGGCGTGATCGCGGTCGGCTCGCTCCAGGCGCCGGCGGAGAACTTACGCAGCAGGATCTGGTCGCCGCCCGTGGGGGCCTTCATGTCCGAGAAATCCTTGGGCGGTTCGAGATAGTTGGCTCGGATGCGGTCGTGGTCCGGGTTATGACGAAACTCCAGGTAGGCCAGCCACAGGTTCCCATTCCTATCCGCGGCCACGGCGGGGTAGTCCTGCTCGTCTGACGTGCTGGTGATCTCGGAGGCGGGAGGGATACGGTCGGCCATGACGCGACCGTCCAGCGCGTGCTGCATCTTGCCGTAAGGTATGTCGGCGAGGCGCACGGTGAAATCGCCCTGCGCCGTCTTCACCCTCAGTTGCGTGCTGTCGTTGGCGCCCGCCAGCCAGACGACGACGCCGTTGGCCACGAAGGGAGGAGGACCGTTCCGCCCACCGCCGAACAAGCGAATCCGGTGCGTGGAAACACGCCAGGAACTGTTATCCAGGATGGCATCCTCGCCTTCGAACCGCCACGGATCAATCGAGGCGACACGCGCGCCCTCGACAGTCACCGAGCCATCCCACTTGGCCTGCTCCTTATCGGTGAGACCGAAGATGAGCCGCACGCCCACCGCGCTCTGGGTCTGTGCGGATAATCCAACCGCCGCCATCAGCAGCACAAGGATCACGAACATGGTCCGAAAACCTCCATGAGTGATTCTACCCGAAACGTTTTTGTTAGACTTGACTTTCGCATGGAGAACTTCGAATTCTGCAACCCTGTGAAAATCCTGTTTGGCAAAGGCCAGATCGCGAAAATCGGCGAGGAAATCCCGGCCGGCGCCAGAATCTTAATGACCTACGGCGGCGGCAGCATCAAGGCGAACGGGGTGTACGACCAGGTCCGAGCGGCGCTGAAGGATCGTCCGGTGCTCCAGTTCGGCGGGATCGAGCCCAACCCGCGCCTCGAGACGCTCCTGCGTGCGGTGGAAGTGTGTCGAGCCGAGGGCATTGACTTCCTGCTGGCGGTGGGCGGCGGTTCGGTGCTGGACGGAACCAAGTTGATTGCCGCGGCAGTGCATTTCGCGGGTGATCCCTGGGACATTGTGGCCAAATCGGCGCCGCTGAAGAAGGTGGTTCCTCTGGGCGTTGTGCTGACCCTGCCGGCCACCGGCTCGGAGGTGAATTTCTTCGCCGTCATCACCAAGTGGGCCACCCGGGAAAAGCTGCCCTTCGGCCATCCCCTGATCTATCCGCGGTTTTCGGTACTCGACCCCGAGACGACCTTCTCCTTGCCGCGGCGGCAGATCAGCAACGGCATCGTGGATGCTTTCATGCACGTCCTGGAACAGTACATGACCTACCCGGCCAAGGCGGCGTTGCAGGACCGGATGGCCGAAGCGATCCTGCTGACACTGATCGAGGAGGGGCCGAAAACGGTGGCGGATCCGAGGGACTACGACGCGCGGGCCAACTTCATGTGGTGCGCCACCATGGCTCTGAACGGATTGATCGCGGTAGGCGTGCCGCAGGATTGGAGCACGCACATGATCGGGCACGAGATCACGGCGCTGCATGGCCTCGATCACGGCCAGACGCTGGCGATCATCCTGCCAGGCCTTCTGGAAGTGAAGCGCGACACCAAGCGCGAGAAGCTGCTGCAATACGCCGAGCGGGTCTGGGGGATCGAGGCCGGCGAGCCGGAGGAACGCATCACGGCGGCCATCGCGCGGACCAGGAGCTTCTTCGAGCAGGTGGGCGTGCCCACACGGCTGTCCGCCTATGGTGTGGGTCCGGATACCATTCCGGTGGTCGCAGAGCGGCTCGAGAAGCGCGGATGGGTCGCGCTGGGTGAGCGCGGCGACATCACCCCAGCAGTGGTGCGGAGGATCCTGACTCTGAGCTTATGAGAAATTACGTTTGTCTTCTGGTCTGTCACGCGGCGCTGTTGCTGGCCCAACGGGACGTGTACCCGAACCGCTGGGTCTACGTGTCGCGAAGCCTCCAGGATGACCGGCATGTGGAGGACATCCGGGGGATTGCCCGCACGGCCTCCGAACACGGGCTGAACGGCATGGTGCTGACCGGGCTGGACCAGCTCGATCGCGAATCGCCCGAGTACCTCAAACGACTCGATGAGGTCAAGAGAATCTCGAAGCAGTACTCCATCGAGATCATCCCGATCATTTACTCCGCCGGATACGGCGGAGCGGTGCTGCGTCACAACCGCAACCTGGCCGAAGGTCTTCCGGTCAAGGATGCCCTGTTCGTGGTGCGTGGCGGCGAGGCGCGGCTGGCGCCTGACCCGCCGGTCGCTGTTGTCAACGGCGGCCTGGAGAAACACGAAGGGAATCGCCTCGAGGGCTTCCAGATCCAAGACCGCCCCGCCGAGGCGAGTTTCATTGACACCCAGGTTACGCACCAGGGCAAGGCCTCGCTGCGCTTCGAGAATCTCGCCGGCGGGCAGGCGCGGGTGATGCAAGAAGTCGCGGTGACGCCTTACCGCTCCTACCGGGTGAGCGTGTGGGTGAAAACCGAAGACCTGGAACCACAGGGCGCCTTGCGCGTTCAGATTCTGGGCGCGGATGGGCGCCGCCTGGCGCCCTGGGAGCCCCAGATTCCTTCCCGGAGCGACTGGCGCTCGCTCACCCTGGGATTCAACAGCGGGCCCTGCGACAAGGTCAGGGTTTTCGCGGGCGTTTGGAGCGGGAAAAGCGGCAGGTTCTGGCTGGACGATTTCGAGATCGAAGAAGTGGGCCTGGTGAACGTGCTGCGACGTCCGGGGACCCCGGTGAAGGTTCAGAGTGAGAAGACCGGCGAGCCGTACGAGGAAGGACGCGACTTCGCGCCGATCGCCGATCCGACTCTGACTTTTCGCTTCGATCACGACGGGCCACCCATCCGCATCCTGCCCCAGAGCCGCATCCGGGAAGGGGAACGGCTGCGCGTCAGCTACTACCACGGGATGGCCATCAACCGCGGGCAGGTGTCGGTGTGCATGTCCGAGCCCGAGGTTTACGAAATCTGGCGCAACCAGGCGCGCGCCATCCACAAAAACCTGGCGCCGCGCCAGTATCTGCTGAGCATGGACGAGATCCGCGCCGGCGGTTCCTGCGAGGCGTGCAAACGCCGCGGGATGAGCATGGCCCAGATCCTCGGCGACTGCCTGACGCGCCAATTCAAGATGATCCGCGAGCTGAATCCGACCGCCGAAATCTGGGTGTGGTCGGACATGCTGGATCCCAACCACAACGCGCGCGGGAACTACTACCTGGTGGACGGCGACTATACCGGTTCGTGGAACTACATCCCCAAAGACTTCCGCATCGTCTGCTGGTACTACGAGAAGCGGCGCGAGAGCTTGCGCCACTTCTCCAGCCTGGGCTTCAAGACGCTGGCCGGGGCATACTACGATGCCGACACGCTGGACAATCCCAAGGGCTGGCTGGAGGCGCTGAAGGAAGCGCCCGGCGCGCTGGGCATCATGTATACCACGTGGCGGAACAAATACGAGCTGCTGGCGGGGTTCGGGGATTTGCTGGGAACGTCGCTACGCTGAAGATGCGCTACTTCTCAGGCAGGAATTTGATGCCGAGGCCAGCTTCATATATCAACTGAGCTGGAGCTGCGCTGAGATGGCCGAAGCCATAGCCCATTTTTCCAGAAGGGGTGATTGCGACTTCCAGTCTTTCGTGGGTCTCCAACCGGCCATACACTACAGCCCAGGTGTCGCTCCAATCAGTCGCACCGGGCCCTTTGTAGACCCGCAGCTTGGTGCCTCGTTTTATGAGCGCCAGCTTTCTTCTTAGAACAGCCCCATCGAGCACGAAGGGGGAAGGTGGCATGGGGGCAGGCGTCCGGCAACATTCCAGCCAGAGCAGGTTCGGCCACACGAAATCTCCGGTGGCAAGTTTCCGGGCGCAGGTTTCTTCGCCGAGCCACCGGCCTTCATCGCTGGCGGAATAACGGCCCACGACAGCCACCGTCTTTCCGTGGTAGGCTTTGAGGTCTTTTAGCACCTCACAGACTCTGAGTGCCTTCAAAGGCTTCTCTCCCGCCTGCACAAGTGCAGCCAACAGCCCTGCCAAGCCGGCAATCCTACTGTATGTAGCGCCGCTGGATCTACGCAAAAGCTTTCCCATAAAACTGAAATGCCTCCTCGCCCAGCGTCGCATAGAACAGCTTCTGGTTGTGCCCCAGGCCCGGCACAAGCACAAATTCGCTTTCGATGTGCAGATGGTCGAGCAGGGCGTGGAAGTTGCGGTTCCCCTCGGAAAGCTGGTCCTGGTCGCCCACGAAGATCCGAATGAAGGTCCGGCCGCGAATGGCAGCGGCGTTCTTCTCGATTAGACGCCAGGGGCTGTTAGCCTGAAAGTAGGGGCGGCTGCTGCCGAAGTTCTTTTGGTAGAGATCTGGGTGCATCGACGAAGCGGCGCAGTCGGCATCCAGCAGCGCGCCGGCCATGATCGAGACCGCGCCGAACAACTCGGGAAACTGAACGCCAGGTGCGCTGCGCCGAAACCACCCATGGACAATCCCTCGATCGCCCGCGCGGCACCTCTTGCGACAGTCCGATAGGTCATGTCCACGTGGGGAATCAGGTCCTTGACGATGACGGTCTCGACGGGCCGCTGGCCGTCGAAAGAGTCGCAGTAGCGGCTGTCACGCAACCCGTTGACCAGCACGGCAATCACGGGGGGCGCCTTTCCGGTCTTGATGGCGGCATCCAGGTGCGCCACAAACGTTGCGCCGCCCCTCTGGTTCCCGCCCAGGCCGTGCAGCCAGTAGACGACCGGGTATCGCTTCATCGCTGCGGTCTGATGGTCGGGCGGCAGATAGATCAAGTAGCTGATCTGGCCGCCGATGGTATTGCTGAAGAAGGTGTGATACTCGGTGCCCGCGGGTGCGCTTCTGTCGGGATCCACCCAGGTCTGGGCCTGGGCGGCGATGGCGAACGCGAGAATCAGGAGTGCTCTCATGCTAACCCTCCGCGTTATCGCACCGCATTCACGCGTGGGCCCACGTTGCGCAGGTCGATGGGTTGGAAGCCCAGCTTCAAGGCGGGGGACTCCGGCCGCAGGGTGAAGTCGTAACTGCCGGGATTGACGAAGAGCGGATCGGCGATGACGGATTCTTTGTCCTGGCCGAGTTGCTGCCACTCGGCGAAGGTGCGCCCGCTGAACAGAATCGGCCCGCCACGCACGTCAAAATAGAGGTTGCGGTCTAACAGGAACTGATCCCCCGTCCAGTTGCTGCCCAGCAGCCTTCCGGAATCGAAGTAAACGATGTTCCTCTCAAAGGTGAAAGAGCGGTGGGCCTCGGCGCGGGTGCGCATCATCTGGTACTCCTTGTTGAGCGCAAAGATGTTGTTGCGGACGACGTTCTCCCGGCCGTAGTGCTGATGGAAGCCGGCGCTCTTGCAGTTGTAGACCATGTTGTTCTCGATGAGCATTTCGCTCGATCCCTCGTCGGGATAAATGCCCCAGCCGCCGTAGGTGAACGATGAAATGTCATGGATCAGGTTGTTGCGAATCACGGTGCCCGGCTGCATGCCCAGCGTGTAGATGCCGCCCATGTCGCTCATCATGTCTTTGCCGACGCGATGCAGGTGGTTGTACTCGATGACGTTCCCCTTCGACTGATTGGGGCCGTAACCCCAGGTCCAGCCCACGGAGATGGCGGTGTAGTACAGGTCGTGGATATGGTTGTGGGAAATGGCATTGCGGCTGCTCTGGCCCACCCAGATGCCCACCGCCGCCGGATAGACCAGCCCCAGATCATGGATATGGTTATCGGTGATGACGTTGTCGAAGCTTTGCTCGGCCTCGTTCTGGCGCTGTGTTTCCTCGCCCACCTTGATGCCGCCCGCCCCCATGTTGAAGATTTCGTTGCCGACGATGCGGTTGCGCTTGGCGGCGCGGCCGAACCAGACGGCGTAACCGCCGTGCTGCGTGAAGACGCATCTCTCGACCACGCAGTCCTCCGCGCCGATAGCCTCGAAGGCGGTGCCGGCGCGGATGGCGGCCTGCGTGTCAGCGTAACCCTGGGGGACCATGGTCCAGTCACTGTGACGGAAGTCCAGCTCGCGAAAGGTGACGTGGCGAACAAACTGGCCTTGGGCGGGATTGCCCTCCAGTCGAACCAGTTGCGTGAGCGCCGGGGCGATGGCTTCTTCTTTGCTCATGTCTTCGCCAGCCAGCGGCCGGTAGGAGACCATGCCGGCATTCCGGTCCAGGTACCACTCTCCTGGGGCGTCGAGGGCGTCCGAAGCATTCTCGATGAAATACCGCGCGTCAACCTCCTTGTTGGAAGGCCGCGGGTCGCCGCTCAGAACCGCGATATGCGCGGCCTCGTCAACCGAGACAATGGGCATGCGAATCTCGGCCCAGGCCAACAGCGCGATCACCTCGACCTCGCCGCCCTCCCAGGATTTGCGGACGTCGTTGCCGCGGAACGTCAGCTTGAAGGGTCTGTCTTGCGAGCTGGGGCCGTCGATGCGAAAGAAGCCGAAGTTGGGCGTCCGGGCGCGCTGGGCGCGCCGCCCGCTGATGAAGAGCTGCCGGAAGTGCCAGGGCGTATCGGCCACCCACAACGGGCCTTGCCCCTTCCTCCAACCTGCGATCTTGCGCCCGCCGCTGATGATCGGCCGCTCCCCTGAGTAAGCGGCGTAGACGATGGGCTCTTTCGGTGTGCCGGAATCCTCCGGCGCCAGCACGAAGGGCTCTGCCAGGTAATACGTGCCGCCCCGAACCAGTACGGTGACGGCTTCGCGGACGCCCATGCTCCGCAGGCTGCGGATAGTGTCGCGCGCCGCCGCGAGCGTCGGCAGCGGCCCGTCGGTGCGCTGCGCATTGGGCGCCGCGATGCGTCCGGACCAATCCGCGCGGCCTTCGGTGGAAACATACAACGTGGTCTGGGACCAGGCGGGCGTCAGACACAGCAGGGTGAGCGCGAGCGCTTTCATTTATTTCTCCTTGACGATTTCGTACCACGGCGCCAGGGCCTGGCCGTCAGCCTGAAGGTGGATGCGGAGACCACCCTTCAGGCGCGTGACCGCATCGGCGCTGAGTGGTTTCAACCGGGCGCCCGCGCCGTCCAGCGGATAGACTGTCAATTTCCGGACCGAGGAGCGGAGCGTGAGAAAGCACTCGATTCGCTCCATCCAGACCGGCGGGCTGCCGCCGCTGCGGTTGGCGGAGGGTCTGCTGGAGCCGGACTCAGGTTCCAGGGTCCACCAGTCTGTGGTCGTGCCGTAATGGATCAGCCTCTGCGGCTGCGGTGGATCGGTGCCCGGTTGTGTGCCCACGGTATAACCGGGAATCGACAGAAGCAGGTGGCCGGACTTTCCCAGCGGCCGCTGGTCGAGCGGCGTGACCAGGATGGCGGCGAAGCCCCGCGCTGCGGGAGCGAGCTCAACATCCACGACGCCGGCAGACACCTTGTTGTTGGCGCCGAGGAAGCCAAAAACGCCGGCCGCCCTGGGCGCCTGGACGATCAGCAGTTTCCTGTCCCGATCGTAAAAAAGCTCGCCGGTGTCGGAGCGGTAGGGCGACGAAAGCGGGCCTTTGACCGCCTCGGGCAGGGCCCGGCCCTCCTGCTTGGCGAGATTGACCGGATGAAGCAGCGCTACGGTAGGATCGTAGCCTGTGGTGGCGGCCAGAGCTGCCGCAATATTGCCGATGCGTTTCTCCCGCGCGCCGCGTAGCTGTAGCTCGAGCGAGACAGGAATCGTGATAGGGGCCTTGCCAGGTTGGATCGCTGCGGTGCGGAACAGCCACGCCGATTGGCCGAGGTTGGGGAACTTGGTCCAGTCTCCGTTGATGTTGAACCCGCTGGGTACCTTGTTGTCCCAGTTTCGCCCGTGCTCGTAGGCGAAGTGCATGATCGAGTCCCAATCTTGAAACGCGCCGAAGGCGGCCAGCGTGGGATCAATCTCGGCGGCTTGGCGATTGGGCCAGGGTTGATTGAATTCGCTGACGGTGTAGGGCTTGCCGGTCTGGCGCGCCGCGGCCATGTTGAGAAACGTTGCCAGTCCGCTGCCCACCGAGGAGGAATCCCGAATCCGCCAGTCCCGGGCATCCCACGGCTGCTTGGGGAAGTTGTAGTGATCGATATAGAAGTGGTTGTCCTGATAGTCAAGATCCTGGTGCGAGTCCAGGTTGAGCAGGCCGCCATAGCCCATCTGGGTGCCTGCCGCCGGCACCAGGGCGTCGGTGGTCTCCCGCACAGCCGCCAGCATCTGGCGCAGATAATGGCGGTCCCGGTCGGCCAGAAACAGCAAGTAGCCATCGTCGCTTGTGGCCACTTTCGAGCGCGAGAATTCGGTCCACTGTCGGTCCAGTTCGGTTTTGTAGTCGCCTACTGCGTACCGCTGCAAGTTGCCTCTCTGGAAGGCCTCCAGCAGCGAGCTCTCGTTGTCGATTTCCACCATCGCCAGCACCGGGTCGTTCTTCAGGTTCAGCGCGGTGATGACCTTGCGCGTGAATTCCATTTGCAGCTCGATCATGCGCGGGAAGAAGATGTGGAGCGGCTTGCCTTGGGTCGGCATGGGTTGCCCGTCGGGCATGGCGGGGACATTATCGATCGAGGGGCGGAACACGTATCCTACGTGCAGGTTCAAGTTGACGTAGATGCCTTCGGCTTTCAGGGCGTCCAGGAAGCCGCGCAACCGCGCGACAGAAACCGGGTTCAAGGTCGGATACGGCCCGGTGGTGAGGATGCTGCGGGCCTGCTGTGGGTCGCGGTCGGGCGAGGTGTCCATGTGATGCAGCCGGACCAGATTGACGCCCAGTTTGCGGAGCCGTCTGGCGATCCGCGGCGCGTCGGCTTCCTCCGGGAAGTTGGCGCCGAAGGCCATGTTGACGCCGAACAAACGCACGCGCTCGTCGTCGGCGGTGTTCGGCTTGAGGTCGCGTCCGACACGGTAGAAATGGCCGTTGCGAACGAACAGCCGGTCGGCGGCCTGGAGCGGGTGATTCAGAAAGCTGAAGTCCGCCGCCCCGCTGAGGCGGTCCTGATCGACTGAAAACTGAAAGTACCGGTCTTGTGCAAACGCCGGCAATATCAACAAGGCCAAAATCAGAATGGCATGCATGAGTAACCTCCCTGCAACTCAGAGCTAATTGCCGACAATCTCGTACCACGGTGAAAACGCCTGGCCGTTGGCCTGCAAGTGGATCCGGAATCTTCCATCCACGCGCTGCACGTCTTCGTCTTTCAGGGGCGCCAGGCGGGCGCCTGTGCCATCCAGCGGATAGACGGTCAATTGTGCAGCGGACGTGCGCAGGGTGACGTAGCTTTCGACGCGCTCCATCCACACCGGCCGCTGGCCGCCGTTGAGATTGCCCGACGGCTTGCTGGAATTCGGCTCCCGCTCGATGGTCCACCAGTCATTGGTCGAACCGTAGTTGACCAGCGCCTGGGGCCGGGGCGGATCCGACCCAGGCTGCGTGCGGAGCGTGTAGCCCGGATTCGACAGAAGCATCCAGCGGGAGTCCCCCAGCAGCCGCCCATCGAGGGAACTCAGCAGGATCGAGGCGAAACCTCGCGCAGCAGGCCCTAGTTCGACATCGATTGCCCCCGCCGTCACGCTCTGCTTCTCGACGAACCCAAACACACCGGCGGCCCTGTCGGTGTGGATCAAGAACAGCTTCCCATCGCGATCATAGGTGAGCTCGCCGGTATCCGAGCGATACGGCGGCGTGGGGGAGACCTGGGCAGCCACCGGGATCGTGCCCGTCCCATCCTTCACCAATCCGACCGGATGAAGGAACACGCTGGCGGGGTTATAGCCCAGGGCGGTTGTGAGGAAAGCCCCAATGGCGCTGTTGCGCTGCTCGCGGCCCGCCCGCAGCCGCATATCCATCGACATCGGAATCTCGATCGGCTCGAGGCCGCAATGAACAATGCCCCAGCGGAACAGCCAGGCCGACTGGCCGATGTTCGCGAACTTCGTCCAGTCGCCATTGATGTTGAAGCCGTTGGGCACGCCGTCGTCCCAGTCTCGGCCGTGGGAGTAAGCGAAATGCATGATCGAGTCCCAATCCTGAAAAGCGCCAAAGGCGGCCAGCGTTGGGTCGATTTCCGCGGCGTGCGTGTTGGGCCAGGGCTGGTTGAACTCGCCCACTGTGTATGGCCGGCCGTACTGGCGCGCGATGGCCATGTTCTGGAATGCGGTCAGGCCGCCGCCCACCCCCGAGCTGTCCCGAATGCGCCAGTCGCGACCGTCCCACTGCACGTCAGGGAAATTGTAGTGGTCCTCATAGAAGTGGTTGTCCTGATAGTCCAGGTCGTCGTGGGAATCCAGATTCAGAAGCCCACCGTAGCCCATCTGCGTGCCGGCCACCGGGACCCACCGGTCGGTGGTGTCGCGAACCGCCTGAAGCATGGCCCGCAGATAAGCGCGATCGCGGTCCACCAGGAAGCGCAGGTAATCGTTGGCGCGCTCGTCGGTGGCCCGTTCGTTCTCTCCCACCAGGGCCACGTTGAAGGACTCCAGGCCTTCGCCCGCCGCCAGCCCGCGCCGGCCGGTCTCGTGGAGGCTGGCATTCCGAATGTAGACGGTGGTCCCTTCCAGCTTCTCGATGGACATGCCAAAGCGGCCGATGCCCTCCATGGAGAAGGCGGGCTGGAAACCCATCGTGAATCTCTGCCACTGGTTGGTGACTGTGATGGTGCTGTTGGTGGCCGTGCGCCAGGGACTGACGTTCTGCTTGACGTCCCAGTAGACGGTTCGTGAAGTGTTGCCGGGAAGATCCGCCCGCACTTCAACCTCGGCCGTGTAATGCCGATCGGTGCTGATCGAGAAACCCACTTGCTTGACGATGACCACGTCGCCGCCGCGCAGCACCTGAACCCGAATGGTGAGTGGGAGCTGGTCCGGCACAAGTTCCGGGTCGGTGCCCCGAGCCGGCAGATGGTTCTCGATGACCCATTGCCCAGGCAGAATCTCAGGCCCATCAGCTTGGCCCGGCCCCCAGGCTTTGCGGAGCGCCTCGGTCGAGGCGTATTTCGCGCTGAGAAACGCGTTCCACTGGCGCAGGAATTCGTTCCCGTATTCACCCTGTAGATAGCGATCCAAGTTTCTGCTCTGCCACTCCCGCACCAGAGAGCTCTCATTGTCGATCTCGACCATGGCCAGGACGGGATCGTTTCTCAGCGAAAGGGCCTCGATGATCTTTCGCGTGTACTCGACCTGCAAGTCCACCATGCGCGGATAGAAGATGTGGAGCGGCTTGCTCTGCTTCGGGAATTCGGCCAGGGCGGGGACGCGGTCAATCGCTGGGCGGAACTCGTAACCGACGTGAAGGTTCAGGTTGCAGTAGATCCCCTCCGCCTTCAGCGCATTCAAGAAGGCCCGCAGGCGGGCCACCGCTACGGTGTTCAAAGTCGGGTAAGGACCGCTGCTGAGGAGGCTGCCGGCGTTGTTCAGGTCCGAGTCCGGCTGGCTGTCCATATGATGCAGCCGCACCAGGTTCACCCCCAGGCGGCGCAGCCGCTGCGCGATGCGGACCGCATCCGCTTCCGCGGGGAAGGCCGCACCAAAACACAGGTTCACGCCGAACAAGCGAATGCGTTCGTCATCCGAAGTGCCGGGCGTGAGGTCTTCGCCCACGCGGGTGAAATGGCCCTCCCGCAGGAACAGCCGGTCGGCCGCCTCGATGGGACGATTCAGGAAACTGAAATCCGCCGCCCCGCCCAGCCGGTCCTGGTCAATGTTGAATTGATAAAAGCTGCCTTGGGGGAAAGCCGGCACCGAGAGCAGCAGAACGCCCAGCAGACACCGCATAGAGTTACCACACTATGATAGTAGAGGTCTTGGTATGCCTAAGCCTGGTGTTCTGTTTCGCTACTTGCAGGCGCCTGTCCTTTACCGCGAGCGGATCACGCCCCAGAGCGGCAACCTGCAATATCTGAGCTGCGGGGAATATGAGGTTGCGCCCGGCGCACAGAGCCGGCCGGTAGCCTACCCTGAGGAAGAGGCTTTGCTGTTCCTCTGGTATGGCGCAGCCTCGGTGGAGGTGGCGGGAATAACGTACGCCTTGGCGCCTTACGACGTGCTCTACGTACCCAGAGGCGCCACCCATTCAATCGCGAACCCGGGGCCGGAGACGACGGGCTTGTGGATCACGCGCGCGCCGGCCGGAAACACGCACCCCGTCTATCACTCGGAATTCGCCAAGGTCTCCCAGGACGAATCGCGCATCCGGCGGCTGAAGGGCAAGAATGTCTACCTGATGTTCGACGTCTCAGAAAAGGCCGACAAGCTGGTGGCCGGCTATACGTTCTTCGAGCCGTTTGCGCGAAGCTGGCCGCCGCACAACCACACCGACCAGGAGGAGGTGTACATCTTCCTCAAAGGGCACGGCTCGATGGAAGTCTACGAAAGCCCCGAGGCGCTGACCTTCGTGCACGAGGTCGGGCGAGGCGACGCGGTCTCGATTCCAATGCTCAATTATCACCCTGTGTTCTCGCAGGAATCCCCGCTGGAATTCATCTGGTGCATCGCCGGAGCGCGCTACTGGGTAGGCGACAAGAACAAGGATTTTCTCGCCGGCCAAGGGCAGAGCATCACCACGTAGCGGCCACCTTCACTGCACTCAGCCAGATGGAGCCCTCGATGCGCGTGGTGCCTGGCGCGCGCTGGTAGCCGAGAGTCAGGCGCACCGGTCCTGCGTTCGGGGGCGTGCGAAACTCCAGTTCCTGCTCCTTCCAGTCTTCGCTCCAGAGCTGAACCGATTCCGCGCCGCAGATCTTCCAGCGAAGCCCGCTCTCGGGTGGGATGCCGGAGGTGCGACACCGGAAACTCATGCGATAGGTCCGGCCGGGCAGGACCGCGAGATACTGGCTCAGAATCTCGCAGCTCTCCGGCTGTTTGCCGGAGAAAGAGAACCTCATCGCGAAAGGCGATTCGATTCGCGCTGCGCGCACGCCGTGGACTTCCGGGATGCGCCAATCAAAGCCGCGTGACAACGGCGGCGCAGCGAAATCGCCGTTCGTTGCGACCACGCCTCGCTCCGGATCGAGTGCCGAACAGCGGATCGGATTTCGAGACGCCAGCGAGTTCCACATACGGACCGCCGGCTCCAGAAGCCCGGCTTCCAGAAGGCGGTCGCAGTAGTTGAGCACGGTCTGGAAGCTCTCCGGTGTGCCTTCCTTGAGGACCCGTTCCGCCACTGGTTCGGCCGCTTCCAGGCGGTTCTCCCCCAGCAGGAAACCCAGGTACTGCCGCAGGATCTGTTCCCGGTCGGGGAGCACCCGGGTGAGGATCAGGTTCGGATCCGCGGCGACTTTCCAACACAGGCGGAACAGCGGGGCGGGATCGCCGTAGAACATGGCTGCGGCCTGCCGGGCCCAGCGCCAGAATTCCTCGGTGTTGTCCCGGCGGAAATAGAAGTTAGCCAGCGACCAGCGCGGCGCCAGGGTTCGATCAACGCGGGCTGCCTCCAGCAGGCACTGCTCGGCGCGCCGGAAGTCGCCCTGGGCTTCCGCGCGCAGGCCCAGTTCGATCCAGGCTGAGGAATCCCGCGGATTGCGAGCCAAGGCTGCCTCCAGGGCTGGAACCCTGCGCTTAGTGTCGAGTCTCCCCCAGCGGATGTAGAGCCGGGCATCGGAAGGCGCAAGCCGGATGGCGCGGGATCGGTCGGCGCTGGAATTGCTGTCAGAAAGGTGCTCGGCGTAGGCCAGCCGCATCGCCCAGTAAGCCGAAAAACTGAGCGCCACGGCCCCCAGCAGGCCCAACGAACGCCGCAGCACACGGTGCGGGACGGCACACGCATCAGGCATCGAGTTCGAAGTTTCCATCGACCGCCGGGCGGCGGGAGCGGCGTAGGGAATCTCGCTTACCCCTGCACCCATTTGACCTTACTCCCTCCAAGTTTGGCGCTCCTGATCCGATGGTTGGTCTCGATGGGGGAGTGGGCGCGAGCCACTTTACTCCAAGGAGGGATATACGTGCCAAGAACCACATTGCAAGCGTTGATCTCACTGATCGCAGTGGGGACTCTGACCATCCTACAAACGGCCAGTCCGGCCATCGGGGTGGTAATGGGAAAGGGTAGCTTTCGATTGGACAGCGCCACCGTGTCCGGCAACGGAACCCTGTTCGAAGGAACCACCGTGGAGACCGGCGCAACAGCCTCGGATCTGCAACTGCAAGGAGGGATTCAGATCGGGCTGGCGTCGGAATCGCGAGGCAAGGTCTATCGCAACCGTTTGGTGCTGGAGAAAGGCGAGGGATGGCTGGAGAACGCCGCGAATTACCGGGTAGAAGCGAGGAGCCTGTGTGTTCTGCCGGCTGAGCCCAGTTCGAAGGCCCGCGTGATGCTGAATGGCGGAAACCGCATCCAGGTGGCCGCGTTGAACGGGGCCGTGCGGGTCACCAATGGGACCGGCATGGTGGTGGCAAACATTGCCCCCGGCAAGGCTCTGGAGTTCGAGCCTCAGGCGGCCGGGGCGGCCGCTCCTTCGGTGATGACCGGGACTCTGGAAAAGAAGGACGGGCATTTCGTGCTGACCGACGAGACCGCCGCGGTCACCGCCGAATTACAGGGCCCGGGGCTGGACAAGTACGTGGGCGGATGCGTGGAAATCACAGGTGCGCTGGTTCCCTCGGCGCAACCAGTGACCGGTGCGACGCAGGTCATCCGCGTCAGCAAAGTGAAGCGGTGCTCCAAGCCGGCTGCAGCGGCAGCCGCGGGTGGCGCGGCTGGAACGGCGGGCGCGGGCATGGCCGTGGCGACCAAAGCCGTGATTGTAGGCATCGTGGTGGCTGGGGCGGCGACAGGGACAGCGGTGGCCCTGACCCGCGGGGAGGAAGTCAAGCCCTCTCTGAGCCGATAAGGCCGGGATAGACAACCTGGGTTGTCACGGGCAGTGCCGTGCCCTGCCCACAACGGATCAACGCGGCTGCCTCCATGGGCGTAGTGGGCGCCGAGGAGTGTGCAGTTAGCAACAGGCGCCCCTGGGCCGACGGCTGGGGCACTGCACGCTCAAACCTTTACAAAGAGAAACACTTACAGGGTGTGCTTCGGACCTGCAACCCCCGTCCCCGCTGCACCGGACGGCTTATGTCCGTCATGCGGCGCATCGATGCCGCCGAGCGCCTCCTGGTCCGGCCGGACAGTCCGGCCCTCACCTATCACCACTGGTGAACGCCCCAGACCAGGCCCAGGACCAGCAAAAGACCTCCCACGATGGCAGCCGCCCAGGGCAGGATGCGCTCTGCTTTGGACGATGCCGCTGCCGCATCATGCTTGATCTGGTCGTCAAGGCTATCGAACATGGTCTCTACCTCCCCGCTGACTCCGGCTTGCTATGAGACCGACATGAAACCTGGTTATAAAGCCTTGTCCGAAACCGCTACGACTCTATTGTAGTGCGGACAGGCAGCAAAAGCAGCAGGAAAATCTGAAGGTCTGGCCAAGGCCTTACAGTCCCATGGCTTCCAGCTTGCGGTAGAGCGTCTTGCGCTCGATGCCCAGGATTCTGGCGGCGCGGCTTTTGTTGCCGCCGGCGGCGGCCAACACGCGGCGGATCTGCTCGGCTTCAGCGTCTGCCAGAGTCTCGCCGCCGTGCTCGCGAGGTTCCATGGCGCCGATGGTCTCGCTGACCGCGGCCTCATCGATCCGGCCATTGGGCGCCAGAATGGTGAGGCGCTCGACCATGTGCTGCAACTGGCGGACGTTGCCGGGCCAGGTGTAGTCCTCCATGACCTTCAGACCGCCCGGGTCTGAGTCTGGTCTGCTGGCCGTAACGCTGGTTGTACTTCTTCAGAAAATAGTGTGCCAGCAGAGGGACGTCGCCGCGGCGCTGGCGCAGCGGCAGGACCTCGATGCGAACCACGTTGAGGCGGAACCACAGATCCTCGCGGAATTTCTCCTCCTCCACCATCCTTGGCAGGTCATGGTTGGTGGCCGCGATGACCCTGACATCCACGGAGCGGGAGCGGGGCGAGCCCAGAGGCCGGATCTCGCGGTCCTGGAGGAAGCGCAGCAGCTTGAGCTGGAAATTCAGCTCGATATCGCCAATCTCATCCAGGAAGACGGTGCCCCGGTTGGCGGCCTCGAAGACCCCCATGCGGTCTCTGTCAATGCCGGTGTAGGCGCCACGGAGCGCGCCGAACAACTCGCTCTCCAGCAGGCTGGGTGCGATCGAGGCGCAGTCCACCGCCACGAACGGCTGGCTGGCGCGCAGGCTGTTATTATGGATCATCCGGGCGATCAATTCCTTGCCCGTGCCGGTTTCCCCCTCCAGCAGGACCGTGGCGTCGGTGGGGGCCACCCGCGAGACGATCTTGTAGATCTCGACCATGCCGGGTGAGCTGCCGATCATCTCGCTCTCCGGTACGTCTTCCTCCTCGGTGTCCTCCTCCGGGCGCTGGACCTGCGCGGCTTCGGCCCGTCTCAACGTATCGAGGATGCGGTCCAGCTCGAACGGCTTGGCGATGTAATCGAAGGCCCCGCCCCGGGTGGCGGCCATCACGGTCTCCATGGTGCCCCGAGCGGTCATCAAGATGACGGCGCAGTCCGGATTCTGCTGCCGCGCTGTCTCCAGGACGTCAAGCCCCGTGCGCTCGTCCAGGTAGATGTCGGAGATCACGATCGGGTAGACCGTCTCGTTCAGCCGCTGGATCGCTTCCCGGGTCGAAGAAACAGCGTCCACCGCGTAGCCTTCCAGCTCCAGGAAGGTCACCAGGGTGGTCCGAACCGCGGCGTCATCCTCTACGATGAGCAATCGTTGCACTCGAAAACCTCGCTATGAGTTTCGCGCAAAGGCGCAAAGGTCTCGCAAAGCACGCAAAGAATACTCATTCCATTTGCTTCTTGGCGAGCTTTGCGGGTTCTTTGCGTCTTGGCGCGAGCTCTTCTTGCGCCGGCAATACCAGTGTAAAGCAAGACCCTTTCCCCGGCTCGCTGGCGACTTCGATCTTTCCGCCGTGGTGGGCCACAATCTGTTCGACGATCGACAACCCAATGCCCGTGCCGGTTTCTCCGGAGGCTTCCGCCTTGCGGGTGCGGTAGAACCTCTGAAAGATCTTGCGCACCTCGTGCCGGTCCATGCCGATGCCCTGGTCCTTCACCGAAAGCCGGAGGCGCCCGTCGTCGCGGCGCGCCGACACCGTGACCTCCGTCTCCGCAGGAGAATATTTCACCGCATTGGTCAGCAGGTTGTAAATGGCGTATTCCATCAATTCCCGGTCGCCGGTCAGGCTGGCCTCGGGAATGGGTTCGAGGCGGATACGGATCTGCTTGTGATCGGCCAGCGGGCGCGTCCTCTCGATGCAGCCGGCCAGGATGTCCTGCGCCTGAAAGACCTCCTTTTTCAGTTCCATCTCTCCTGCCGAAAGCCGCTCGACGTTGAGGAAGGTCTCGATCATGCGCGCCAGCCGCTTGGATTCCGAGTTGATCAGGTCGGCGATCTGGCGGCGTTTGTCCTCGCTGAGGTTGTAGCGGCTCATCAACTCGCTAGAACCCTGGATGGCGGTCAGCGGCGTGCGCATCTCGTGCGAAACGAAATGCATGGCCTGCTGGTAGCGGACCTTTTCGGATTCCGAGCGGCGCAACTGCCGGCGGACAGCCAGGAACTGGAATGCAGCGGCGCCCACCACCGACAGCCACGCCGAGGAGACCGGGGCGAAGTAGGGCAGCACGACGTTCCGCGTGAACAGCAGATAGGGGACCACGTGGGCGGCGATCAGGAGCGCGGCCGCCAGCGCGTAGGCCTGCCAGCCGGTCCGGAAAGCGAATATCGAGACCCCGGCCGCGGCCAGAACCAAGCACAGACCCACCAACGTCAGGTTGCCCGCGCTGGTGAGGAACCGACCTTGGGAGAGCGTTTCAAAAATGTTGGCGTGAATCTCGATGCCCGGCATGAACTGGCCGTGAGAATAGGGCGTCATCAGCCGGTCCCGCATGGCCGATTGGGCGGTGATCCCCACAAAGACGACCTTGTCCTGGAATTGGGCCGCCAGCGCGGGGTTCTCCTTCAACTGCTTGAAGGACACGCGCGGCAGAGCGAAGGAATCCTCCGAGGGAGGAGGCAGATAGCGGATGCGCAGGAACCGGGAATCGGAACGCCGGGCTGGGATCCTGAGCCGGCCTACCTGGAGATCGTCCGGAGATTCCACCACCGCGTCCACGTTCCGGCTGAGGCGGAAGGCTTCCAGCGCCAGGGCCCAGCGCCGATCACGCGGGGTGGCCTTCTCCAGCGGGACCAGCCGGCTGACGCCATCCAGGGGACCGGGATCGCCATGCACGTGACCCACCGCGGCGGCCCAGCGCCGGAACCGGGGCAAGGGGTCTTCCCAACGCCGCCCCTCCTCCACCAACTCGCAGGACAGCACTAGGTTGGGGACTTTCCGGAGAGCCGCTTCCAGGGCTGCATCATCCGATGGATCGCTTTCGTCGGCCAGAATCACGTCGACGGCCACCGCCTTCGGCCGGCCCGCGACGGCGCGTTCCAGGGCCTCAGCCAGAGACCTGCGGAGGTGCCGCATGCCCCCCGTCTCTGCCAGGCTCGCTTCGTCGGCGGTCAGCAGTATCGACTGTGGCTGCCAGGGCGGGGGCCGGTAGCGGCGGAACATCCAGTCGTAAGCGTAATTGTCGATTTGCGCGCCCAGCCAGCCGGCCACCATGGCCAGCAGGAAGCTGCCCGCCAGGATCGACAGATAGCCGATGATTTGCCCGCGCACGCGACGCATGTTGCCCCTACTTCGCCATCGCTTTCTCGATTTCGCCAGCTTCTTTGGGAAGTGCCGCGGTCAGCACCCGGGCGCCGTTCTCGGTCACCAGGATCATGTCCTCGATGCGAATGCTGATGCCCTCTTCGGGGATGTAGAGACCCGGCTCGGCGGTGACGACCATCCCCGCCGCGAGCGGCTCCTTCGCCGACCCGGGATCATGGACCCGCAAGCCGACATGATGGCTGACGCCGTGGGTCAGGTACCTGCCGAGCGGGTTGCCCTCCCGGTCTTTGCCGTGCGAATTCAGGTACTCGTAGGCAATCCTGTAAAGGCTGTTGGGCGCGGTGTTCTCCGCCCCCTGCGTGACGCCCGGCTTGATGGCGGCGATGATCGCTTTCTGCGCCCCCAAAACCAGATCGTAGATTTCGCGCTGGCGGGCCGTGAATTTCCCGCTTACCGGAACGGTGCGGGTGATATCGGCAGCGTACGCCGAGCACTCCGCACCCATGTCCATCAGAAGCAACTCACCCTTCTCCATGCGCCGGGAATTCTTCCAGTAGTGCAGCACGGTTCCGTTCGCCCCGGAGGCGACCACCGGCGAGTAGGCGGTGCGCTCGCACCCTCTCTCCAGGATGGCTGCCGTCATCGTTGCGGCGATCTGATATTCGAACAGTCCCGCAGCGGCCCGCTTCCAGGCGGCGCGGTGCGCCTCCATGGTGATGTTCGCGGCTCTCTGGATCAGCTCAATCTCGCGCGGGGATTTCTTCATCCGCAGCCGGGTGAGCGCGGGTTGGAGGTCGAACAGCTCGCGCGGCTTCAGCCTCGAGGCCTGCGCCTCCCCGGGCAGGGTGTAAACCTTGGGATACGATTCCAGGAGCTTCGAGAGTTGGGCCTGGAATCCCGAGACCGGCAGCACCTGCGCGAACCCGGTGACGCCACGGGCGTCGGCGTCTTCGGCGGAAGTCTTCCTGCCCGTGTAGCGTTCCCCCTTCGGGTTGTGCGGTGGAAGAAACAGCAACTCCGTGGCCGGAGGCGCCATCACCAGAATCGCGCCGGGTTCCTCCCAACCGGTCAGGTAAAAGAAGTTGGGTTCCTGGCGAAATCCGGTGAGCGCATCGTCCCCTTTTCCTTCAGTGCGGCCGAACAGCACCACGACGCCGTCCGTCACGGCTTTGCGCAACTCGGCACGGTGCAGACGGTACTCTTCCTGCGGGATAGCCGAGCCAGCCAGGCCCGGGGCCACGCACACAGCCGCCAGCAAGGCCACTCCAACTCGGTTCATAGAATACGAGTATAGCCGTTGTGCCGACGCACGGCCCGGCAAAGAGGCCTCGAAAAATTGTAGACTGCAAGAAAGAGCCATAAGAACAGTTCCCCTGGAGGGGTGGGGCATTGGAGGCAAGCCATGCGAAGCGAATGGGTGGCCAAGCGCAACAACGACCCGATCCGGACCCAGATGCACTACGCGCGACAAGGCGTGATCACCGAGGAGATGGAGCACGCCGCGCGGGGTGAGAACCTTTCAGCGCAATTAGTCCGATCGGAAGTGGCGCGGGGACGGATGGTGATTCCCGCCAACGTCCACCACACCAACCTCAATCCGATCTGCATCGGGATTGCTTCCCGATGCAAGATCAACGCCAACATCGGCAACTCGGCGGTGACCTCGAACGTCGCTGAAGAACTGGAGAAGCTCCGCTACTCGCTCAAGTACGGCGCCGACACGGTGATGGACCTGTCAACCGGAGGCGATATCCGGCTGATCCGCGAAGCCATCCTCCGCAACTCTCCGGCGCCGGTGGGCACGGTGCCGATTTACGAGGCGCTGGCGCGCGTGCGGCGGGTCGAGGACCTCAGCGCCGAGGTGATGCTCGAAGTGATCGAAGAGCAGGCCGAGCAGGGCGTCGATTACATGACCATTCACGCCGGAGTGCTGGTCGAGCACATCCCGCTCACCACCAGAAGGATCACCGGAATCGTCAGCCGCGGTGGCGCCATCCTGGCCGAATGGATGGTGAAGAACCACCGGCAGAACTTCCTGTACGAACGCTTCGAAGACATTTGCAGGATCTTCCAGAAGCACGATGTGACCTTCTCGCTGGGGGACGGGCTGCGGCCGGGCTCACTGGCCGACGCCAGCGACGAGGCGCAGTTTGCCGAATTGCGGACCCTGGGCGAGCTGGCGCGCAAGGCCTGGGAATACGACGTGCAAGTAATGATCGAAGGACCCGGCCACATCCCCATGGACCAGATCCAGATGCAGGTGGAGAAAGAAATCGAGCTGTGCCACGAGGCGCCCTTTTACACGCTGGGGCCGCTGGTAACCGACATCGCGCCGGGCTACGACCACATCACCTCGGCCATCGGCGCGGCCATGATCGGCTGGTACGGCGCGTCAATGCTGTGCTATGTGACGCCCAAGGAGCACCTGGGGCTGCCCAATCGCGAGGACGTCAAGCAGGGCATCATCGCTTATAAGATCGCCGCGCACGCCGCCGACATCGCCCGCCGCCGTCCCGGCACGCGCGACCGCGACGACGCGCTGTCGCGCGCCCGCTATGCCTTCGACTGGAACCGCCAGTTCGAGCTGTCGCTGGACCCCGAGACCGCGCGCGCCCTGCACGATGAGACCCTGCCCGAGGAGGGCTTCAAAGAAGCGCACTTCTGCTCCATGTGCGGGCCGAAGTTCTGCTCGATGAATATCTCGGCGAAGGTGGAGACGCTTACGCCGGAAGAGGTTGAGCGTAGCTGAGCCGCAGCGACTCGGGCACGGCATTCACCGCATCGCAGATCTTGGAAACCATGATCAGCCCGATGAAATAGTTGGCCACCAGCGTCAACACGCCCACCACGGGAACCCAGGTTGTGAAGCTGAGGATCACGTAGGTCAAAAACAGTCCTGCCGGTAACTTGGCGACGTTCAACCAGTGGCGCTCGACGAAGCGGTTGTAGTCCCTGGCGAAACCCCAGATGGCCTGGAAGGCCCAGTAGAAGTTGAACAGGGGGATGAACAGGAAACCGACCGCCTGCCCCGGGGTGGTGCGGGCGTGCCCGTCCTGGATGGTGTCCCACATCCTGTGAAAGAGAATCAGCATCACCACGGCTACGTAGATGGTCGCCATCAAGGCGAGCGCCAGCGTGACGAGTTGCGCGGCCTGGCTGCTTCGCTCCCAGCTCGACGGCTCTCGCAGCGCGAACGCCAGCCACGCATCCGCCAGTCCCAGGCCCCAGATCGCTGACCAGAGAAAGAAGGGTTTCGACAACCTGCCCTTCTTGGCATCGGCGGCCTGGAGTCCGGCCCAGAACACCACCGACAGCAGGGCTGCCGAACCCAGATTGACGAGCACGGAAATCACTTCGTCCTTCAGTGTGAGTGACTCCCACTGTCGCGGGGCCAATGCTGTTCTGACGGCCGCGAGGCCCTGCAACACCAGCATTCCCGTGGCTGCCCCCAACCCCAGGGCGAGCCAGACAGGTTTGACCCAGCGCACAGCCAGGGAGAGGCCAATCAGGAATAGGAGCACCCAGGCAAACCGATAGGCGTGCATCCAGGGCCAGCGCAGCAGCACCTCGGTCAGCGGGGATTTGAGCCGGCTGAAAATCAGCCAGTCGATCGGCACCATCAGCACGGTGTAGATGGCCGCCGAGACAAACGCAGCCGCCACTTCGCTGCGCAGCAGCAGGAACATGGGCACGGCGCAGGCCGCTATCACGAAGCCGACCACCATGGCCTGGAAGAACCACTCCCAAGGTAGCGAGCTCGAGCTCTCGAAGCTGATTCGAACGCAGATCGGCACGAGGTCGGAAATCAGCAACGCGGCCAGGAAAGCCAGCGCCCGCCCCCAGCGGATCCCGCCGCCTCCCACTCCCAGCAGGTCGGCCAGTCTTTCGGTGCGTTCCAGGTTCGCCATGGTTTTTCTCGCAGGAGGTTGATTGTATCATGGGCACTGGGCAACACGGCCCCCAAGTCTAGTAAGATCTTAAGATCCCCAAGCGGTTTATTGTCGATACAGGAGACGAATGTTGAAAAAGGTCAACCCCTTCAAAGTCGCTTTAAGGCAGTTGGATGAATGCGCGGAAATCCTGAAACTGGATCCTAACGTCCATGCCATCCTTCGTGTGCCGATGCGGGAGTTTCACGTTTCCCTGCCCATCCGCATGGACAACGGCGAGATCCGAGTATTCCAAGGGTTCCGGGTGCAGTACAACGACGCCCGGGGCCTCACCAAAGGCGGAATCCGGTTTCACCCGGACGAGACCATTGACACCGTACGGGCGCTGGCAGCGTGGATGACGTGGAAGTGCGCGCTTCTGGACCTGCCGCTGGGCGGCGCCAAGGGCGGTGTTGTGTGCAATCCCAAGGAGTTGTCGCAGGGAGAGTTGGAGCGGTTGAGCCGGTGCTATATTGACCGCATCTGGCAATACATCGGGCCGGAAGACGATGTTCCTGCACCCGACGTCTACACCACGCCGCAAATCATGGCCTGGATGATGGACCAGTACTCGAAGCGTTGCGGAAAGAACCGATTTGGCGTAATCACGGGCAAGCCCACGTGCATAGGCGGCTCCGCGGGACGTGACGAAGCGACGGGCCGCGGCGGGGTATACATCATCCGCAAGGCGGCCCACGATTACAACGTCAACCTGAAGAAAGCTACTGTGGCGGTGCAGGGCTTCGGAAATGCCGGCTTCGCGGTCGCCTCGCTGTTGAGGACCTCTCATGGCTCGAGGATTGTCGCCATCAGCGACTCCAAGGGCGGCATCTACTACGATTTCGGGCTCGAGCCCATGGCGGTTTCCGAACACAAGGCCATTACCGGTTCAGTGATTGACTTTCCAAACACCCGGCCCATCTCCAACGAAGAACTGCTGGAGCTGGAGGTGGACATCCTTATTGTGGCTGCCCTGGAAAACGTCATCACCGAAGAGAACGCCCCAAGGATCAGGGCCAAGATCGTGGCCGAACTGGCCAACGGTCCCTGCACCCCGGAGGCCGACGCCATCCTGCACGGCAACGGCGTTCACACCATCCCCGACATTCTGTGCAACGCCGGCGGAGTCACGGTCTCCTATTTCGAGATGGTGCAGAACGCCTACATGTACTATTGGGACGAGAACCAGATCAACCAGCAGCTCGACAAGAAGATGACCGACGCTTACCTGGCCACTCTGGACGCGGCGAGGAAATACAACGTGAACACGCGCACGGCGGCTTACGTGGTGGCCGTGGACCGGGTCGTCGAGGCCATGCGAATCCGCGGCTGGATTTGAGGACCTACTTCCTCACCAGAAAAACCGCCGCCTCGGCCATCAGGTTGGCCAGGAAGATCGCGGTGCGGTGACCGGCCAGGTGGGTCTTGCGTTCCACGGTCCCGTCCTTCCGCCGTCGGGCCCAGAGCCGGGCACCCAGTCACTGCGCCTATAATGTGAGGGTGGACGGCGGGTGACTGTGAGAGCTCTGCGGCGGGCCGAAGATGATTACACGAGTCGAAGCTACTGATTACCTTTGCCTTCGCTCGGTTGACCAGCGCTTGGATCCGTTCCAGATCCTGGTCGGGCCGAACGGCAGCGGGAAGTCTGCCTTCATGGATGCGCTGGCGTTTCTGGGAACGCTGGTCTCGGAAGGGTTACACGCTGCCGTCAACGAGCGCACAGACAACTTCTATGACCTGGTTTGGGGCAGGCAGCGCAGCCGGTTCGGGCTGGCGATCGAGGCCAAGATCCGCGAGGGCAGCCAGGCGACCGGCGAACCGCAAGCGGAGACAGCCCTTCGCTACGAGGTGCGGATTCGGCTCGATGCGGGGACCGACGTGCCTGTCGTCGAGGAAGAAAGCCTACGGGTGGCCAGTCCGGGTAGCGACCTTCGGTCAGGACTTCAGGTAATCCACCGTCGGCAAGACATCGTGTACTTCACGCCGCGGGATCCCCAGGCGCCCCCCGGCATCAGGTTGTCACAGTTCCACACCGCGCTGGGGAGTTTCCCGGAGCCGGAGAGAGTCCCCGCCGTGGCATGGTTGCGGGAACTGCTAGACAAGCAGATCCAGTTCGTTAAGCTGGATGTCAGCGCGTTGCGGAAGCCAAGTCCTCCACAAAGCGGGCCTCTGAGGCGATTCAGCGGCTCGAATCTGGCCCGGGTTGTTAACCAGCTATATGAAAACAGCTCCGGCAACTTCGACGGGTGGCTGGCCCACGTGCGGACGACGCTGCCCGACTTGGAGGCTCTTCGACCCGTATTGCGCCCTGAAGCCAGGGACCGTTATTTGATGGCGCGGTATGCCAACGGAATCGAGGTACCGTCCTGGAACTTGTCAGAAGGGACACTGCGCCTGCTGGCGCTCACGGTTCTGGCTTACCTGGGCGATCCCGCCCGTATCTACCTCATCGAGGAACCGGAGAACGGCGTTCACCCCGCGGCTCTTGAAACCATCTACCAGTCGCTTTCGTCGATTTACGAGGGTCAGGTGTTCTTGGCCACTCACTCGCCGATGCTGCTAGCTCTGGCGAAGCCAGAGGAACTACTCTGCTTCCGGAGGACTGACCAGGGAACCGAGATCGTACGCGGGAGCGAGCACCCAGCGCTCCGAGACTGGAAAGGTGAAGTGAACCTGGCCGAGTATTTCGCCGCCGGGGTTCTCGATTGACGGAGCTTTCGCAAGCCAAGGATCTGTTCGTACTGGTTCCGTGCTTGGACATCCAAGAGTCGGTATGCGCTCTTCTCCGCAGGGCGGAGGCGCTCCGGATCCGGCCAGTTTCCTACGAGATCGGCAAGCACCGTCTGCGGGAATCGGGCGTGTTCCGGCAATGCCACGAGTTCTTGAGGCCTCTGCAGCGATCGGCCCGGTATGCGCTGGTGGTCTGTGATCGGGAAGGCTGCCGGAGACCGAGCGACGCTCGGGAAGCTCTGGAAGAGGATATCGAGAGAAGACTACGGCAGAACGGGTGGGAGGAACGCTCTGCGGCCGTAGTGATCGATCCCGAGTTGGAGGCCTGGTTTTGGAGCGACTCGCCGCATGTCTTGCGCGTTCTCGGGTGGTCTTCCCAGCGTGGCCGCATCAGCGCCTGGCTGACCCAGCAGGGCTACTTGCTGCCCGGTCGAAGCAAAGCCGTCCGCCCGAAAGAGGCGGTGCAGCAAGCGCTGCGCCTGACGGGCCAGCGCCGGTCGTCGGCGCTCTACCGGGAGCTCGCGGAACACGCCGGATTCGAGGATTGCACGGATTTGGCCTTCGCCAAGTTCAAGAGCGTCCTGCGTGCCTGGTTCCCGGCCGAGGCCCGTTGAGGCCGCGGAGCCTACTTCCTCACCAGGAACACCGCTACCTCGGCCATCAGGTTGGCCAGCACGGTACCCATGCGGTGGCCCGAGAGGAAAATCTCGCGTTCCACCGTCCAGCCCTGCTGGCGCGCCAGGGTCTCAAAATCGCGGATGGTGAGGAAGTGGATGTTGGGCGAGGCGTACCATTCGTAGGGAAAGCACCTGGTGCGCGGAGCCCGGCCGGTCCATAGCATAGACATCCGTACCGCCCAGTGGCCATAATTCGGAAACGCCACGATGGCGTGCCGGCCCACCCGCAGCATTTCCCGCAGCACCTCCAGCGGGCGGCGCGTCTCCTGCAAGGTCTGGCTTAGGATCACGTAATCGAAGGACTGGTCCGGGTAGTCCGCAAGGCCCTGGTCGATGTCGCTTTGATAGACCGAGATCCCGCGCGCAATGGCCTGCTGCACTCGCCGGCCGTCAATCTCGATGCCCCGCGCCTCGACCGCTTTGTTCTCCGCCAGCCACTGGAGCAGCTCTCCGTCGCCGCAGCCTAAGTCCAGGACCTTCGCGTTCGGCTCGACCAATTCGCTGATGATGGCGTAATCGCTGCGGCCGAACAGTTCCCTGACAAAGGGACGGCGGCGGGCTTGGGTATGCGGGCTCGATTTACGCGATCGCCTTGAAGGTGCTGGCCAGGAAGCCGCGAACCACCTCGGTCTGCTCGCCCACATCTACCAGGAAGGCGTCATGGCCATAGTTTGAGGCCAGCTCGCAGTAGGCCACGTCCCGGTTCAGGCTGCGCAGGGCCTTGACGATCTCCAGCGACTGGTAGCTGGGGTACAGCCAGTCCGAGGTGAAACTGATGGCCAGGAAGCGCGTCTCGCCCTTGCGGAAAGCGTCCGCCAGCGACCCGCTCCCATTGGTGAGGTCGAAATAGTCCAGCGCCTTGGTGATATAGAGGTAGGAATTGGCGTCGAAGCGATAGACGAACTGGGTGCCGCGGTAGCGGAGGTAGCTCTCGACCTCGAAATCCACCGAAAAGTCGAAGCCGAACTTCTCCTTTTCACGCAGGCGCCGGCCGAATTTCTCGCGCATGGACTCGTCGCTCATGTAGGTTATGTGACCGATCATGCGCGCCACCGCCAGCCCGCGTGCCGGCGGGTTCTTGCCATAGTAGTTGCCCTCGTTCCAGTCGGGGTCGGCCATGATGGCCTGGCGCCCAACCTCGTCGAAGGCGATCTGCTGAGCGCTGTGCCGGGCCGTGGTGGCTATGGGGATGGCTGAGACCACCGCCTCCGGATAGGAGCAGGCCCACTGGAGCGCCTGCATGCCGCCCATCGACCCGCCTGTCAACGTCAGCAGCCGCTCGATACCGAGATAGTCGATGAGCATCTTCTGAAGCCGCACCATGTCGCGGATCGTAATCCCGGGAAACGACAGGGCGTAGGGCGATCCGGTGGCGGGATTGATCGAGGAAGGGCCCGTGGTGCCCCGGCAGCCACCCAGCACGTTCGAACAGATCACGAAGTACTTGTCCGTGTCGAACCCCTTTCCGGGGCCGATCATGTTGTCCCACCAGCCGGGCTTGCCCGCTTCATGAGAAACACCGGCCGCGTGGGCGTCGCCGGACAGCGCATGCAGAATCAGGATGGCGTTGGATTTCGCGGCGTTCAGCTTCCCGTACATCTCGTAGGCTACATCAATCGGGGACAGGGTCGCCCCGCAGTCCAGAGAAAGCGACTCGAAGCGTACCGTCTGAGTTTCAACGATCATCGATGGTCAGGATTTTCTCATCATAGCAGACCGCAGGCCGCGGGCCTCCCGCGGTGGGTTGAACCAGCCCGCCGCAACGTGTTGAAATGAGTGTTACACGTTCCCCTGGAGGACCAGCGGATTGAACACTGCCATCCTGGCTCTGGAAGACGGCACGGTCTTCGAGGGCAGCAGTTTTGGTGCGCCCATCGAAACCTCCGGGGAGGTCGTCTTCAATACCGCCATCACCGGCTACCAGGAGATCTTCACGGACCCCTCCTACGCTGGCCAGATCGTCGTTCTGACTTATCCGCAGATCGGCAACTATGGCGCCAACCACGAAGACAGTGAAGCGGCGCGACCGTATATCGAGGGCCTGGTGGTACGGGAGTTCTCTTCCATCGCCAGCAACTGGCGCTCTCGGCAGCAGGCAGAGCAGTTTCTCGCCCAGCATGGCATTCCCGTGGCTGCCGGGATCGATACGCGCAAGCTGGTGCGCCATCTGCGCACGCGCGGGGTGATGCGGGGCGTGCTGTCGCCGGCGGGCGGCGATCCCAAAGAGCTGGTCGAGAAGGCGCGGCAGATTCCCACCATGGCCGGGCTGGACCTCGCCACCCGCGTCTCCACGCGCACACCATACACCTGGGACCAGGGCGTGGAAGCCTGCTCGCCCTCCGAGCCGCTGGGAGCCTCCGCCGAGCCCCGCTACCACGTGATCGCCTATGACTTCGGAATCAAGCGAAACATCCTTCGCAGGCTGGTGTACTCGGGCTGTCGCGTGACCGTGGTCCCGGCGCTCACTTCCGCCGAAGATGTGCTCGCCCTGAAGCCCGACGGAGTGTTCCTCTCGAACGGACCCGGCGACCCGGAGCCGCTTCAGGCGCAGGTGGCGAACATCCGGAGATTGATCGGCAGGACGCCGATTTTCGGCATCTGCCTGGGCCACCAGCTCCTCGGCCTGGCCTTTGGCGGGAAGACCTACAAGCTGAAATTCGGCCACCGCGGCGCCAACCATCCCGTGCTGAACAAAATCACCGGCCGGGTCGAGATCACCTCCCACAACCACGGTTTTGCCGTGGATCGCGACAGTTTGAACCAGAACCAGATCGAGCTCACGCATGAAAACTTGAACGACGGCACGCTGGAAGGCTTCCGGCACCGCAGCCATCCGGTCTTCTGCGTGCAGTATCACCCGGAGGCGGCGCCCGGCCCCCACGATTCGCTGTACCTGTTCGACGACTTCGTGAAGCTGATGGCGGAGTTCGAAGCAAAATGAGTTTTCTTCGCGTGCTTTGCGGTACTTTGCGTCTTTGCGCGAAACAGTAAGGAACGGATGCCCAGACGAGACGACATCCACAAGATCCTGATCGTAGGCTCCGGGCCGATCGTGATCGGCCAGGCCTGCGAGTTCGACTACTCGGGGACGCAGGCCTGCAAGGCCCTGAAAGCGGACGGCTACCAGGTGGTGCTGGTGAACTCAAACCCGGCCACCATCATGACCGACCCCGACCTGGCCGACCGTACCTACGTCGAGCCGCTCAGCCTAGGCTTCGTCGAAGAGATCATCCGCCGCGAAAGGCCCGATGCGCTGCTGTCCACCGTGGGCGGCCAGACCGGCCTGAATCTCTCGGTCGAGCTGGCCGAGGCGGGCGTGCTGGATCAGTACGGCGTCGAGCTGATCGGCGCCAAGATCGACGCCATCAAGAAGGCCGAAGACCGGCTGATGTTCAAGGACGCCATGCGGAAGATCGGCCTGGAAGTGCCGGACTCGCAACTGGTGAACAACGTCGGCGACGGCCTCGAGTTCGCCTCCCGCATCGGCTACCCGCTGATCCTGCGCCCCAGCTTCACGCTGGGCGGCACCGGCGGCGGCATCGCCTACAACCGCGAGGACCTGGCCGAGATCCTCGAGCGCGGCCTGGACATCTCGCCGGTGCACGAAGTGCTGATCGAGGAGAGCGTGCTGGGCTGGAAGGAATTCGAGCTGGAGGTGATGCGGGACCTGGCCGACAACGCCATCATCATCTGCTCGATCGAGAACTTCGACCCCATGGGCGTGCACACCGGCGACTCCATCACCGTGGCCCCCGCGCAGACCCTGACCGACCGCGAGTACCAGATGATGCGCGACGCCGCGCATCCGCTGCCTGCGCGAGATCGGCGTGGACACCGGCGGCTCCAACGTGCAGTTCGCCATCCATCCGGAGACCGGCCGCATGGTGATCATCGAGATGAACCCGCGCGTCTCGCGCAGCTCCGCGCTGGCCTCCAAGGCCACCGGCTTCCCCATCGCCAAGATCGCCGCCAAGCTGGCCGTGGGCTACCGGCTGGACGAGATCCCCAACGACATCACCCGCAAGACGCCGGCCTGCTTCGAGCCCACCATCGACTACGTGGTGGTCAAGATCCCGCGCTGGCAGTTCGAGAAATTCCCCGGCGCCGACCCGACCCTCGGCACGCAGATGAAATCGGTGGGCGAGGTGATGGCCATCGGCCGCACCTTCAAGCAGGCGCTGGCCAAGGGCATGCGCAGCCTAGAGACCGGCAAGGCAGCGGACGCGGAAATCTACGACGAGGACCTGATCCGGCCCAAGCTGATCACGCCCACTCCGGACCGCCTGGACTACATCCGCTTCGCGTTCGCGCCGCGGCTACAGCGTCTCGACAGTGCGGGAGATGACGCAGATCGACCCGTGGTTCCTCCAGCAGGTCAAGGAAGCCGTCGACTCGAGACGGAGCTGGAAGGGAAGACCGCGGAAGCGATCTCCCGCGAGGAGATGCGGCGCGCCAAGCGGGACGGCATCTCTGACCGGCGCCTGGCGCAGCTCCTGGCGCGCCGACCCGCTGACGATGCGGCAACCGCGCGCTCGGCATGGGCATCCGCGCAGTGTTCAACCGCGTGGATACCTGCGCCGCCGAGTTCGAGAGCTTCACGCCGTACCTTTATTCCAGCTACGAACAGGAGTGCGAGGCGGAGCCGTCTACCCGCAAGAAAGTCATGATCCTGGGCAGCGGCCCCAACCGCATCGGGCAGGGAATCGAGTTCGACTACTGCTGCTGCCACGCCTCGTTCGCGCTCCAGGAGTACGGGCGTCGAGTCGATCATGGTCAACTGCAACCCGGAGACCGTCTCGACCGACTACGACACCAGCGACCGGCTGTACTTCGAGCCGCTCACGCTCGAGGAAGTGCTGAACATCTACGACACCGAGAAGCCCGATGGCGTCATCGTGCAGTTCGGCGGGCAGACGCCGCTCACCCTGGCGCTGCCGCTCAAAGCGCCAGGGCGTGCCCATCATCGGCACCGATCCCGAGAACATCGACCTGGCCGAAGACCGCAAGCTGTTCGGCGCGCTGCTCGACCGACCTGGGCATTCCCTCGCCGGCCAACGGCACGGCCACCAGCGTCGAGGAAGCCTGCGCGGTGGCGCGGCGCATCGGCTACCCGGTGCTGGTGCGGCCCTCCTACGTGCTGGGCGGGCGCGCCATGGTGATCGCCTACGACGAAGACACCGTGCGGCGCTACATGCGCGAGGCGGTGGTCTTCTCCCAGGACCGCCCGGTGCTGATCGACCGGTTCCTGGAAGACGCCACCGAAATCGACGTGGATGCGCTGGCCGATGCCGAGGATGTGCTGATCGCCGGGATCATGGAGCACATCGAGGAGGCGGGCGTGCATTCCGGCGACAGCTCCTGCGTGCTGCCGGCCATCTCCCTGAGCCCGCAGACCCTCGCAGACCATTCAGGACTACACCGTGCGGCTGGCGCACGCGCTGAAGGTGATCGGCCTGATGAACGTGCAGTACGCCATTCAGAACGGGACGGTTTACGTGCTGGAAGTCAACCCGCGCGCCTCGCGCACCGTGCCTTACGTCAGCAAGGCCACCGGCGTGCCGCTGGCCAAGATCGCCGTGGGGCTGATGCTGGGCAAACGGTTGAAGGATTTCGCGCATCTGACCGGGCGGTGTCAGCGGATGCCTGACGGTGCCACAGTTCTTCGTCAAATCGCCGGTGTTCCCGTTCAACAAGATTCCCGGGCGTGGACCCGGCGCTGGGTCCCGAGATGCGCTCCACCGGCGAGGTGATGGGCGTGGGCAAGAACTTCGGCGAGGCGTTTGCCAAAGCGCAGCTCAGCGCGGGCGCGCCGCTGCCGGACAAGGGCTGCATCTTCATCAGCGTCAACGACCGCGACAAGCCCGAGGTCATCGAGGTGGCCCGCAGCCTGGCCTGGCTGGGGTTCCAGTTAGTGGCCACGCGCGGCACGGCGGCAGCCCTGCGGACCGCCGGGCTGCAATGCAAGACCGTGCTGAAGGTCAACGAAGGCCGGCCCAACGCCGTGGACCTGCTGAAAGCCGGCCAGATCCAGCTTGTGATCTACACCCCCGCCGGCGCCCACTCTTTCAGCGACGAGAAAGTCATCCGCCGCACGGCGGTCTTCTACCGTGTCCCGTGCATCACCACGCTCAGCGGCGCCAAGGCCGCCGCCGAAGCCGTGGCCTCCCGCCGCCGCGACCCGGTCCGGGTATGGAGCTTGCAGGAGATACACGCGGGGCGGGGACAGGCTACGTGTTCCCCCATGTTGGGGAACACGTAGCCTGTCCCCGGTTTTAGATTGCGGTATAAAGGACTCCAGGTGAGACGAAAGTACGGCGGTTGGCTGCTGATCCTGGTGGCGGTGCTTGCGGTGGCCGGCTGTCGGACTGGTCCGCGTGAAGAGTTCTCCACGCTCGCTGCACGCGCCAGAGGCGCAAACAATGTCCGTTTCCTGGGCGTGACGTGGAGGCAAGACGCAGCGTTCGGCTTTCCGTCTGCCAGCCAGTTGGCCAAAGGCCAATCAAAGCTCGAGATCTGGTGCTTTGGCGATCAGGTCAAGTCCCAGTTGACCGACCCCGAAGATTACAGGCACATTCGTTTGTCCAACGGCACGGAGTTCTACTTGGTCCAGTTCTTGGGGCACGTCATGTTGGGCGGTCGCGGAGTCTTGCGCACCATCGACGAACGCTTCAAGACCTTGGAGCAAGCGGCATTCGCCCACGATGCGCTTCGCGGTTTCGCCTCCTTGTCCTCGGTCGCCGCTTTCCAGCCGGTTGGCAGGCCCGCTGGAAGCAACACACGAGGCGGAAGGTTGGAGTGGTTTGAACTCAAGCCCACCAGCGTTCCCAGGTTCTCCCTGCTGGAGGAACGCCACCGGCTCTGGCTGGGCCTGGAGGCCACCGATGGCCTGCCACGCCAGGTGATCGCCGAGTTTCCGGAGAACCCCGAGGATCCGAAGGCCAAGATTCTCCGGCAGGTCTGCCTGTTCGAGCGCGTCGAGCGCGGCGTGGTTGAGCCCGGGCAGATGATGCTCCCGCCAGAGGCCGCGGCAGCCCAGTGGAGGGACTGGCAGACCGGTCAGATCATTCCAGCCCCCAAGCAAGTCATTCGATCTGCTACCGCACCGCCACGGTGACCGTGCGAGGGCTGCGCGCCTCTCCGACGCTGATCTCGATCGGGACAGCGCTGCCGGAGGGAGCGTTATCGGGCACCTGGGCGTTCACCTGCATGACGCCCGCGACCAAACCGGGCGCTGCGCCGGCATAGAGCACTTCCGCCTCCCGGGCGCCGATCCGCACCTTCACGGCCAGCCGCGGCTTGGGCAATGCAGCCGTCGCCAAAAGCCCGTCCACACCCGAGGGTTGCGTCTGGCCCTCCCCCGTCGCGTATAGCACCACGATCGAGCCCGGCGGTGCGGGGTTCGAGGCATCATTCAGACTTCCGTCCTGGTTCAGAATGGCGCCCGGACCCCTGCCGGAAGAGTTCAGAGTGAACAGCGCCGGGGCAGCTTCGGCTACAGGTAAAAGCAGCGCGTATCCTGATACCCGCCTGGGCACCGGTGAGGCTAATTGCCTGGTAACCCATCTTATGAAGTGCCATAGCCAGCAGGGTACTGGATACGACCTCCCCGGTGGACAACAGAACATCAAGCTCCCTCTCGTCAGGTCGTTCAGTAATCTGATAAGCCAGCTTATTCAAATCATCAGTGGTATCCCCCATCGCCGAGACCACTACCACTACCTGGTCGCCCCTATCTTTGGTAGCTGCTATACGCCGGGCTACGTTCTTAATCTTCTCGGCATCCGCCACCGATGAACCGCCATACTTTTGAACAATTAATCCCATTATTTACCTGAACTAATCTATCCATAATATTATATCCCGGGTCAATAAACAAGCCCGTTTTTGCTGCCTCAGCTTCAGTGAACCTTTTGGCTCCGTTAGGGGTAAACCCCTCCCCCCACAGCAAAAACGGGACCGGGTCCGGACTATGGGTCCGGGTCCTGATGGGTGTGGGATGGTCAGGCATAACTAAGACGCGAAGGGTATTCCTCTTCCATGAACGCAGCTGGCTGACAA